>CALMMG010000043.1 GCA_937868185.1 uncultured Pseudomonadota bacterium
GGGGCAAGCTGGTGGTCAATATCGATGACAAAAGGGTGCGGGGCATAGCCCGGCGGTGCAGCCAGAAAAAGATTACTTTTGGCCGTAGCCCTAAGGCGGATATCCGAGGCATTCGTCTGCGCAGTCTGGGTGAGCGCGGCATGGCCTTCACCCTCCAGATTGGCAGCAACGAGGCCCGGGTGAAAATCCGGAGTCTTGGGGCGCACAATGTCCAGAACGCCTTGGCTGCGGCGGGCATGGCCCATGCGGCAGGGGTGAAGTTTAAGGAAATCGTCGCCGGGCTGGAGGGTTTCGCTCCCTTTGAAAAAAGGCTACAGGTGCAGAAACTCACGGGCGGAATCAGGTTAATAAACGACGTGTATAACGCTAATCCTTCTTCTGTTTTGGCCGCACTGGAGACCCTGCACCAGATGGACCGCACCCACAAAAAGGTGGTAATTCTCGGCGACATGCTTGAGCTCGGGACACAAAGTGTTGCGGCCCACCAGGATATCGGCCGGCAGGTGGCACGGCTCGGGTTCGACGGCCTGCTGGTGGTTGGTGAATTTGCCGAGACCCTGGTTAGTGCAGCCTGGAAGGCGGGAATGAGCAAGAAGAAGGCCATGGTTTGTGCGCAGAAGGAACAAGTCAGCGACTGGTTGCGCGCGAGTATCGCTGCTGGCTCCCTGAAACCGGGGGACTGGGTGTTGGTCAAAGGTTCGCGCGGGATGCGGATGGAAACAATCACCCACGATCTGCTTGAGAAGCAGGGCTAAGGATAATCAGCATGCTCTATCATCTTCTCTATCCGCTCCACACCTACTTCAGCGCGCTGAATGTGTTTCGTTATATCACCTTTCGCGCTATCGGCGCCACCCTGACTGCCTTCCTCATCCTGCTGCTGTGTGGTAATCGATTCATCAGGATGATGCAGGAAAACCAGATCGGCCAGGTGGTGCGGGATGATGGCCCAGAAAGTCATTTCAGCAAGCGGGGGGTTCCCACCATGGGGGGGGTGCTCATTCTCTTTGCCGTAACCGTGACCACCCTGTTCTGGGTCGATCTGGCGAATTCCTTTGTCTGGATCATTCTCGGGGTAACTCTGTGGTTTGGGGGCATCGGCGCCTATGATGACTATCGCAAAATAAAGAAGCAGAACAGTAAAGGCTTGAGCGCCCGGGGCAAGATCTTCTGGCAGATTCTCGGTGCCTTGGTGGCCGGGTTGCTCATCTATTACAACCCGAATTTTGATGGGCACCTGAGCTTCCCTTTTTTGAAGAATATCCAGCCGGACTTGGGCACCTATTATGTAGTCTTTGCTACCTTGGTGGTGGTCGGCGCTTCCAACGCCGTGAATCTCACCGATGGTCTTGATGGTCTAGCCACCGGGCCCACGGTGGTGACGAGCAGTGTCTATCTGCTCTTTTCCTATTTGGCTGGGCATGCCGGGCTGGCCGCATATTTGCAGATTCCCTATGTGCCAGGGGCTGGGGAGGTTGCGGTTTTTTGTGGCGCTTTGGTGGGGGCCAGTCTCGGCTTTCTCTGGTTCAATGCCTACCCGGCCCAGATTTTTATGGGCGATGTGGGCTCGTTGGCCTTGGGCGCTGGCCTTGGTATGGTAGCGATCATCATCAAACAGGAGATGTTGCTGGCCATTGTCGGTGGGATTTTTGTAATGGAGGCGCTTTCGGTCATCCTGCAGGTGGGGTTTTTCAAGATGACCGGGGGAAAAAGAATTTTTCTTATGGCACCGTTTCACCACCATTTTGAAAAGAAGGGGTGGACGGAGCCAAAGGTTGTGGTCCGCTTCTGGATTGTTTCCATTGTTTTGGGTCTGAGCGCCCTGGCAACCTTGAAGCTGCGTTAGAAAAACAGGCGGAAGATGAATCAATGAGCACGAATCTCAAAGAAATACTCAAGCCGGGGGCCCACGTTGTTGTGGTGGGCCTTGGCAAGTCCGGTGTTTCTGCGGTGCGTTTCCTGCTCAAACTAGGCGTAAAAATATCGGTTTCAGAGGGTGGCCGTCAGGAGAACCTTGAAGGAGACTTGGTTCGGTGGCTGGAGGAGAAAAGAGTTTTTGTAGAAACTGGCGGCCATACCTCTGAGCTTTTAACTTCAGCAGATTGTATTTTGGTAAGTCCAGGCGTACCGCTGGGGATTGCACCTCTTGCGGCGGCCCGGAAAAAAGGCATCCTGGTGGTGGGCGAGCTGGCTCTGGCCAAGGATTTCCTAGCGGCCCCGATGGTGGCGGTGACCGGGACCAACGGCAAAAGCACGGTAACCACCCTGATTGGCGATTTGCTCACCGGCAGCGGCAAAAAGGTTTTTGTCGGCGGGAATATCGGAATTCCCCTGGCCGAGTATCTGGCCGGGCCGCAGGACTGTGAAGCGGTGGTTCTTGAGGTGAGCAGTTTCCAGCTGGACAGCGCTGGGGAGTTTCGGCCCCAGGTGGGGGTGTTGCTTAACATCACCCCCGATCATCTGGATCGCTATGCATCCTATGGGGAGTATGTCGATTCAAAGATGTCGCTCTTTAAAAACCAGCAGCCCGGTGACGTGGCGGTGATAAACGGCGATGATCCTGCTATTGTCGAATGGTTGGCCAAAGCAGCGGAGCAGAAAAGCCCCTGGCCGCTACGGAGTGAAATCCGGCGATACAGCTCTGCCGACCGGACCGGCATGAAGGCTTGTCTCTGCGGAACCAAAGTTCGGATTAATACGACGGACGAGTCGGATAAAAATATTGAAGAGTACGAACTGGCGGGAACCCAGCTGGCACAAGCACCAAACACTGAAAATGCCATGGCGGCGATTCTGGCAGTCCGGGCCATGGGGTGCAGCCCGGAAGCCATCCAGAAAAGTCTGGCTGGCTTCACCCCTCTGCCGCACAGATTGGCTCTGGTGGCTGTGGTCGATGGGGTCTCCTACTATGACGATTCCAAGGCCACCAATGTCGGTGCAGTTTTTTCCGCCCTGGCGGGCATGAAACAGCCGGTGGTGCTCATCGCCGGAGGGAGGGACAAGGGCGGCGGCTATGAGATGCTGCGCCCCTTGGTGCAGGAAAAGGTCCGGGGTATGGTTTTGATCGGTGAGGCGCGGGAGGCAATCGCGGAAACCTTTGCCAAGATCACAAAGATAGCCTTTGCCGAAGAAATGGGCGAGGCGGTGCAACTGGCCAGGACGATGGCGGAGAAGGGAGATGCGGTCCTTTTGTCTCCGGCCTGTGCAAGCTTTGACATGTTCAAAAGTTACAGCCACCGGGGTGAGGTGTTCAGCCAGGCGGTCAGCAGGTTGGGGCGGCAGGAAGCGCAATAGCAGCCACGGCCGAAAAAAACGTCCGAACGAGTGGTGTCTGAGGGGGCACAGCATGGGGACGACAAAAAGGCGAGGACGGGATATGCAGACAGTGTGTTGTGTGTGCCAAAAAACCAAGAGTCAGGGTGATTGGATCTCAAGGCAGTCCAGCAAGGAGAGTAGGGTTTCCCACGGATACTGCCCGGATTGTTTTCGTCGTGATATGGAACGGGCGCAAGGTTGGCTGCTGGCAAAAAATGATGGAAACCTCGGCATGGGCCCAGGACGCTAAGGAATGGCAGAGGAAATGTCCATGCGGATGATCGTGACCGGAGGGGGAACAGGAGGGCATCTGTTTCCTGGTATTGCCGTGGCAGAAGAGATGCTGCGCCGGTTTCCCCAAGGGAAGATCCTCTTTGTCAGCACGGATCGCGCTATTGACAATAAGACTCTGGCGGCACGTTCCTTTGAGAAGAAAGCCATTGCCTGTCTGCCGTTGAAGGGGAAATCTGTCTGGGGGACATTCAAGAGTGTGGCCCAACTCCCCATCAGCCTGTGGCAGGCGCTGCGGATTGTCCGAGCCTTCAGGCCGCAGCTGGTTTTAGGAGTAGGCGGGTATGTAACCGGACCGGTGGTGCTGGCGGCAAGGCTTATGGGGGTTAAGACCTGTATTCATGAGCAGAATTCAATTCCGGGAATGGCCAACAGGATGCTTGGAAAAATCGTTGACCAGGTATATATTTCCATCCCCGGATCTGAGGTTTTTTTTCCGAAGGGCAAGGCCGTGCTCACCGGAAATCCGGTGCGGGCGGAGCTTCTTCAGGAGGCAGGGCAGCAGAAGGATCAGACCGGGAGCAAGACGGTGCTGGTTTTGGGCGGTAGCCAGGGTGCTCACCGGGTCAATGGCCTGATGGTGGAGGCTATGGCGCAGAACCGGTTTGGTGACCTGGTTCAGATCAGGCACCAGACGGGAAACAGCGATGAAGAATGGGTGCGCAAGGCTTATGCTGCGGCCGGGGTAACAGCCCAAGTCTCTTCCTTTATCAGTGATATGGCTACGGCCTACCGGGACGCGGATCTTGTTGTCTCGCGGGCTGGGGCGACCACCCTGGCGGAGCTGGCGGTGCTAGGTAAACCGGCTATTTTGATCCCCTTTCCGTATGCGGCGGATGACCATCAAACGACCAACGCGGCTTTTCTGGCGCAGGGCGGGGCCGCCCTGATGTTTCAGGAGCGGGATCTTGATGCCCCCAAGCTTAGGACGGAAATTGTGGGGCTGTTAAGCGATACCCCCAAGTTGCAGGGTATGGCAGCGAAGATGAAGCAATTCGCCCGGCCAGAGGCTACCGTCACTATTGTGGAAAAGAGCATACAGTTGTTGGCCGCCTAAGCGGACAAGTGTTGAGGATAGAAGTGTATGTATAAGAAGACACAACATATTCATTTCGTGGGTATCGGCGGCATCGGCATGAGTGGTATCGCTGAGCTGCTTTTGAACCTTGGCTACACCGTGAGCGGTTCCGACCTGCGGGAGACTGACATAACCAGACGGTTGACCGGACTGGGCGGCAAGGTGTACAGCGGGCATCAGGGCCAGTGGATTGCTGGGGCAGATGTGGTGGTGACTTCCTCGGCGGTGCGGGAGAATAACCCGGAAGTAAAGGCGGCTCGAGCCGCGCATATCCCGGTCATCCCCAGGGCGGAGATGCTGGCCGAACTCATGCGTCTCAAGAAGTACGGCATCGCCGTGGCTGGCAGTCATGGGAAAACCACCACCACCTCCATGGTCGGTTGGCTTCTGGCCGAGGCAGGTCTTGATCCCACCGTGGTGATCGGCGGCAAGGTGAACAGCCTGGGTACCAACGCCAAGCTGGGTGAGGGCGAGTTCCTGGTTGCCGAGGCAGACGAGTCCGATGGTTCCTTTTTAAAACTGTCGCCGGTTCTTGAGGTTGTAACCAATATCGATCTGGAACATCTGGATCATTACCAGGGTATTGAAGAAATCAAGGCGGCGTTCTTGGAGTTCATTGAGAAGCTCCCCTTTTATGGGGCGGCGGTGGTCTGTCTGGATGATGCTAATGTGGCTTCGGTTTTGGCCCAAATTCGAAAAAGGGTCATTACCTACGGTCTGACCAGTCAGGCAGATGTGCATGCCAGGGCGGTGGTGGCCCAGGGTTTGACCTCGATTTTTGAGGTCTGCCGAAATACGGAGGTGCTGGGGGAAATAACTCTCAATATTCCGGGGCAGCATAATGTTTACAACGCTCTGGCGGCTATAACCGTAGCCCTGGAACTTGATGTTCCCTTTACTGTCATCCGCGATGCCTTGAAAACCTTCAGCGGGGTTCAGCGGCGTTTGCAGATCAAGGGAGAGGTTGATGGGGTCATGGTCATTGATGACTATGGCCACCACCCCACCGAGATCAGGGCAACTTTGGCGGCGATGCGCTCGGCCTGGCCGAGACGGCGGCTCATTGTCATGTTCCAGCCCCATCGCTACACACGGACTGCCGGATTGTTCAAGGAATTCAGTACCGCCTTCCACGAGGCGGATGTTTTGCTGCTGACGGAGATTTACGCTGCCAGCGAGACTCCCATCAAGGGCGTAAGCGGTTCTGCACTTTTAGAAGAAATCAAGCTGCACGGCCAGAAAAACGCCCATTTTGTTGCGGATGTTGAATCCCTGGCGCGGACGGTAAGGGCTATGGTGCAGGCGGACGATATTGTTTTGACGCTGGGAGCCGGAAATATCTACCAGGCCGGCGAGGAACTTTTGCAGAAATTGGAGCAGGGGCATGCTGCCTGCTAGGGTCTGCAATTTGCAAGATAGCCCTGGCAGGGGGGCAGTCTTGAAATTCCGGGGGCAGAAGCCGATGGAAAAAAAAGTGAGCAACTGGCCGGAGCAACTGCGCGATCTCTGGTCCGGTGAGATCGAATGGGATAGCCCAATGGCCCGCTGGTGTACTCTACAAGTGGGTGGCCCGGCCAGAGCCATCGCTATCCCGGCAAGTCGGGAAGAATTGCAGAGCCTTATTGCTGTGCTTGCGAAACTGGGTGTTTGCTGGAGGGTCATTGGCCGGGGCAGCAACCTGTTGGTTTCCGATGCAGGCTATGAAGGGGTCATTGTCATGCTGGGTCGGAAATTCGCGACCATTGACAAGCGGGCCGGGAAAAAAGCCGACGAGACTTTGGTTCAAGTTGAAGCCGGATGCAGTCTGATGAAGCTGGTTAACTGGTGCGTCGCTCAGGGCTTGCAGGGGCTGGAGTTTGCCGCGGGCATTCCGGGCTCGGTGGGCGGGGCAGTAGTCATGAATGCCGGAGCCTGGGGCAAAGAGATGAGCGAGGCCTTGACCTCGGTGGTTTTCTTGCGCGGGTCCGGGGAGTTTGTTGAGAGAAAAAAAGGCGAGCTGGCCTTTTCGTACCGGCACCTGGAAACAGAGGGCATGCTCGTGGTGGCTGCGGAATTTTTGTTGCAGGCCGGTGATCATCAGGCCCTTGACATAAGATGCGGGCAGTTGATGCGCGACCGAAAAGAGAAGCAACCGCAGGGCCAAGCCAACGCCGGGTCGTTTTTTAAAAATCCAGCGGGGTTGCCCGCAGCCGGAAAGCTTATCCAAGATGCAGGGCTAAAGGGTCTTCGTGTCGGTGGTGCCCAGGTTTCCGAGGTGCATGCCAATTTTTTGGTAAATACCGGCTCGGCTACAGCCCAGGACTTTCTGGACCTGATGCGGCTGGTGCAGGAAAAGGTTCTCGAGCGGTTTGGTGTCCGTCTGGAGCCGGAAGTCCATATTCTTTAAACGGGAAGGCAAAAAGGGGCAGAGACGGTTTTGCAAAAGGGAAAGTCCATACAGCAGCGCTACGGGAGCGGCAAAAAAAGCCGGAGCCTGGATTTGAAGAAAAAACTGGCCATTCTTGGGATTGGTTTTTTCTTGCTGGTGGCAGGCGTTAGTGTGATTGGCTTCATCGTTTATAAGGCCTTGGGGCGGTCGGATTTTTTCCAGATAACCGCGACCAACATCCAAGGCTGCCGTCGGACCACCAAAAATCTCATTCTTGAAATGAGCGGGGTGGATGTGCACAGTAATTTGTTGGCCCTTGACATCAAGAGGGTGAAAGCCGGGATCGAGGCCCATGAATGGGTTGAATCGGCGGAGATTACAAGGGACTGGCCAAACCGGCTGACTATAGTTGTTAAGGAACGGTTGCCGGTGGCCATTGTCAGCCTCGATAACGGCCTGTTTTATCTTGATCAGAACGGGGTTGCCTTTGCCCAGGTGTTGCCGCCTGAAGATATGGATTATCCCATCATCACCGGGCTAAAAAGGGATGAGTGGCCGCGAACCCTTAAGGATTCGCAACTGGGCGAGGCGTTGCAGTTTATCAAATATGCGGGTCAGGGGAGTTCGATTCTGCCAAAGCAGAATATCTCGGAACTCCATGTGGACGGGGATGAAGATATCACCCTCTATTTGGTTGACCGCCCTTTTCCCATCCATTTGGGCGCAGGCAATGTCGGGACCAAATATTTTTGGCTGACCAAGGTGTTGTACAAACTGTACAAGAGTAAGGAATTTGAAAAAGCTGCCTATGTCAGAATGGATTATGGGCGGAACCAAGTGCTGGTAGGGTTTGACGAGACGGTGTAGGGCGGAAACCGTTTCTCCCCGACCGGGCTCGGTTTGGAGCAAAGAAGCAAAAGTTGGATGGTGATAACCGTCGATGGCGCGTCGAGAGATCGACCAAAGGTGAGCAAATGGCACATGAAGAACGTGGCGATCTGGTTGTCGGGCTGGATATTGGTACCACCAAGATCTGCGTGGTGGTTGGCGAGGTGCACGATAACCGGGTTGACATTATCGGCATCGGCAGGCATCCGTCAGTGGGGTTGCGTCGAGGAGTGGTGGTCAATATTGAGAGCACCGTCCACTCGATTCGGCAGGCGGTGGAAGAAGCGGAACGCATGGCGGGTTGCGAGATCAATGCCGTTTATGTGGGCATTGCCGGAAGCCACATCAAGAGCTTTAACAGTCATGGCCTGATTGCCATCAAGCATAGCGAGATTAGACAGGACGACATCGATCGGGTGGTGGATGCGGCCCGAGCTGTACCGATCCCGCCGGATCAGGAGGTGATCCATGTGCTGCCCCAGGAGTTCATGGTGGACGGACAGGCCGATATCCAGGATCCCATCGGCATGACCGGAGTTCGCCTCGAGTCGGATGTGCATATCGTGACCGGCTCGGCTACCGCAGTGCATAACATTGTCAAATGTTGTAACCGCGCTGGGCTCCAGGTAACGGATGTGGTGCTTGAGCCCTTGGCCTCGGCAGGCGCGGTTTTAACCCGCGAAGAGATGGAGCTGGGGGTCGGGTTGCTGGACATCGGCGGCGGCACAGCGGATCTGGCAATCTTTGCCGATGGCACCATCAAGCACACCTTTGTTCTGGGCCTAGGCGGCCAGAACCTGACCAACGATCTGTCCATCGGGCTGCGCACCCCGCAGAAGGAAGCGGAACGGCTGAAGGAGGAGTACGGCAGCGCCTTGGCCTCTCTCATCGACAAGGATCAGGTTATAGAGGTTCCCAGCGTGGGCGGGAGAAAGAACCGGAAGCTTTCCCGGCGGGTCATGGGGGAGATCCTTGAGCCCCGGGTTGAGGAGATGCTTACCCTCATCAACCAGGAACTGCTGGATTCCAAGTACAAGGAAATGGTCAACGCTGGCATGGTGCTGACCGGCGGCTCTTGTCTTTTGGACAATATGGAAGAACTGGCGGAACAGATCTTTGACCTGCCGGTCCGCATAGGCCGACCGGAAAATATCGGCGGAGTGGTGGATGTGGTGGGTACGCCGCAGTGGGCAACCGGGGTTGGGCTGGTTGTTTATGGTATGAAAAATGGGCCGGGGGAAAGATTCAAGCGGCCCAAGGGGGGAATGGTAGGGAGAGTCACCGGTCGGATGAAAGATTGGTTTAAGGGGATAGTATAAACACGCTTATCAAGCGCCAGGCGATGTTGGGGAGTAGGTCAATGACCTTGAACAGGGAGAGCAGGATATGACTTTTAAATTCGCGGAAGAACAGTCACGGGCAAGGATCAAAGTTTTTGGCGTTGGCGGCGGCGGCGGGAATGCAGTCAACACCATGGTGGACAGCAAGATTCTCGGGGTGGAATTCATTGCCGGCAATACCGATATCCAGGACCTGGAGAAATCCAAGGCCGATGTCCGGTTGCAGCTTGGCAAGAGTATCGCCAAGGGGCTTGGGGCCGGGGCCAACCCTGAAAGGGGCAGGGAGGCGGCGGAGGAGTCCATCGATGAAATTAGAAAGCAGTTGCAGGACTGTGACATGGTTTTTGTCACCGCCGGATTGGGGGGTGGAACCGGAACCGGGGCCGCGCCGGTTATTGCTCGGATTGCCAAGGAGCTAGGGGCGTTGACGGTGGGCGTGGTGACCAAGCCTTTTGCCTTCGAGGGCAGAGCCCGGATGAAAAATGCTGAACTTGGTTGGAAGAATCTGAAAGAGCATGTGGACACCATCATCACCATTCCCAATGACCGCCTGATTTCCTTGAGTCAGAAAGGAACCCGTTTCATTGATGGGATGAAGATGGCCGACGATGTTCTCGTGCAAGCAGTGAAAGGCATCACCGATCTGATCAACCTTCCTGGCTACATTAATCCCGACTTTGCCGATGTGCGGGCTATCATGAACGAAATGGGCCAGGCGCTCATGGGTTCTGGCTATGGGGTTGGCGAAAAACGGGCGGTGGAAGCGGTGAACATGGCGATTAACAGCCCGCTGTTGCAGGACATCAGCATTGCCGGGGCCAAGGGGGTATTGGTCAATATCTCGGCCAGCCGGGAGACCTTGACCATGCCGGAAGTGACCGAGGCAACCACAAAAATCTATCAGGAAGTGCATGAAGACGCCAATATTATTCTGGGCGTTATCTTCGATGAGAACCTGGGCGATGAGTTGCAGGTAACGGTTATTGCCACGGGTATCCGCGATACCGTGGAAGAAATCGAAGATTTGTCCGACAGGGTGCAACTCATGCAGAAAAAAAGGGAGCCTGCTGCGCAGCCGCTGCCGTTTAGAAAAGGAGAGCAGGGCATGGCGGCAGGCCGCGCCGTGGCCAACGGCATGCATAGATCCTATGCCAGCAATATTCGCAACGAGCAGGACTACGATCGGCCGACCTTTTTGCGCAGGAATGAAAGCTGATGCAATTGTAGAAAGTGAAAAAACAATGCGGAGGCGCAAATGCGCAAATAATCATTTTAAAACAAAGGGTTATTTGTATGATTTTGCGTCTTTGGATGCTTGCGTTGTGTTTTTCCCTGGGTTAAGCAACAGCCTGATACGATGTCATCATTTTTGAATGCCAATAAAAAGCGGGTGCGCAGTGGCTGCCCGTTTGCAACCACTGCCGGGGTCAGCTGCTCCTCTCCGGCAGGTTCGATACGGACCCCATGCGCCAGCGCCTACCTGCATCCGATGATTTCCTTGCCAGCGAAAAAGGGACGCAGCGGAAAAAATGGAAGGGTCTGCTGCCGGTTGCCCTTATCTTCCCCAACAGGTATGGGCTCGGCAACTCCAACCTGGGTTTCCAGCTCGTCTATGCCCTGGTAAATAGCCTGCCTGGCTTCGTCTGCGAGCGGTTTTTTTATCATGACAACCAGCCCCCGGTTTCTCTGGAATCGGGGCGCCCCCTCCGCGATTTCCCCATCCTGCTTTGCTCCCTGAGTTTTGAACAGGATTTCCTCAATCTGTTGGCCTTGTTTCTTGCCGGTGGTATCGAGCCGTTGGCGGAAAAGCGCTCCGCAAATACCAACAGGTTTCGCCCTGGTCAACCCCTGGTCATTGGCGGCGGGGTCGCTTCCTTTATCAACCCCGAACCCCTGGCGCCTTTTGTGGACCTTTTTGTCGTTGGGGAAGCGGAACCGGTTCTCCCGCAACTCATGGAGTATCTTGCCGAGCACCTGACGTTTGAAGAGCCGGAAAAGCTGCTCAGGGGAATCGTAAAAGATTTCAGCGGCTGTTATGTCCCGCGCTTTTATCTCATGCATTACGGGGAAGGGGGGGTTCTGACCCGCATTGAGGCCGATCCGGAGGTGCCAAGCCGAGTGCGGCGTGTGGTGCTGGAAAAATCTCCGGTGGCCGGACACTCGAAACTGCTTTCTCCTGACGCAGAGTTTGCCAACCTTTTTCTGACTGAACTTGGCCGAGGATGTAGCCGTGGGTGCAGATTCTGCGCCGCAGGGTTTGTCTACCGGCCTCCCCGCCTTTGGTCGGCGGAAAGCATCCTTGCCGGTCTGGCCGAGCGGCCCGAGGATATAAAACGGGTGGGTCTCTTGGGGATGGAGATGGCGCGGGGTGAGGATCTCGCCCGGATTGCCGAGTATCTACTGGGCGAGGGCTGTGCCTTGTCTTTTTCTTCCCTGCGGGCTGACGCCATCAGCAGTGAACTTTGCCATTTGCTTGCGCAAAGTAGGTTGAAGAGCGCGGCGATTGCGCCGGACGGTGGTTCGGAAAGGTTGCGCCGGGTGATCAATAAAGGAATCAGCGAGCAGGATGTGTTGTTTGCGGCAGAGGCTCTGGCTCGGGCCGGAATCAATCATCTTAAACTCTATTTCATGATTGGTCTGCCAACGGAGACCGAGGATGACTTGGCGGAACTTTTGCTTTTGACGGACAAGGTCCGCAAAACCCTGCTGGGGGTAGGTCGGGAAACTGGGCGCATGGGAAATATAACCCTCAGTGTTAATAGCTTTGTGCCTAAGGCCTGGACTCCTTTTCAATTTCATGGCTTTGCTCCATTGGCAACGCTCAAAAACAGCATAAAATTCCTGCGTAAGGGTGTGGTGGGTATGGCTAATACCCGCTTGGTTGTTGATCAGCCAGGGAACGCCTTTTATCAAGCGGTGCTGGCCCGAGGGGACCGTAAGGTCGGCTTGGCTTTGTACGCCATGCTGCAAGGTGGGCAAAACTGGCGGCAGACCATGCAGGGCTGCGGCATTGACCCGGAAGACTATGCCATGCGCCAGCGTGGCCAGGAGGAGCTTTTCCCCTGGGAGATCATTGATCATGGGATCGACCGGCAATATCTTTGGGTTGAGTATCAGAAAGCATTGGAAGAAAAAACAACGCTTGCCTGTGACACAACACAGTGCAAACGATGTGGGGTATGCCATGGTTAAAATAAAAAAGATAGAAGACGATGCGGCCAGTCTCGCCAGCCTGAAGCCGTTCAGGTTGGTCAAGTTTTTTTCCTACAGCGGTCTAGCTGTCTTCCTCCTCTTTACCCTGGTCCTTTCTTGGGTCATTTCAAATCACGCTAAAAAAGTTTTGTTGGAACGCAGCGAAGCCTATGCCTTTGTTGTTGCCGAGAACCTTAGCCATCAGGTGTTCCAACAATTTGTCCTGCCCACCGTGGTGCGTTATGGCAAGATCGCTCTGCGCAACCCCGAGCAGTTTGCCCGGCTTGATAGTGTTGTCCGCAATGCCACACATGGGATGCGCATCCAAGCGGTAACCATATTTGATTCCAGGGAAAATATCATTTCGTACAGCACGGTGTCCACCCGCATTGGTCGTACCGGCGAGGGCGGTATTGAGTACCGCAAGGCCCTAGCGGGAGAGAACAACTCCGTGGTTCTCTCAACCGGCTCCCTGCTGAATCTCCTGCCTGGGGCGCGGCCGATTTCTTCGCAGCTCAGCACCTTCATCCCTTTTCGGCAGTATCAGGCGAACAACCAAAAAGGGGATGTCATCATGGGGGTTATCGAGGTGGTCCAAGATCTCTCCGAGGATGTTGTGGCGATTACCAAATTGCAGGGCTCCATCATCCTTACTTCCATGCTAATCATGTCGGCTCTCTTTGTGGTCCTTGGTTTCATAGTGGCGCGGGCGGATCGGATTATTGACGCGCGGGCGGAGGAGCGCCGACGCCTTGAACAGCAACTAAACCAAAGCCAGAGGCTGGCCACCCTCGGCAAGATGGTGGCCTCGGTTTCCCATGAAATAAAAAACCCGTTGGGTATTGTTCGCAGTACTGCCGATATCCTGGGGAAACGTCTCAAGAGTGTGGCGCCGGGCAATGAACATCTGGCCGAGATTATCGTGGAAGAAACGGGCAGGCTTGATGGAATCGTGCGGGAGTTCCTGGATTTTGCCCGGCCACAGGAGCTTAAGATGGCGCCGACCTCGGTAAATGACATCTTCAGCAAGATTCTGACGTTCATGGCGCCTGAGTTGGAGCGGCAAAATATTGTTTTGGAGACTTCGTTGGCCCAGGATATACCGCAGGTGTCCCTTGATCAGGGGCTGATGCACCGAGCCTGTCTCAATATTTTGGTCAACGGTGTCCAGTCCATGCCGGAAGGGGGAAAACTTACTGTGGAAACCAGGTACGAGAAAACAACGGGCATGGTGTTGCTTGTGGTCAGCGATACTGGGGGGGGGATGTCTCTGGAAAAACTGGGGCACATCTTTACCCCGTTTTATACCGACAAAAACCGGGGAACTGGGCTAGGGCTGGCCATTGTCAAAAACATTGTTGACAGCCATCAGGGAACAATCTCTGTGGACAGCAAGGAAGGGGAGGGCACCACCTTTACGATTGCCCTCCCCCTTGGGTGATCAGCTTTTCTTGTCCGTCATTTTCTGTACTTCAATTTTTTTCTTGAGCAGATCGTGGTCGCGGCGAAGCGCTTCATAGGTTTCCATGGCCTGTTTTTCCATGTCGCCCTGGTTGTTTTTGTTCTGCTCCACCCTCGCCTTTACTTTTTCCGCCTTGATCGTCAGATCTTTGGTACCAAAGATGGAAGAGGCAAGGTATTTGCAGGAAAATTTCATGAGAGCGATATCGTCAGTTTTTATTTTTTCCAGTGTTTCTGCATCGACTTCATAGGTGTCTAGGAAGGAGCTGTTGAAAACAAAATCCCGGAATTTGTCAAGATCGGTGCTGGCCAGGAAAAACATCTTCTGGGCGGGTTCGCTCAAGGTAGCCTGTAGGCCGAAGGACTTGCGGCGCATGACAATTTCCATCCATTCCCGGTTCATTTCGTCTGACTCGTCAATCCCTTGATCAATCCGCCACTCGCGAATGGTTTGCTCCTTCGGTTCATCATGTCCTTTGCAGTAAGGCTCTTTGACGAGAAAGTAAAATTCCTCCGCCGCAGTTCCCTCGTTGCCAGCCGCATGAAAATAAGACATCCCCACCGGATAATAGCGGCAGGTTGTTGGCCGGTAAGGATAGATGGTACAGCCTTCTTCGGTAACAAATGGGCAGCGGCCATTCTCATCGAGATGGATCTTTACGCCGGGAAGATCTGTTTTTTCCAGATATACCGGGGTGGTGAAACGCAAGAGAAATTCTTCGGCAGACAGATTTAAAGGGCGTCTGATTCGCAGGATATCGTAAGGGGTTAGAACAATATTGATATTGCCACAACAGTTGGTAAAGCAAGAGACGCCGGGATGGCAACGGAACTTCAGATTACTGTCTGCAGTAAGCTTGGCAGGCATGATGTTGCTCGGGTTGTTGTCAGTGCCGAACAAGGATTTGTTAAAGGAGGTGGATTGTGGTGTCTGTTGTGACTTCTCGCTCATGGTTAAGGACCTTCAAAGAATGTGTTATTGGGGAAGAAGAAGCGTCCGCACTATTTCTGTTAGGATGCTACAGAATATGGATCATGATTGCGGGAGGATGAAAAGCTTCTAAATATTTTATTAATTATTATAGCTAGTTATATCGACAATGCGTAGTGCAGCATAGGGCGATTTGGCAACACAGTAACCACGGGAGCGCTCTGTGTCAAATTCATTTCTCAAGGGAAAATAGTAAGGCCTGGCAAGCACTAGAAAAATGATTTTTCCAAATATACTTCCAACAGGAGGAGACATTTTTTTTACTTTTTATCCCGTTAAGAGGCGATTCGTTGGCAAAGGAACGGGGCAGGAGCAAGGGGGAAATGGATGATGAAGAGTCGGCGTATATGGGGTCTCTGGGGGAGATGTTCACAATGTTTTTTTCTTGACTTTTAGCAGGTGAGAAATTATACAGACCAATGTTCGGAAAAATGAGTGGCTCTTCAGTTTTCCGCAAAATAGAAGAAAAAATACGCTGAATTGACCGTTTGGATGTGCGGCGGAAATAAGGAAGCGGCAAGATGTGTTTCTTCTAGGTTTTGGTAGTCAGATGGCCAACGGGGTGAAGATCTTCTTTGAAGCGGTTGCTTCGAGTGGTTTCGAGCCAGGGTGGTCGTCCTTGATAAGGTAAACGCGAATTTCGTAAGATCGGAGTTCGGAAAATTCAATCCAAGTGAGGAGGTTAGTGAATGCCAAGTTACGTAGATCCTTCTAAATGTGACGGCTGCAAGGGCGGTGACAAAACTGCCTGCATGTACATCTGCCCCAATGACCTGATGGTCTTGAACAAGGAGGAGATGCGGGCTTACAACCAGGAGCCCGATGCATGCTGGGAGTGTTACTCCTGTGTAAAGATCTGCCCGCAGGGCGCCATTGCTGTTCGTGGATACAATGACTTTGTACCCATGGGTGGTCAGGTGCATCCGATGCGGAGTTCCGATTCCATCATGTGGACCGTTAAGTTCCGTAACGGCAACATGAAGCGTTTCAAGTTCCCCGTGCGGACCACCGCTGAGGGTGCTGCCAATGCATATCCTGCGTTGAAGTGCACGAACCTGGACGACGAGTTGCTCTCCACCGAGAAGCAGCTGCCCGTACCGACCATGGTTGCCAAGTAAGTTTAGATAATTAACTGATATAATACAATTTCTTAAGGAGATTTACTATGGCGTTACCTAATAAGCCGCTGGGTGAGTTGCCAGCCGTTGCCAATCCTGAGGTTGTCGAGCACGATGTAGACGTTCTGATCATCGGTGGTGGTATGGCCGCATGCGGTACTGCTTTCGAGATCAAGAAGTGGGCTCCTGCCGACATGAAGATCAAGCTGGTTGATAAGGCATCCATGGAGCGTTCCGGCGCTGTTGCTCAGGGCCTATCCGCTATCAACACCTACATCGGTGACAACAAGATCGAGAACTACGTAAAAATGGTTCGCAACGATCTCATGGGCGTTGTCCGTGAAGACCTGATCTACGATCTGGGCCGTCACGTTGACGATTCAGTACATCTTTTCGAAGAGTGGGGCCTGCCCGTTTGGAAGCTCGATGCCGACGGCAACAACCTTGATGGTGCTGCGCCTGCCCCGAAACTGACCGAAGGCGGCAAGCCCGTTCGTACCGGTAAGTGGCAGATCATGATCAACGGTGAGTCCTACAAGTGCATCGTTGCCGAGCCCGCTAAGACTGCTCTTGGCGATGAGAATATCATGGAGCGCGTGTTCATTGTTAAGCTGATTCTTGACAAGAACAAGGCAAACCAGATCGCTGGCGCTGTTGGTTTCAGCACCCGTGAGAACAAGGTTCACGTTTTCCGTTGCAAGACCGCTCTGTGTGCATGCGGCGGCGCAGTAAACATCTTCCGTCCCCGGTCCACCGGTGAGGGTAAGGGCCGCGCTTGGTACCCCGTATGGAATGCTGGTTCCACCTACACCATGTGTGCACAGGTTGGCGCTACCCTGACCATGATGGAAAACCGCTTCACGCCTGCTCGTTTCAAAGACGGGTACGGACCGGTTGGTGCATGGTTCCTTCTCTTCAAGGCCAAAGTACAGAACGGCCTGGGCGAGTTCTACGCCAACAGCGATTCAGTGAAAGGCGAGCTCGAGAAGTTTATGCCTTACGGCGCTTCTCCGGTAACCCCGACTTGCCTGCGTAACCATCTGATGCTCAATGAGCTGAAAGCTGGCCGTGGTCCGATCTACATGGCTACCGACGTAGCTCTGAACGCCTTCATCGATGCCAAAAAAGCTGCCGGCATGGACGAGAAGGACGTGAAGAAGTTCTGGAAGCATCTCGAGTCTGAGGCTTGGGAAGACTTTTTGGATATGTCCGTTGGTCAGGCTGGTCTTTGGGCAGGTGCGAACATCGAGCCCGAGAAGGTTGGTTCCGAGATCATGCCGACCGAACCATACATGCTCGGTTCTCATTCCGGCTGTTGTGGTATCTGGACCTCCGGTCCGGACGAAGCATGGGTTCCCACTGTTGAAGGTACCCGTGCCCATCAGTACAAGTGGGGCTACAACCGGATGACCACCGTTGACGGTCTGTTCACCGCAGGTGACGGCGTTGGCGCTTCTGGTCATAAGTTCTCTTCTGGTTCTCATGCCGAGGGTCGTATTGTCGCCAAGATGATGGTTAAGTTCTGCCGAGACAACGCTTCCTTCAAGCCTGAGCTGCCGAAGTCCGCCCAGGAATATGCTGACGAAGTATACGCACCGGTTAAGCGTTACCTCCAGTATGTTGGCGCTTCTACCGCTGGTGATGTTAATCCCAACTACTGCAAGCCTGCCGGTATCATGATGCGCCTGATGAAGGCCACTGATGAGTATGGCGGCGGTGTTGCAACTTACTACATGACCTCAGGCAAGCTTCTCAACATCTGCCTCGATCTTCTCAAGATGCTGCGTGAAGATGCCGAGTTGATGGCTGCAGGCGACCTGCATGAGTTGATGCGCGCTTGGGAGAACTACCATCGTATTTGGTGTGTAGAGACCCACATCCGTCACATCGAGTTCCGTCAGGAGAGCCGTTACCCCGGATTCTACTACCGGTCAGACTTCCCGACTGTTGACGATGCCAACTGGAAGTGCTTTGTTAACTCCACCTTCGATCCTGCAACCCAGGAGTGGAAGTGTGAAAAGGTTAAATGCATCAACATCATTGAGACTGAGCCGTGGGTCTAAGTTTTACTGAGTAATTGGTATAACGGTAATAAGAAATCTCCAGGCACCCCACAGGTGCCTGGAGATTTTTCTATGAGGTGGGCGCCTAAGTTTTTTTGGTTGAGGTGGCCAGACGTGAACAGGATAGCCCTGGTCGTTTGAGCCAAAAAAATTCGTTTTTTCACCTAACTAATATTTTACTTAAATGGAGGAAGGCATGACAGACGAACGCAGCGCACCCGCAGGTGCTGTACTTGTCGTTGGCGGTGGCATAAGCGGGCTTACGGCCGCCTTGGAAGCCGCTGAAGTCGGAAAAGATGTTTTTCTGATCGAGAGAAATCCGTATCTGGGCGGTCGGGTTGCGCAGCTGAATCAGTACTTCCCGAAACTTTGTCCGCCAAGTTGCGGATTAGAGATCAACTTCCAGAGGATTAAAGCCAATCGTCGGGTTCGCGTGTACACCATGACCGAGGTCAAGAGTGTTGCTGGCGGTCCTGGCAAGTATCAGGTTACCCTGGAGAGCAAACCGCGCTTCATCAATAACAATTGCACCGCTTGCGGTGCTTGTGCTGATGCCTGCCCCGATGAGCGTGACAATGATTTCAATTTTGGCATGAACAAAAGCAAGGCAGTGTATAAGCCCCACGACATGGCTTTTCCCATGAAGTATGTGCTTGATAAAAATGCCTGCAGTGCAGCCGGGTTGCAGGCAGTCAAGGATGCTTGCAAATACGATGCTGTTGAGCTGGATATGGCAGCCAAGGAATTCACCGTTGACGTGAGCGCCATTGTCTGGGCAACGGGTTGGAATCCCTACGATCCGAGCAAGCTGACCAACCTCAAGTACGGCTCCAGCAACGCAATTATCACCAACATGATGATGGAACGTCTGGCTGCGCCCAACGGTCCCACTGGCGGCAAAATTCTCCGTCCTGGCGACAACAAGGAACCCGCAAGTTTTGCCTTTGTTCAGTGCGCCGGTTCCCGTGATGAAAATCATTTGGAGTACTGTTCCTATATCTGCTGCATGGCCTCCATGAAGCACATCAACTATATTCGTGAGCAGTATCCCACCGCAAAGATTACCGTTTTCTACATCGATCTACGGACTCCTGGCAAGTACGAGAAGTTCCGCGAAAAATTGATGTCTGATGCGAATATTACCTGGGTGAAGGGCAAGGTTGCTGATATCGTTGCCGAAGCGGATGGCAGCGTGACCCTGATCGCTGAAAATGCTGTGACCGGTGAAAAAATCAAGGAAACGGTCGATCTGGCCATTCTTGCCACCGGGATGGAGCCAGCGGCCAAGGCCCAGGCTTCAGCGCTTGGACTTTCAGTTGACAGCAATGGATTTATTCTGGCCGATGCGAATGGCGGGATGGTTTCCGCCGGTTGCGCCAAAAAGGCAGCCGACGTCGTAACCTGTGCCCAGAGTGCAACGGCAGCAGCCATGAAAGCTATTCAAGCGTCCAGGAGGTAAGGTGAATGGATAAAAAATACGGTGCATATCTTTGCACAGGTTGTGGTATAGGAGATGCGCTCGATATTGCGGCGCTGACAAAGGCGGCAAAAGAGAACGGCATGGAGGCCAAGATTCACGAGGCGCTTTGTAGTGCGGCTGGCCGTGAGTTGATTCAGAATGACATCGCCAACGACGGGGTGAATACCCTGGTTGTTTGTGCCTGTTCCCCCAGGGTCATGAAGGATGAGTTTAATTTTGGGGATGATAAGTACGTCACCCGTGCCAACCTACGCGAAGGCGTTGCTTGGTGTGTAGAGGAAGTCACAGAGAAACACACTGCCGAGAAGGTGAAGGAATTTGCCACCGAAAAGGGTCAGGACTATGTGCGTATGGCATGTGTTCAGGCCAAGAAAGGCGATGTGCCTGATCCTTATAAGCTTGAAACCCTGAACAGGAAGATTCTGGTCATGGGTGGTGGTATTGCCGGCATGACTGCAGCCATGGACGCTGCCAAAGCCGGGTATGCAGTGACGATTGTTGAAACCCAGGATAAATTGGGTGGTAAGGCCCTAGGCTGGCGGAAACAGTTTCCCACCGCAGCTCCGTGGACCGAGTTGGAAGAACCTACTGTTCAGGCCATGGTCGATGCGGTTCAGGCCGAGGCAGGGATCACCCTGAAGACCTCCACGGAAGTTGCCCGTATTGCCGGGGCTCCTGGCGCTTACAAGGTAACCTTGAAGGCTGCAGGCACCAAAAGCGAGTGGGATGCCCCCAAAAAAGTCGGTGTTGACGAGCAGGATAAAATCTCCAAAGGCGAGATGGAAGATCCGAACGCAGGTTTACAGCCTTATATGAAAGACGATGCTGCTGCCGAAGATTTTGGCGCGGTTGTTCTGGCTACGGGCTGGAATCCGGCAGATGTTTCCGAATATGCCCATCTCGGCTATGGCAAACTGAAAGGCGTGGTTACCAACGCCGAGTTTGAAAAACTTGCCAAGACCGGCAAGGTTCCGGCCAATGTTGCTTTTGTTCAGAGCCCAGGCGGCGCTGAGCATGATCAGGATTTCCCGTATTGCAACTCAGTAACCAGCATGGTTGCCCTGAAGCAGGCCCAATATGTTCGCGAAGACAATGCTGCGGGTAAGGCCTATGTCCTGTATCAGCACATGCGGACTCCGGGAAATATGGAGATGTTTTACAAAGGTGCCCAGAATAACGATGGCATCTTTATGACCAAAGCCACAGTGACCCAGGTTGAAGAATCTGGCAGCGGTCTGGCAGTTCACCTGAAGGACACCTTGCTCAATGAGGATGTTACCCTGAATGTGGATATGGTTGTTTTGGCTGCCGGAATGGTGCCAACCACCTCCGACAAGCCGACCATCAATCTTGCCTATCGTCAAGGGCCTGCTTTCCTTGACCTGGAATTGTTCGACGGCTACGCAGATTCTCACTTTATTTGTTTTCCGTATGAAACCCGTCGTACCGGTGTTTATGCCTGTGGTGGTGTACGCAAGGCCATGAACATGGAAGAAACCATCGATGACGCATGCGGTGCAGCGCTCAAGGCGATTCAGTCCATCGAATCTGCAGACCGTGGTGTGGCAGTACATCCCCGTTCCGGTGACGGAACCTATCCTGAATTCTTCTTTCAGCGGTGCACCCAGTGTAAGCGTTGCACGGAAGAGTGTCCGTTTGGCGCCCTTGATGATGATGAAAAGGGAACCCCAAAACCCAATCCCACCCGGTGCCGTCGTTGTGGTACCTGCATGGGCGCATGTCCCGAGCGGATCATCGGCTTCAAGAACTATAACATTGACCAAGTCGGTTCTATGGTTAAGTGTATTGAAGTGCCCGATGATGATGAGGACAAGTTGCGCATCATCGTTTTTGCCTGTGAGAACGACGCCTACCCCGCCTTGGATATGGCCGCCATGCGTAAGCTTCCGCAGAATGCCCTGATTCGGGTTATTTCTGTCCGTTGCCTTGGTTCTGTAAACATGGCTTGGATCAAGGATGCTCTTTCTGCTGGTATGGACGGTGCGCTCCTCTTGGGGTGCAAGTTCGGGGATGATTACCAGTGTCACTTTGTCAAGGGCAGTGAACTGGCCGATAAGCGTATGGCCAATATCGGCGAAACATTGAGCAGCCTCGGTCTTGAACCTGAGCGGTGTGCAGTGCGCCAGATTGCCATTAATGAGTACAATAAGGTTGATGAAGTCATTAACGAATTCGTTGAAGCGATCGTCGACCTTGGCCCGAACCCCTTCAAGGGTTTTTAAGGTCGATCAAGCACGAAAAATATCGTTCAGCAGGCCTATGTGCCTGCTGAACGATTGAATTTCTGAAGGGATGCGTCTTGGCGCATGAGTCATGGGTCAGTGCGAGCTGACATTTTGAGGGAGAAATACTGGAGGCGTGTTATGGCTGAAGGAATGAGGGTTGAACCTGATTTAGAGTTTATTAAGTATTTGAAGAATGCTGGCGGGGACACCTTGAAGAAGTGCTATCAATGTGCCACCTGTTCGGTTGTCTGTCCGCTGTCCACCGATAAAAAGCCATTTCCCAGAAAGGAAATGATCTGGGCGCAGTGGGGTCTCAAGGATAAACTGGTTGCTGATCCCGATGTCATGCTTTGCCACCAGTGTGGCGATTGTACGGCCTATTGTCCCCGTGGCGCCAAGCCCGGTGATGTTCTTGGCGCGATCCGGGCCTATGCTTATACACATTATGGTTTTCCCTCCGGCCTTGCTAAATTGGTCAGTCAGGGGAAAAATCTGCCGCTCATAATTGCCCTGCCTGCATTGGTAATTTTTGCGGTGTGGTGGTTGTCTGGCGGCATGTCATTGCCTGCGGCAGACGCCATTGATTTTGGCATGTTTTTTGATTCCCACAAGGATCATCCGACCCTTATCGCCGGGCTGACCCTTAATGTTCTGTTGATTGACGCCATTTTTGTTCCAGCCCTCGGTTTTGCGGTTTTCGCTGCATATAAGGGAGTCTCGAACATGTGGCACAATATGGCTGCACAGCTTGAAGTGAAATCGGAGTTTCGTCCGTCGGTAAAGCAGTTTGTTACCGAGTTCCTGGCGCCCTCGGTCAAGGAAATCCTTGCCCACAAGCGTTTTAAGGAGTGCGGCGCGAATCTGAACAGGGTTAACGGCCATCTGCCTTTGGTCTTGTCATTTATTGGTCTGTTTGTTGTTACCACTTACGGGATGATCCGCAAGGATATCCTTGGCATGTTCATTGAAGGTATGCATGGACCGATTCCCCTTGCTGACCCATTCAAGTTGCTGGCCAATATCAGCGCCATTGCCTTGATTGTCGGCGTCGGTATCCTTTGGATGAACCGCGCTCATACAGAAGAGGAAAATAATGCCACCCCGACGTTCTATGATTGGTTCTTGATTGTCGAGATCATGACTGTCGGTATAACTGGGCTTTCTGCAGAATTGACCAGGTTGATCGGTATTCCTGTGCTGGCGTATCTTTTTTATTATATGCATCTGGTGGCTGTGTTGATGTTGTTCATGTACATGCCATATTCGAAGCTCGCTCACATGGCATATCGGACGTTTGCTATGGCTTTTGAGAGATACCGAGAAAGTGGGTTTGCCAAGAATATAGAAGAATAAGCGAACCATATTGTATCAATCAGGCACTCTGCTTCTTGGCGGAGTGCCTGATTGTGTTTTGCCTTATGTGAATATCTACGCCGGTCAAAAAATAAGTTGATATTTCGGAATGAAGCGATTAGTATTGCCCGTCTTATCAAGCTGGCGTA
>CALMMG010000044.1 GCA_937868185.1 uncultured Pseudomonadota bacterium
TCGCTGCGCTCAAACAGTGCAAATCCCCTTTTCGGCAGCCTCTCCGGTGCTCGGCGGCGTGCCAATGGGATTTTTCCTCTTTCCCCCCCCATTTGTCCTGCCGCGCCTCGCAGACGGGGGCGGAAAAGACGCGGGAACTGTTTGAGGGCGAAGCCCGAGTTTTTCCGCGTCCCGCCCTCGTCGAGAAGTAAGGGAAGCCCGCAGGGCCAGGACTGGCTGGGGTGCCTTTTTCTTGTTTCTTCTTTTGGGCACGCAAAAGAAGAAAGGAAGCAACAGCAGAAGGATTCTGCCTGGAATTCCGGGGAAGATGGCATCACGTCGAGATGTTTATTTCCTACGAGCGGTCTGAATCCTGGGGTTTCTTGGCAGAGAAGGCTTGGCAATGGATGCCGGAGCTGGCAAACACCACCATGGACGGATACTGGAGGGATTTGAAACCCAAGGCCTTGCAGCCGTAAGGATGTTGTGGTTCGTGGGTGATGTAGAAGTGGAGGCAGGCCAGGCAGTTTGGCCGCTCGGAGGCGGGTGAGGGCACCGGTTGTACCTCAGGCAATGGCCGGGGGGCGGGGTTGCCGCGCCTCCGCTTCAAGGCCGCGCAGGAGAACGAAGCGGCCCAGGGGCGTGACCTGGCAGGGGAAGCTGCCCACGAAAAGCGGATTGTCGCACAGCCCGCCGGAGAGATAGAGCTTGCTCGGCGAACCGGCAAAGCGGTAGGCGTTGATGGCAATCCCCTTGACAAAGCGGGCCACCGCCTCGGCCACCTCCACCCCGGAGATCACCGCGTCAAAGATGTCGCTCATCCCCAGCACCCCGCAGGTCACGGAAAAGGTCTGTTCCGGCACCCGCAGGTGGGCGTAGTCTAGCTCGTAGTACCGCTCCAGCAGCTCGATGGTGAAGCCCATCGACGCCCCGCATTCCGCATTCCAGCCCATGTCCGCCAGCTTGCCGTTTTGGTACTTGATGAACTTGATATCCCGGCTGCCACAGTCCAGCAGCACATACTCCTCTTCCTCGATCAAGGCCTCGCCGCCCCTCGCCAGGGCGATGAGTTCGTTGACATAGCGGTCGGCGAACCGTTTGCCGTTGTGGCCGGTGGCGAGATTCACCCGCGTTTCTCGGGGCAGCTCCTTGGTGGCGATGATGGTCGGCTCACCCCCAGGCGCGTCGAGATCGAGAAACTTGCAGTAGGAGGTGCCGAAGTCGCCTAGGATCATGGCCGCACTCCCGAAAGCTCAAGAAAGGCCTGGACCTTGGCGCGGGCGCTGCTGGTGGTGTGCACATCCACATCCAGGTAGAGGGCGTGGGGATGTTTTTTTGCCAGATAGCGGGCCAGGGCGGTCTTCGCACAAAAGGACTGGGCAAAGAAAACCGTGGGCACCTCGGGGTTGAATTGGGCCTCCAGATTGTGGTCGGCTGGGGTCTTGTTTTCCATGCAGCGGGCCCAGCCGTAGATGTGGGTGGAATCCGGGAAGAGTTCGAGGATGGAAAAATCCCTGGGCGGCACCCCCCAGAAACCGGCGGTGGGGGCAGAGGGCGGCGGCGGGTTGTCGTAGGCTGTTGCGGATTTCACCCCTCCGGTGATGGCCTGCATTCTGGCCAAGAGGGGCAATCTGGCTTGGCAGAGTGGAGTGCCGAAGCCTACAGTGTCGGTATTTTTGGTGCAGATCACTGGAATGGGCAGAGCTTCGGCCAGGATGGTGGCCGTGTGCAGGGCGCAATCGCACTTGCCCGGCCCGGTGTCCGCATAGATGGCGTCTAGCTCAAGGTGCAGGGCATTGACCACGGCGGTGCGGAGAATGGCGCAGTAAACCCTAGGCAGAAAGGGGCTGGCGGTTTCGAGATCCTCCCGGACCAAGGGTTCGTCCAGGTCATGGATAACCAGGGAGTGTTCGTTGGCCGCGCGGATTACGGCCAAGGGGGGAATACCGATGATGCCGATCTTCCGGAAGCGGCTGAGCGTGGCGGCTAAGGATGCGGTTTCGAGGGCCATGTTTAGGCGCTACTGGTTGTGTCGTTTTAAAAGGAAGCAGCCAAGGGCGATGGTCAGCAGATGCACGGACCAGGAGGCGATGCCGGGCGGCAGGATGGCGGTTTTGGCCAGGGACTGGCTGGCACTCCAGGCGCCCCAGGCGGCAAAGGCCATGCCGCAGCTCACCGGGATGGCCAGGGCCAGATCGCGGCCCTTGTTTTTATGCACCGAGAGCAGCACCGGAATCCCCAGCAGGAGCAGGGGGATGCCCAGAAAGATGTAGGAGAAGCGGCGGTGGAACTCCAGCAGCGATTCGTGGTTGGCAACCTTGCTGTCCATGGCTTGCTTCAGGAGCTTACTGTATGAGAGTTCCTCTATTTTGTAAGGCGGGACAAAGAACTCTTCCGGTTGTTCGGTAAAGGCGGGGGTGAGCGTCTTGAAGAGCGTCACCGAAAAGGTGCCATTGTCGGTGCGTACTTTCTGCTGGCCGTTTGTGAGAAGCCAGGCCCCGTTTTCCCAGGTGGCGTTTTCGGCGGTGATCAGGGTTATCAGGCCGTGTTCCGCGTCATAGGCGGCAAAGGAGAAATTGCTGAATTCATTTTTCCCAGAATTGGGGCGAATAAAAGAATAAACTCCCTCTGTGCCCCGAAAATAGGTGCGCCCATCCCGGATGATGCCTTTGGGGATCTGGTTGTTGACTTTCTCGTACCAGATTTTATCGGTTGCCGCAGTGGTGGGGGGCAGCACCCATTCACCAATAGCCACGGTGATCAGGGTGAAAAATGCTGCCGCGACCAGCAGGGGGCGGATAATGCGGATAACGCTGATCCCGCTGGCCATGAGGGCCATGAATTCAAAATGGTGGTTGAGCACACCCAGGGTGATGATTCCTGCCAGCAGGATACAAACCGGGATCAGCTGTACGTACATGAACGGCAGCTTGAGCAGCAGGAATTTGATCGCCAGGCCAATGGTTTGTTTTGCATCCAGGAAGTTGTCCAGCCGCTCGAAAAAATCGACCAGTATATAGATGGCAAGAAGGGAGCAGATGACCAGCGCCAGGTTTTTGGCAAACTGGGCCATGAGGTAGCGATCCAGTAGTTTCATCGCTTTTCTCCGGTTTTGATTCCCGGCAGCCTGGCCATCAGGGCCAGGGCTGGTCCGCTCAAACGGGTAAGGAAGAGCGGGACCGTCTCTTTTGCCACCTGCCGGGTGAGCATAACGGTGAAAATGGCAATCAGGAGATTGGCCAGCCAGATGCCGAGCGCCACCGGGAGATGGCCGCTTTCTGCGTTGGCCCTCCCAGCCGTGAACAAAACATAGTAGATGATAAAAAGCAGTAGACCAAGCGGCACACCCAGCGGTCTGCGACCAGGTCGGGCCATCATGGCCAGGGGTAATCCCAGGAGGGTGAGGATAAATCCGCCCACTGGCAGGGCCATGCGGCTATGGTACTCGATGAGCATGCTTAGGCCGGTGGGGCTTTTGGGGCCATGGCTTGCCACCTGCTTCAGCAATTGTTTTTGGTTCAGGCCACTTTTCCCGACCTCGGTAATGGAGGTGCCGCCAATTTCCGTCGGTGTTTTGATGGGCAGGTTGATCTGGTAGCGGTCAAAGCGGATGGTCTGGGTGATATTCTCGCTGGCGCGGTGCAGGGTGCCGTCTGACAGGGTAAGGGTAATCAGCATGTTCTCGGGCTGGGCGGCAAGGCTGCCGGTTTTGGCGACAACAGTAAGAGGCGTGTCGCCGTGGCGCATGTCAGAGACATAGACGCCCTGCCATTGTCGGGTTTGCGGATCCACCGCATCGATATACAGCACGACATTGGAGAGGCCTTCGCTGAACTGTCCGGGTTGGATGCCCTTGTCGATTTTTTCCTTGGCCATCTGCAAAAAAAGCGTTTTCATGGCCAGCGTACCCTGGGGAATCAGGGTGACTGCGGAAAAATAGGTAAGCAGGGAAGTGGATAGCGCGATAACGATCACCGGGGGGAGCAGGCGGATCAAGCCGACGCCGGTGGCTTTCAGGGCCATGATCTCGTTGTCGTTGACCATCCTGGTTACCGCGACAATGACTGCGGTCATGCTGGCCATGGGAATGGAAAACATCATCAGCTTGGGCAGCATGTAGGCGCAGAGTCGGAAAAAATCACCGGGGTTGACGCCGAAATCGAAGATCACATTGAGAAGAGGAACAAGCCTGCCCAGAAAGAGGATGGCGTTGATGATGAGAAAACTGGCGAAGAACGGGGCCAGAATCTCGGTGGCGATATAGGTGTAGAGCAATAAGGGCATGTTATAACTGTCCAGCAGCACCGCATCTGCTTTGTTATCGGCCTGAACGCATACCGATGTATAGCTCTCAGGCCTCTGTCGCGCATATGCGGCACTGCTGAACAGTTACAGGTCTGAGGCTATTAGTAATTTTCGACCTTGATCTGGCTCTTTACCATTGCCTCTGTCGGACGTCAAGCTCGCCGGTGCTGACGCTTCCCTTGATGTGGGTGCTGTCAGGGCAGGCCAGCATTTTTTTTAGGGACTTTTCCCCCCAGGCGACATAGTATATCCGGCAGGATGCAGTTGCCCCATGAATCATTACGGAGTTGTCCGCTTATGCTGAACCCGCTGGTGCGCGCCATTGCGGTTGCCGCCCCTCCTCCTAGTCTTGGCGACAATACCGGGGATCTTGATCGGCTGAAAAAGGCCATTGCCCCGCAGCTGGCTGGGGGTATGCCGGTGGTGCCTTACCAGCGCCTGAGCAAGGTGGCCGGGCGGTTCCGCGCCGCAGGCTTTACGGGCGCCGCCATTGTCAATGAGATGGTGGGTGGTCCGGTTCTGGTTGATTTCCTTCCACAGTTGCCCCCGGTTCTTGCCGGTATGGCCCTTGACCTGGGGACCACCCATCTCGAAGCAACCCTGCTTGATCTGACCACCGGCGCAATCCTGGCTCGAGCCGATCAGGAAAATGGCCAGATCTGTTATGGGGCCGACATCCTCACCCGAATCCATCATGCCGCTAAAAGCGAGGGGCTGACAGAGCTGCACCAGGCAATAATCGGATCGGTCAATGTGCTGGCTGCGGAGCTGGCCAGGGTTTCCGGCTTGGTGGCGACTGAGATCAGGGCGCTGTCAGTGTCCGGCAATACCAGTATGGTGCATTTCTTTCTCAATATCAATCCCTACCATCTCTGCCGCGAGCCGTATATCCCCATGGTCAATGCCCCAGACCCCTGTCTGGCCGGCGAGCTCAAACTGGCCACTCATCCGGCCGCGGTGGTCTGGTTTCTGCCCAGTGTGGGCAGCTATTTCGGGGGGGATTTGATCTCCGGGGTGCTGGCCAGCGGAATTGATCAGCAGGCGGAGACGTGCATGCTCATTGACGTGGGCACCAATGCTGAAGTGATTGTCGGCAACCGGGAATGGCTCATTGCCTGCGCCGGGGCTGCAGGTCCGGCTCTGGAAGGCGGTGTGGCCCGGATGGGAATGCGGGCAGGCCCCGGCGCCATCGAGCATGTGCAGATCGATCCGGACAGTGGCGAGATCACTTATCAAACCATCGGTAAAGTCAAACCCAAAGGGCTCTGTGGCTCTGGTCTTATTGATCTGGTGGCGGAGCTGTATCTGGCCCGGCAGATCGATATCCGCGGCAAGTTTCGGTCCAAAGCTGTCGATGCCCGCTTGATCCAGGGAAACGAAGGCTACCAGTTCGTGGTGGTAAAGGGCGAGGATTCGGCGGATGGCCAGCCGGTGGTTCTGGGGCAGGTGGATCTCGATGCACTCATGCGGTCCAAGGCGGCCATGTACGCCATCCTCACCACCCTGACCAATCAGGTGGGTGTCGCTTTCGCCGACCTGCATCGCATCTATGTGGCCGGGGCTTTTGGCCGGCATATTTCGCCCAGGCAGGCCATTGTTTTGGGGATGTTGCCCGATCTGCCTCTTGCCACCTATGAGCCCGTGGGCAACAGCTCTCTGGTCGGGGCTCAGCGGGTACTTCTTGAACGTCAGGCACGGGAACGCAGTCTGGAACTGGTCAGAAAAATCACCTATATAGAGTTGAATGTGAACCAGGAGTTTATGCTTCGTTTTTCCGGCTCCCGTTTTATTCCCCACACCGATCGCACGTTGTTCCCTTCGGTCCCTTTTTTTGACGGGGAATAGCCTCAAGGTCAAATCTTTGAAATTTATGGTGGCATGTGGTATAGGGCATCGGTTGTTCGGTGAAGCAGAGATCAAGGAGGCTATTTTTTGGCCTGGTTTTCATGGATGGCGGGGATGATGGCGTGAACGAAAACGGAAGTCTTGAAATTCCCAAGAAACCGGTGTCCAACAAAAAGAAGACCGCCAGGGACCGTCTGGTTGAGTTCTGCGCTCTTTTTGGCAAGGAAGACCAGGTCCTGGTGGTCATCAATGCCGATCCGGATGCCATTGCCAGCGCCATGGCGGTGAAACGGTTGCTCCGCTATCGGGTCAAAAGCGTCACCATCGGCTATCCCAACGAAATCAGGCGGCTCAACAATGTGGTCATGGTGGATCTTTTGAAGATTCCCATGGAACGTCTGCATACTCTGAAAATCGGGGATTTTACCAAGAAGGTGATGTTGGATTCCCAGCCCAGCCATTTGCCCTGTTTTGAAAATATCGCCTTTGACGTGGTCATTGACCACCATCCTGCCACCAAGGGCTGGGTGGCCCCCTTTGTCGATATCCGCAGGGACTACGGGGCCACCGCCTCCATGCTGGTCGAGTATCTGCGGGCTGCCAATTTGAAGCCTTCGGTGACTTTGGCCACCGCCCTTTTTTACGCGATCAAGGTTGACACCAGAAATTTTGAAAAAAAGGTTACCCTGGCGGACGCCATTTCCTTCCGTTATCTTTTCGACATCGCCAACCCCAATCTGGTTCGCAAGATTGAACAATCCTCTTTCCGACGTTCGGAGCTGAATTATTTTAAGACCGCCCTCAGCGTGATGAAGGTGAGCAAGCAACGGCTGTATGCCCATCTTGGCAGGGTGCCCAGCCCGGATATGTTGGTGCTCATCGCCGACTTCTTAAATCAGGTCCACGATGTTACCTGGGTTTTTGTTTCCGGTCTGCATAACGACAAGCTGGTGGTTATCTTCCGTTGTGACGGCTACAAGAAAAATGCCGGACGGCTGGCGGAGAAGATGTTCCAGGCGATCGGTTCTGCGGGCGGACACCGGGAAGCGGCCAGGGCCGAGGTGCTCCTCCGGAATCTGCCTGTGGAGATACAGGATTTTTCAACCAAGACCTTGATGCGTCTCACCACCAAGCACTTGCAGTAGTAAGCGATCACAGGGCGATGCATCTGCTTTGTTATCGGTCTGCTCATGGGCAAGAGGACACTTTGCTGGCCTCTTCCGCGTATCTGCGCCACCCGGCGATCGCTTATCTTGCTCCCGGTTCAAAATCTTCTGAAAATCTTTTTCCTTCTTTTCCTCTTCCTGTGCTTGCTTTTTGACGCAACCCTTTCCATAATGGTCTTGCAATCAGGAAGCAAAGTAAAATTTCCCCTCTTCTTTCAGGAATTCCATGAAACTGAAACCGAAGGTCCTGGCCATGATCCTTGCCGGGGGGCGCGTTGATGAGCTGAACGTGCTCACCGCCTATCGGCCTAAGTCGGCTGTCCCCTTTGGCGGCTTTGTCAGGATGATCGATTTCGCTCTGAGCAATCTCATGCATTCCGGCCTGGAACGGGTCGCCATCCTCAGCCAGTACCGGAGCTTTTCCCTGATCAGTCATATCGGGGTAGGTGCGGCCTGGGATATGACCGGCCGTTATCGCGGGGTTTCCATCCTCCCCCCTTCGCAGAGTTCTGGCCAGAGTAGCTGGTACCGGGGCTCGGCCGATGCTATCCATCAGAATCTCGACTTTGTCCAGTTTCACGATCCAGAAACCATCCTGGTACTCTCCGGCGACCATGTCTACCACATGGATTATCGGGAGATTCTTCAGTACCACCGGGACAAGGATGCCGACCTGACCATCGCCTGCCTGCAGGTGCCGATGGCCGAGGCCAGCCGGTTCGGGGTGGCGGAAATCGACGATGAGGACGGCGAACGGGGCGGTCGCATCCATCAATACCAAGAGAAACCAGCCGACCCCAAGTTCAACTGGGCCTCGCTCACCGTATACTGTTTTAAGCCCTCCGTACTTTATGAGGTGCTGGAGGCCAACGCCCGGGAAGATGAGTCCTTCGAGTTTGGCCGGGATATCCTGCCCCGGATTATGGCGACCCAGCGCAGGGTGTACGGTTTCAAGTTTCACGGTTACTGGGGATACACCCGGACCATTGCCGAATACTGGCAGACCAACATGGATTTGCTAGGGCCAGAACCGAAGATCCAGCTTGAGGATTGGGGTATCCGGACCAACCTGGAGCACCGGGCGGTTCGGGATTGTCAGCCTCTCAAGGTGGGCCCTGGGGCCAGCATCGAGAACAGTCTGGTCTATAACGGCTGTATCGTGGAGGGGCGGGTGGAAAACTCCATTCTCTTCCCTGGGGTCCATGTCAAATCCGGAGCGGAGGTGAGAAATTCCGTGCTCTTTTATGATAATGTGGTGGGGCATGGCGCCATCCTCGATACGGTGGTGAGCGATGTCAACGTGACCTTCGGGGCCAGGGTGCGGATCGGGGAGACAGGGCCTCCTCTGGCCGATAAGGTGACAGTGGTCGGCTGGAACAACCATGTACTTGACGGCATGGTGATCGGCTCCGGCTGTACCCTGCACCCGAATCTGCGCCCGGAGCAGATGGTTGGGGAAATCGGCAACAACGAGGTGGTCCGATGATCCAAGGCGACAACACCCTGGTTCTCTTGTTGGCCGGCGGGGTCGGCAGCCGTCTCAATGTCCTGGTGCAGACCAGGGCCAAGCCGGCCGTGCCCTTTGCCGGGGTCTTTCGCATCATTGATTTCACCTTGAGCAATGTGATGAATTCCGGGTTGACCCAGGTCGGGGTTCTCACCCAGTACAAGCCCCTTTCTCTGATGCGACATCTAGGCACCGGCGAGGCCTGGGATTTCACGGGTCGGACCAGGGGGGTGAAGATTCTCCCTCCCCGCACCGGCGCTCACGATTCCGACTGGTACAAGGGTACCGCCGACGCAGTGCGTCAGAACATCGATTTTATCCGGGAGCATCCGGCCAAGGAGACGGTGATCCTGTCCGGGGACCACATCTACCGCATGGACCTCGACGACATGCTCCGTTTCCACCGCCGGAAGCAGGCCCAGGTGACCATCGGTATGATGGTGGTACCGCTTTCCGAAATCCACCAGTTCGGCGCTGGCATTACCAATATCGAGGGCCGCATCGTCGAATGGGAGGAAAAACCCCGAGTGCCCCGCACCGATCTGGCCTCCATGGGAATCTACGTGTTTGACACCGAATACCTGCTTCGGCTTCTGGAGGAAGACCGCGAGGAGGTGGACTTCGGCATGCACCTCATCCCCAAGGCCATCGAGCGGGACAATGTCTTTGCCTATCCATTCCACGGCTACTGGCGGGATGTGGGCACGGTCCAGGCGTACTGGCAGGCGAACATGGATTTGCTCAAAGTCGATTCGGAAATCTCCCCGCAGGCCTGGGGCATTCGGCCAAATCCCTATGCGGACCGGCTGGTAGTGGACCGTTGTCCCGCCCGTTTTGTCTCTGGCTGCGTGGTGGAAGGCTCCATGATCTCCGCCGGTTGCGTCATTGAGGGTGAGGTGATTAATTCGGTGCTCTCACCCGGGGTGCGAGTGGGGAAGAATGTTCGGGTCAGGGATTCCATTATTTTGCACGACTGTGTTCTGGAGGAAGGGGCGGTGGTGGACCTGTCTATTCTCGATAAAAGAGTCCGGGTAGGCCGTGGGGCGGTAGTGGGGCAGGGTGAGGACAAAGAAACACCCAACAAGGTGAGCCCAAAACATCTCTACACCGGGATCACCTTGATCGGCAAGGAGGCAGAAGTGCCGCCCCAGGCCGTGATCGGACGCAACTGCGTGGTGACACCCTTGCGCAAAGCCGGTGATTTTTCCTCGTTGGTCATCGCCACTGGGGAAACCATCTGATTTGTGATGTTCGTGGGCATGACCGCACCGTTGGAGTCAAGGGCGCGCGGTCATGCAAGACGCTCTTCATCGATCCGTAGCCCATCTTTTTCCGTATTTTCTCTTGTCGGTTCCCCGTGACTGAAAACAGGGTTTTAACGGCTCGCCCGTTCTTTCTGGGAGATTTTGGCCCGGATTTTGAGCTTGGTAAGGCCGAAACGGATGATGCGGTCCGGTATCGCTTCGGCGACATCCAGACTTTTGTTGGCCAGGGCAAAGACCTCCCGTCTGTTAAGATCCATGATTGGATTGTAGTGCAGGAGCAATTCAGCAAGCTCCAGGGTCGAGCCGTAGCAGATGATCCAGGTGAGGCGGTTGCAGAAGGCTGCAACGTTGAGGAGGTAGAGCTGGGAGTCGAATTTGTTGGTCGGTTGGGGGGGGGTATCCCCCATGCTCAGGACGATCTTTTCGGAAAAATTCCAGAAGCGGGCGATTTCCATGCCCACCTCGGAAAAGGTGAGGTCGTTTAAGATGGTTTTGGCGGAAAATTCATCGGAGTAGCCCTTGTCGATGAGATCTTGGGCCTTGCGGTACAGCTCTGGCAGATAAACCAGGATGATGATTTTGCCCAGGTGGTGCAGCAGGGTGCAGATGAAGACTTCCTCCTCCGGGACATTGATTCTTTTGACCTTGCAGAGAATCTTTGCCTGGGAGGCGCTTACAAAACACAGGGACAGGAGCTTGGCGATTTCTTCCTTTTCGACTCCTGCTTTGAGGAAATCTTCAAACAGGGCCAGACTGAGGGCTAGTTCCTTTAGGGTGGTGAGGCCAAGGGCGGTGATGGCTCGGCTGATGTTGGAGATGGGGACTCCTCGGCTGTAAAAGGCCGAGTTGACCACCTGCAGCAGTTTTGTGGTCAGGGAGGCATCTTTGAGAATGACCCCGGCTATTTCTTCGGCGCTGGATTCGTCGCGGTTCAGGAGGCGGAGCAGCTCTTGGACATGGTCGGACATGGCGGGTAGCTCGCTCATGTTGACCTTGCTGAATATGTCACTCAGAGTTGTGTTCGGGCTCATGGTGCTTGTCGTATTCCTGGCTGCGTGGGGGTTGGGTGTGCCGGGGAGGTAGGACACCCTATCGTTCTTGTGAATTTACTCTGGATGCCAGGGAACTGTAAAACAAAATGTGAAAAAAACGGCGCGGATTTTAAATTAGACGGGATTATTTTTTCGTGGGAAACACCTGGGGATGGTGTTTTTCGCCACATTCCTGGCAGATGCCGTGGCTGAATTCCACTTCGGCGTGACTGCGGAAATAGCTTTCCAGCTGGTGCCAGGCCCCATTGTCGTCCTTGATTTTTTTGCAGTAGGAGCAGATGGGCAGCAGGCCGTGGAGCCGTTTTGTCTGGGCCAGAGAGGCTTGCAGCTCCCGGATGAGGTGTTCTTTGCCCTTTTCCGTCAGCTTGCGGAGGGTTACATCGTGGGTAATATTCACCACGCTAGTGATCTTGCCCGTGGCGTCCTTTAGCGGTGCGGAGGTGATCTCCATGTGTCGCTCGCCCCCTTTGAGGTAAGCTATTTTTTCGTTTTTGTGGATCATCCCGTCGGCAAAGACCTCGTCGACATGACACGATTCGCAGCGGTTTTGGAGACCATGGTAGATAGTGTGGCATTTTTTTCCGTAGTTGGTGCCCCAGATCTTCTTGGCCGCTTCGTTTTCGTAGATAATGGAAAAGTTTCGGTTGATAATGGTGCAGGGATCCCCCAGGCTGGCAAGAATTATTTCTGCCTGGTCGCTGACTGTTGTCTCCTCAGGCTGGGCAATCTGGATGGTTATGGTCATTAGCTCCGGGCAGATAAGATGCGCCTGGAGGAAGTAAGGTCGGCCTGGGGCCAGGGAGAGATCTCTGCGAATTTGTGTTGCCCCGGAGGTCGTGAGTTCGCGCATCAGGGCGGACAGGGCTAAGGTCTGGCTGAGGGATTCTGGTAGCTCTTTGCCCAGGATGTCGTCCTCGCTCACCGAAAGCAGTTCGTAAAAGAGCCGGTTGGCAACTCTCCCCGTAAACCCGCGGAGATTGCCAGAGTCGTCCCGGAGGATTTCGACAACGAAGAGACTGCAACAGATATTGTTACAGAGCGGGGCGAAAAGCTGGCAGAGAAGATTCAGGGGAAGGGTTTTGGGGGTGTCCAATATGCGCTCCTGGTTTTTTTCTGCTTACTGTTTCGATGTGTCGGCGGGAAAGTCGCGAAAGGCGATTTCTGGCTGATGGAGCGTTTCCCTTTTCTGGCACCGTTCCCCCCGGTTTGGTGACAGACTAATACAGCGTGTATAGAAAAATATAATGCAAATAAGATATTACCATTGATTTTGTAATAATAGAGTTGGGTAGCAATGGCAATACGGGAAAAATACGGGGTGCGACCAGAGGCCTGTCAGGCAAGGGAGGAAAGGTAGGAGCGCAGGTTGGTTTTTTTGCTTTTGATGCCGAGCTTGACTCGGAGTTTGTCGCGGTAAAATTCCACGGTCCGGCTGGAAAGATCAAGGATGGTGGCCATTTGTTTGGTGGATCTGCCTTGTTTGATCAGTTCCGCCACCTCCAGCTCGCGGGGGGTAAGCCCCCCTAGTCTGGCGGAGAGGGTCAGGTTGAAGGTCGAGGTGATTTTCTCGAGATTGGCCATCGCCACCCGCAGGTTGAGTTCGATCTCCTGGTCTTTGCATCGCTCCTGTATTTTTTCCAGATAGGGTAGAACCAGGCGCTGCAGATTGCCGTGGATTCTGCGTTCATGCTCGGCGCTGGCTTCGGCGCTTTGATGCAGGAGCAGGCTGAGGGCGTTGTTGACCTCGGTGAGCTCTCGGGCCTTGAACTGGAGGTGGAGTTCCAGTTCAAGGATGGCCCTTAGATCTCGGGAGAGACCGCGAAAACTAACTACGGTGTCTCCAGACAGCACCGGGAGAAAATTGGTTTCGATGGGGATAACGGTGCCGTCTTTCTGCATCGCCCGCCGTCGCAGGCCGATGCGAGGTTTTTTGCTTTGGCGGATCTCCTCTATGATCTTCCGCTGGGTCTCCCGGTCTTCTGGGGGAATAAGCGTTTCAATGATGTTGCATCCCAGGAGTTCATGGGGCTCATAGCCGTAGAGGGCCTTGCAGCTTGGCGAGCAATAGGTGAAATCTCCCTGGGCGTCTGTTTCCCAAATCCATTCAAGGCTTTGGCTTGCAAGCTCATGGAAGCGGGCGGTCTCGCTGTTCAGAGTCTTGTCGGCAGGGGCTTTGGCTTTCATTTCTTGCCTCAGCCCCTAAGCCCAGCGATAAAAGGACCCACCGCCTCCGCCCCTTTCTCTTCCACCAGCCGGATGGTGGCGGTACCGATTACGGCCAGGTCCGCCTTGCCGGTCAGGATTTTCACGTCTTCCCGGTTGCTGATGCCAAAACCCACGGCGAGCGGCAGCTCCGTGGCCCTGCGACAGCGGGCCAGGTAAGCATCGAAGGAGGCATCGAACTCGGTTTTGCTGCCGGTGACGCCCCGGCGGGCCACGCAGTAGATGAATCCAGCCCCATGCTCGGCCAGAGTTCGCATCCGCTCTTCTGTGCTGGTGGGGGCGAAGATCTGGATGGGCGCAAGGTCAAGCGCTTTGGTCAGACGGAGATATTCCTCGCCCTCTTCGGGTGGCAGATCGGGAATGATGAAGCCTCGGATGCCGATTTCTTTAGCCTTAGTCAAGAAATCCTCCAGCCCGTACTTGAAGAGGATGTTGTAGTAGGTCATGAACAGGAAGGGAATATCGTGTTGGGCTGCCATCTCCGCCGCAAAGGCAAGGCACTCCGCGACCTTGGTTCCGTTGGCAATCGCCTCCTGGTTGGCCTTGATGATCATGGGCCCGTCGGCCATGGGCTCGGAAAAGGGGATCTGGAGCTCGATCACATCCACCCCGTTTGCCACCATCTGGTGGATTACCTCGCGGTTAACGGCAAAGGATGGGTAGCCCAGGACCAGATGAGTCATGAGCAGGATTTCTTTATTGTTCCGGGCTTCCCGGAGCTGCTCAGCGAGCTGCATATTCCTCTCCCTTTTTCCGGATAAACTCCTTCCAGGACGGATCATCAAAGGCGTGGGCAATGGTGAAAATGTCCTTGTCGCCCCGGCCGGACTGGTTGATGATGATGGCCTGGTCGCTGGACATTTCTCCCGCCTCCTTGAAGGCCTGGACAAAGGCATGGCTGGATTCCAGCGCCGGGATGATTCCTTCCTTTTTGATCGTGAGATCCAGCGCCGCCATGACCTCTTGGTCGGTGGCAGCGGCAAAGCGGACCCTTCCTTTTTCCCAGAGGTCGGTGAGCAGGGGAGAGACCCCGATATAGTCAAGCCCCGCCGCCACTGAATGGGTGTCGCGCATCTGGCCGTCGGTGTCTTGGAGAAACATGGTCTTGTAGCCCTGGGCCACGCCTGGCGAGGCGTCCTGGCTAGCAAGCCGTGCGGCATGCTGGCCGGTGTCAAGCCCCTTGCCGCCTGCCTCCACTCCGACCAACTCCACCCCGGTGTCACCGAGAAACCCCTGGAAAATGCCCATGGCGTTGGAGCCGCCGCCCACGCAGGCATAGACCCGCGCCGGGAGTTTGCCGTGGGCTGCAATGATCTGTTTGTGCGCCTCCTGACCGATGATGGACTGGAACCAGGCCACCATCTCCGGGAATGGATGCGGCCCGCAAACCGTGCCCATCACATAATGGGTGGTGTCCATGTTGGAAACCCAGTCGCGGAAAGCCTCGTTGATGGCGTCCTTGAGGGTGCGGCTGCCGGTAGTCACCGGCACCACGGTGGCGCCCAATTTCTCCATCCAGAAGACATTGGGCCGCTGGCGGTGCACGTCTTCCTCGCCCATGTAGATGGTGCAGGCAAAGCCGAACTTGGCGGCCATGGTGGCGCAGGCCACCCCGTGCTGGCCCGCGCCGGTTTCCGCGATTACTCGGGTCTTGCCCATGCGCTTGACCAGCAATCCTTGGCCCATGACGTTGTTGGCCTTATGCGCCCCGGTGTGGTTGAGATCTTCGCGCTTGATGAAGATCTGGGCGCCGCCGAAGTGGCGGCTCAGGTTGTCGGCATGGGTGAGGGGAGTGGGGCGGCAGGAGTAGGAGCCCATAAGGTCGAGGTATTCCTGCCAGAAGGCCGGGTCTGCCTTGGCCTTGGTGTAGACCTCTCTCAGCTCCCGGAAGGTTTCGTACAGCACTTCCGGGATATAGGCGCCGCCCCATTGTCCAAAATAGCCAGGTTTGTTCATGGTGAAAATCCTTGTCGCCTAACCGGCGAATACTTTTTTGGGAGTTTTTTAGAAGCGATACGATACTCCATTTTTAGCTGGTTAGACAAGGAGAGAAGATGAGGAAAGGCTAAAAAAAACGGGCGCGGTTCCAAGGCGTTATCTCTTCCCATGTTCCAAGTGCTTCTCATTTTTCCGGTGCGGCTGCTTTTTGCGCAAGGCATGTGGTCTTGGTCATTGCGTTAACCGTGCCCAGATCTTGTGTGTCCTTATATTTACGTGGAGAAAGGACACGGTTTTTTCACTCTTTCCGCTTGACACAGTTTTTTTTTCCATGTAGACGATAGGGACGTGTTTTGCCGGAAACTCAGCAGATACACAGCGTTTCAGCCGGTTTTGAAGCCACCTGAAGGCAGGTTTTAGTCCCCTCTGTGTGCGGCAACCTCACCCACTGTTTGCTGTGATGGAGTACCCCAACCCTCACCATTGGAGAAAACGGGATATGCAAGATTTTATCCTGACTGCGGAAATTCTGGATAAAGCCAGGAATGCAATAGAAGGCTCGCTTATTCAGGCGGGCGTTCGCAATGTCCTGCTCATTGATGGGGCAGGCAATATTCTGTCCAACTGCGGGCACGACACCGATGACCTCGACGCCATTTCCCTGGCTGCCTTGGCTGCGGCTAGCCTGGGCGCAACCTCCCAGATCGCCAAATTGATCGGCGAGGAGGATTTTTCACTCCTCTTTCATAAGGGGAAAAACGGGAATATTCATTTTGGCAGGATTGGCGATGAGCTTATTCTCATTACCATTTTTGGGGAAGATGTCTCGCTCGGTCTGGTGCGCTGCCGGGTGACCGACCTGTCTGATACTCTACTGAAAATTTTTGAAGGATGACCAATGGCGCTCATTGATCTTAGTAAAAAAGAAATTCACTGCAAGGTCGTTTATTACGGCCCTGGCCGTTGCGGGAAGACGACCAACTTGCTCACCGTGCACAGCTCCATGGCCGATAATGCCCGGGGCAAGATGTTGACCATTGAAACCAAGGGTGACCGGACCCTGTTTTTCGATCTTCTCCCCCTGAACCTGGGAACGATTCGGGGCTTTAACATCCGCATCCAGTTGTATACCGTGCCGGGTCAGGTTATGTATGCCTCGACCCGCAAACTTGTCCTCAAGGGGGCTGATGGCCTGGTTTTTGTAGCGGACCCCCTTCAGGTGCGGAGGGAGCGAAATATCGAAAGTATGGAAGACCTGCGGACGAGCCTGCTGGAGTATGGCCTCAAGCTGGAAGAAATGCCCCTGGTTATCCAGTACAACAAACGAGATCTCGTTGATACCCCGATCCCCACTCTAACCGTACCAGAGCTTGACGCCGATTTAAACAGCGTCTACAAGGTGAAGACCTTTGAAGCCTCTGCCGTTACGGGGATGGGGGTTTTTGAAACCTTGCGGGAAATCAGCAAACAGACTGTACGTTATGTCACCAATAAGCATCTGCTGCATGAGACGAAATAAGCCTTCCTGTAATGCCCGAGGTTGGTGATTTCTCAAGGAGAATGGAGTTTATGACTGACAAAGCCCCCGATCGTGACTTTCACGGTGAGATAGATGACGCCATTGACAACCTGTTTTCCCCGCATCTTGGGGGAGACCTTGGTACGCCTGCCGCTGCGGCCATAGACAAACCGGGGAGTCAGGTCTCAGTCGCGCCTGCCCCGGTAAAAGCTGCTCCCTTGCCGCCCAGTCTGCTCGCCGCCGATGGCTCAGATGCCTTCGGCCCTTTTACGGAGGCCTTGCTTTCCCTGGATTGGGAGATCTCTTCGGATAATATAGAAAAAGCCCGGAGTGCCTTGACGGAAATTCAGGGTCTTTTTGATGTGGACAAGGCTGTGGCCTTGACGGAAATTTTTGCGCTGATGGACAGGTTGCTTGAAGCCATGGCTATTGCCCCGCAAAGTGTTTCCACCTCCGCCCCGAAGACCTTGCAGGAAGGGTTGCAAACCTTGCGCGCCGCAGCAGGCGCCGAGGATCTCTCCCTTATCGAGAAAACGTTGCTTGACCCCACCCTCTCCGAGTTGCGTTCCGCTATTCCCAATATCAACAAGGATTTTAGCAAGCTCGGTAAGGCAGCTTCGCCCAAAACCCAAGGCGTCGCCAGGACAGAGGAGAGAAGAGCGGTCGTTACACAAGTGCAGCCAGGGCCTGTTGAAGAGGATTTTTTACCGGAACTCCCCGTCCATCCTGTCGGCGGCAGGTCGGCTGCGGTGCTGGTTGACGCGGTCAACGCCCATGTCACTGTGTTGGGCAAGTGCATTACCAAACGGATTATTCCGGTTGAAAATCTGTTTGCCAAAACGCCGGGTTATGAAAAACTGCATGCCATTCACACCGAGTTGCGGGAACGGTTGGAAAGCCAAAAACAGAGCCTGATCAAGGCGTTGGGTGCGGAGTTTCAGTCGGATGCCGTTGCTCCGGTTGAGTCCTTTGTCGGGCAATCGGAAAAACCAGCAGTGTCAACGGTCTGCCCTTGGAAGACGGTGGCGCTTGCCACCTGGGGTGGAAAAACGGTTGGTTTTCTTCCCGAACAGATTGTCTACGAAGGTAACCCGGCTGGTAGTGTCAGGAAATGCGGTCCATTTCTGTCCATAAAAAATCTGAAACGCGGGTTTTTCGGTAAGATCGGTTCTGCTGTGCAAGGCGAGCTGGGTTTTCATGATGAAGCCACTTTGAAAAAACTGACTATTCCGGTGGCCAACCCTTCGGGCACGGGAGAACGTGGCCCCAAGGCCGAGAGTCCCTTGCTCATTTTGTTCAGAGAGAACAGCGGGATGGCCTTCTGGCTTGACGCACCGACAGAACAGCTTGATACCGCTGCTTGCCGATGGGAATCCCTGGTTGACCCCCATACCCTTGTTGCCGGCAATCTCACGGTTAAGGGGAAAACCATTCCTGTCATAACAATGCGGAGCGTGTAACCGGTCGTATGAGCATGACAACCACCGTGGCCACTAAGGCAGCCATCGAAGCAAAACTTGCCGAAGCCGATCTGTACGCCGGGCAAGGGCTCGTGAATGAAGCCGTGACCCTGTGTGAGTCGTTGTTGCCCCAGATTCCAGACAGCGAGCCGATTCTTCGGGATGCGGTGGAGGAAAGACTGGTTGCCTTGCAAACTGGACAAGGTACTGCCGCCTCCAGCGCTGCCTCGTCAGCAGCCGCCAGTCAGATTTCCGATGCGGACCGTTTCGAGAATTGTCAGGGCCTGATGGTTGCAGGTTTTTACAGTGAGGCCGGGGAGGAACTGCGTGCCTTGCTCGCCAGCGGATACCGGGCATCATTGGTTCATGCCAAGATCGGTGAATGCTGTCTCCAGCAGGACAAACCCTTTGAAGCCATAGAGCACTTTGAAGCTGCGGCAGCCACAGCAGCGAGCAAAAAAGATGGGTTCGATCGAAAGATTGAGCGTCTCCAACTTCTCGATCAGCTTGCTCTTACCTACGAAAGTACCGGCGCCACTCCTTCCACTATCAAAACTCTGGAGGAGATGATCGCCCTTGATCCCTCCTATCACAACGCCAGGCAGCGCCTCGCCACCCTCTCCAAGAGTGCGACTAAGTATGGCCAGTTTTATGGCTTGATCCGTAACAAAATACTGACTCCTGAGCAGTTTGATGCGGCCAGAGTCAAGGCCAGGCAGCATAATAAAACGCTGGAAAGCGTTCTGCTCGGTGATCTTGGCGTTGACCGAAAACATCTGGGGGAATCCTTAAGCGAATATTATGGCTGTCCGTTTGTCGAGTTCATTGAGGCGGAAGCGCCGGAGATTCCCACCTGTATTCAGGGGGCCAAGGAGAGCTATTTTCGAGTCAATGTTTTTATCCCCATCGGTCAAGAGGATGGCCGTATTGTTGTGCTGGCCGATAATCCCCATGATCTCGGCAAGCAGAACAATATTCGCTCTGTTCTGCATGGTGCGACTTTCCGGTTTGCCGTAGGGCTCAAGGAGGATATCAACAAGTTCATCGATTTTTTTTACGGGAAATACGACCAGGGTCAGGGCACGCAGGATGTTTTTGAAACCCTTGAGCTTGTCGAGGAGTCTGACGGGAACCGTGATGACGATGAGGAAGTCGGCAGCGCCGCCGATGGGGTCGTGGTGCAAATGGCCAACAGGATCATCGAGGATGCGGTGGCCCGCAACGCTTCCGACATTCACATTGAATCTCTGCCCGGCAAGAAAGGAACTACGGTCCGTTTTCGCGTTGACGGGATCTGTTCCCTTTATAAAAATATTCCCTTTACCTATAAACGGGCATTGATTTCCCGACTGAAAATTTTGGCTAAACTTGATATCTCTGAAAGGAGAATGCCCCAAGACGGCAAGATCAAGTTTAAAACCCGCCGCGGCAAGATCGAGTTGCGGGTTGCCTCCCTTCCCACCCACGGGGGCAACGAGGATATGGTCCTGCGTATTCTCGCCGCGGGCTCAGCCCTGCCCCTTGAAAAAATGGGGTTGTCCGACAGAAATCTAACGGAACTGCGCCGCCTCCTTGATCTGCCTTATGGTCTGATCCTTGTGGTTGGCCCCACCGGTTCCGGTAAGACAACAACTCTGCACAGTGCGCTTAATTACGTCAATCGGCCGGAAAAGAAGATTTGGACCGTAGAGGACCCGGTGGAGATTGTTCAGGACGGCTTGCGCCAGGTGCAGGTGGAAACCAAGATCGGGCTTGATTTCCCCAGAATCCTGAGGGCTTTTTTGCGGGCGGACCCCGATATCATTATGGTTGGCGAAACCCGGGATCAGGAAACCGCCGAAACCGTTATCGAGGCGGCGCTCACCGGGCATCTTGTTTTCTCGACCCTGCATACCAACTCCGCCCCGGAGACAGTCACCCGGCTCTTGGGCATGGGCATTGACCCCTTTAATTTTTCCGACTCGCTGCTTGGCATCCTGGCGCAGCGTTTGGTGCGTCGGTTGTGTTCCCATTGTCGGGAGGAATATGCCCCCGATGCGGCCGAAAAAGAGCTGATAATCGAGGAATATGGGGCGCATCCTGTGACTCCGTTGACTATGGCGGAGATTGACCGGGCAGTCCTATACCGGCCGAAAGGCTGCGAAAAATGCAAAAAAACCGGTTACCTGGGTAGGCTTGCTATCCATGAGCTCCTCTCGATCAACGATCAGCTGAAGTTGCTCATCGTTAAAAATAGTCCCATCGTGGAGATTCGGGACGAGGCGATGCGGGCGGGTATGCTTACCCTCAAACAGGATGGCATCCGCAAGGTGATGGCGGGGCATACTGATCTGTTGCAAGTCCGGGCGGCCTGCATTAAATAACAACGATGCGAAAATAACGGCATTGAGAAAGAGGTCACTGCGATGAATACGGTGTTGGTTGTTGATGATGACCAGGGATTTCTCCTGAGTCTGCGGGATATGTGTAAGGAACATGCCGACACATTCGAGATCCTCACCGCTGGAAACGGTAAAGAGGCGCTGGCGATTCTCGGTACTCAGCCAGTGCATCTTGTCGTGACGGACTTGAAGATGCCGGAAATGGATGGTTTTGAGCTCATCAGCCAGATGAGCAGGCGTCGCAACACCGTGCCGGTCATCGCCATGACTGCGTTCGGCACTCCGGAGATGGAAGACAGGCTCATGAACATGGGGGCCTTCCAGTACATTGAAAAACCTGTCGATTTCGTGTTGTTGCTGCAAAAGATCAAAGACGGTCTGGCTGCTGGGGGGCGTGGGCATGTTTCTGGTATCTCGCTGCCTTCTTTTCTCCAGCTTCTGGAGCTTGACCATAAAACTTGCACTATCATGGCCAAGGCCGGTGGACGCACTGGCCTGCTGTTTTTTCAGAACGGTAGCCTGATAAACGCTTACGTCGAACCACTGACCGGTCTTGATGCCGCTTTTGAGATCATCAGCTGGGATAAGGCCGAGATAGAGATCCACAACTTCTGCCAGAATCGGAAACGGACTATCGAGGCGCCGTTGGGGTTTATTCTCATTGAAGGCGCGCGGTTGAGTGACGAGCGAGCCGAACAACAGCAAGCCGGAGGGACGCCGGGGGAGGCGACGTACGACGATGAACTAGATCGGCTGGACGATCTTGATTTCGCCACGGCTCCTCTTCCGCCTCCTGGAGCGATTCAGGAAAGTATGGGGCAGGGCGGCGCGCTCACGCTTGAAGATAAGTTTCGGGCGGTTTCCGGGATCAATCGGCTTGTGGCGATCGCCAAAGATGGCAGCACTGTTGTCGAGCAGAACATCGACAACAAGGAATTTAAGCCGTTTACCACTTATGTTGCTATGGCTGCTGATAAAATCCGTGTGATTCTTGGTTATGACGAGCTTCCTTCCTGCATTATCTTGACTCAGGAAAGAGGGGAACAGTTACTCATTGTTCCAGGGTACGATTTATCGGTTGGCGTTGAAGTGCAGCCTGGGGTTTCACCTGCTAAAATTGTCGCTGGCATTGGTCAGGTTCTTGCCGGAGCACAGATATAACGAGGAGCGTTTATCATGGATGAACTTTTGCAGGAGATAAAAATGCTCCCCGGGGTCAGGGGCGTTTTTGTCTCGATCGATAAGCCGGATATAATTTTTTCCGATGTGCAGGCAGAGTATGACCACGAGACCCTGAAGCAGATGGATGCCTCTCTGCAGCGGATATTCAAGATGAACGCCACTTGCCGTTTCAGCGTTAATTCCGTGGAAATTCAGTTTCCCGAGGTCATGATCCTAGTGAAGCATGTGTGCGCCGGGGCCTTGTTGGTGATCTGTTGCGACCCGGATGCAAATTTTTCTTTGATCAACATGACCAGCAATATGTTGGTTAGCGAGTTTGCGCTGGGGATTGATCGGGTGCGGGCTGATCCCCAAGCTGCCCTCGGGGCTCAGTCTGCGAAGAAGGCCGGAGGGATGGATTTCTCCCAGGCCCAGAAACAGGAGCCTCTGAAGACGGCAATCCCCGTAATCCAAGATGCCTTGGCCCAAGCCATCGGTCCCATCGCCGCGATGATTGTCAAGGAAACCATCGAGAAATGGTTGCAGGCTGGAGACTGTAAGAAGGAACGCTTCCCCGCTTTAGCGGATGCCTTTTGCAAGGAAATTGGGGACGTGTCTCTGGAAAAGGCATTCAGGAACGACATCAGGCAGATTATGCCCTGAGTCAATGAGTCCCATTTTTTTTCAACAAAAAAAAGGGGGGCCAAAACGGCTCCCCTTTTTTTGTTGTTCTGTTGTTCGTGCGGTGCTGATTCTCAGGCAGTAGCCTTCTTGTTCTTTGCAGCCGGAGGGGATTGCGTCTACCGCCGGTAGGTCATTTCAGGCGCTTGAACTCCACGCGCCGGTTCAGCTTGCGGCTTTCCTGGGTGGTGTTCGGTACGGCTGGTCTGGAATGCCCGTACGCGGCCACCTGGAGCCGTTTTGGGTCGATGTCGCAGCTGTCAACGAGGTATTTTTTTACCGCCTCGGCCCGTTTCTTCGAGATATTCATGCTGGCCTTATCGCTCCCGCTTTCATCATTGTGGCCCTGCACCTCGAAAACGGCATCTTTGAGAGTTGGGCTCTGCATGGCCCTGCCCATCACCAGGCTCAGCTGATCTTTTTCGTCATCACTCAATGCTGCGGAATTGTTTTGGAAAAGAACCATCATCCGCAAGATCGGCCCCTCCATCGAGCCAACCTCCGGCGGTTTTGGTGCAGTTTCCTTGGGCGGCGCAACGGTGCTGACCGTGGGAGTCTTGCTGGCAGTGGTTTTTAGTTTGGCGTTCGCTTCTGCCAAAGAGTGCTTTGCCCGCTCGTTGCCTGATTCCAGCTTGAGTCCTTTTTCGTAAGCCTTCACGGCAGATGCCGTGTCGTCCTGTGACAGATAGATATCACCCAGGCTGAAATAGGCCTTGGCATACTTCTGGTTTGCTTCGGTTGCAGCAAGATAATATTTTACGGCCTCGTCATACTTACGCAGCCGTTCGAGGCTGTAGCCAAGCATGTAGTTGATGTCCGCGTTTTTTTGGCACTGTTTGGCTGCCTGCATCAGTTGATCGCGCCGGGTGAGAAGATCGCGCTCTTGTCCGATTTTCTCGGCAAGCTGGGCGCATTCGTCCGCCGCATGAGCTGGTCCTGTGCCTGGCAGCAGCCAGGACAGGAGAAAGCACCCAGCTACCAAGGCTGTGCGGGTTGTGATATTCCGTTTTTTCATTTCTGGTCTCCTTTTTTCGGGGGGCATCAACGCTTGAGAACCCGGACCATGCTCATCCGCAGCCGTTCAATGGCGTTGGCCAGTGCACCGATCTCGTCGTTTTGCTTGATGTCGACAGGGGTTTCCAGATTTTTGCCAAGACTGATTTCTTCGGCCTTGGAGCTTAGGCGGACAATGGGATTCACGACAAAGCGGTCCATAAACACCCAGATACCGAGAAGGGCGACAAGCAGGCATCCTGCCCCAATGAGACAGAGGGTGATAGCGCCTCTCCGGGCGTTGGCCAAGGCTTCTTCCACGGAGATGTAAACTACATAGGCGGCCACAGTTTCGCCATTCTTCCAGTCGTAACCGTTTTTCGTGCCGTAGATCTCGACCTGATCTTTGGGCGCCTCGTTGGGGTTGCCATGGCAGTGTAGGCAGGCCTTGCCCTCAACCGTGATGGGTTTTGCCAGGTAGAAGTAAGTTTCCCCTCCCTTTTGCATGGTGCCTTCGCTGGATTTCAGTTCCGGCTGCTTCTTGAATGATTCGACCAGTTCGGTTTCCCACTGGTCTGCCTTGTTCGGCGGGTATAGAGGATTGATGGTGGCCTGTTTGAAATCGTAGCCCGTGAGGTTTTTCTTGAAATTGTCGAAGGTGCCGCGGGTGAGGACGAATCCAGACATCAGCTCGGGGTAAAAACGGTCCTTTTCCACGATTTCCATGATGAGCGGCTGCTGTTTTGTCCTGTAGAAATCCTGGGTTGCCATAATGTAGGTGAAGATCAGTTGCCCCTTGCTTTGGGCTTCCTGTAGGGCATTTTTCTTGCTGAACAGGTAGCTGGCCGTCCCGATACCCACAGTTACGAGGCCGAAAATAATTGCCATGATGATCATGAAGCGTGATCGAATCCCCATCTGTTTCTCCTTGAAATTGTAAGCGTTCAGCAGGGCAGGCCTAGAAAAGGAAACAATGCCCCACAATTGTTGAATTATAGCGTAACCGTCATGTTGTATTCAATAGGCGAAAACACAAGACGGAAGGTTTTTGCGGGATATTTTAGCTCAGAGGTCTCCTCGCTGTGTTTTGGTTGCGCTCTTGGGTAAAGTCAGATGGAAGGTTGTGCCGACGCCTTTTTCGCTGAGCAGTTCTATTCCGCAGTGCATCTGGGTCAGCATTTTATTGGAAATCACCAACCCCAGGCCAGTGCCATTGGGTTTGGTGGTGAAAAACGGTTTGAAGACATCGCGTTTCAATTCTTCAGACATGCCGCAGCCATTATCGGTGATGGACAGGAGGATGACGTTGCCGCGGCTCTGGCTTTGCACCAGCAACAGCGGGTTGGGCGTCTCCGCCATGGCGTCAACGGCGTTGGCCATCAGGTTCATGGTGACATGTTGCAGGGCTCTGGGATCCACCATGATCCGTTTCGCGTCGGGAGCGAACTCGAGTCTGACCTCCACTTTTTTGGCGTGGATATCAGCGCCCAGCAATTGCATGAGGTTGTCGAAAAACATTGCCAGATCAATATCGCTGATTCTGGGCGTCTCGAACATGCTGAAGCTCTTGAGTGATTTGAGAAGCGTTTCCATCTTGCAGATTTCCCCGGAGATTCTGTCGAAATATACATCTATCTCTTCAGGGGAATATTTGTGGATGTTTTTTTGCAGGACAGTCAGGGCCATCTTGATGGAATTCAAGGGGTTGCCGATCTCGTGGCGGATTCCCGAGAAGAGGCAGCCGATGTTATTCATCATTTCCGTGGCTTCGTCGATGGCGGCCAGGCGATGCCGATCGGTGATGTCCTGAATGAAGATCGAGATATGGCGCTGATCCCCGGGAATCCTGTATACGGTATAGCCAAGGGCCCGGTGTTCATAATGGATAACGGTTTGGCGGCTTCTGGTCCGGCCTGGCTGTTGTAAGGGGTTCAGGTCATTGCAGAGTAGGGCGGCGAGGCCCTCATAATCGTGGGAGGCTTTGAGCGGTTCCAGGATTTTTACGGCATGGGCATTTTTGAAGAAAACTTTTTTCTCCAAGGTGTCGAGGATGATAAGGCCGGTGTCTATATTTCGCAGAACATCGGTAAAGATGCAAGGCTCGTTGCAGTAAGGTTCCTCTGGCAGGGAGGGGCCACTGTTTCTCTTATGCAGCAATTTGTTGAAAAAGGCTTTAATCAAAAGGAACACACCATGAGACAGAAGGAAACAGACCGTAGATTTTTTCCATGGTAGCAGATTTCGAGGCAAAGGCAAGCGTGGTTGATATTTTTTCGATTTTTCTTGTGGAGCAGGGGCATGGGTCCCGGTTATATTATGGCCTGCGTAATCTTGCCGCTCTTCTTCGTGTGATTCATTGGAGATTTTGATATGACCGTACGTTCCTGTGTCCATCCTTCCGGGCAGTTTGTCTATGGCGTGCATGCGCCTGCATACCAGGTTGCCAATCTGCGGGAAAACGATTGTATCGTGCCCCTTGGCGCATTTCCGGATGATACTTCGTATTTGAACCAGGGTAATTTTCCCGAGGGCGATCTGCAGGTTGACCAGGCAGAGGCGATTTATGAAGTCGCCAATCCGTTTCCTTTTCGAGGGGTTACTTATATAAGCAGCGCCTGGGCTGTGCCCAGAGCGGCAAACCCGTCTTCTATCAAATTGCCGGAGCCGCAGGCTGTGTCCATGCGCCAGGCGCTGAAGAATGTCATGTCAGCCGGAGCTGTTCAGGATCTGCAGAAAATTTTTGCGGCTCTTCCTGAAACCGTCCTCCTTGCCTTGGCCTCCACGTCCACCGACCCGGAGGATCTGGTGACTTTGGCTGCTATGAGCTGTGAATTTCTTCGTGACGGATCAGGGGAGCCGGTCGGACTTCGCTACGCAGAGAGCGCAAATGGCTTGGCGCGGGCGAGAATTTTCCGGCATGATCTGTTCGAGGTGGTGGTCAACAATCGCCATCTACCCGAATCCTACCGCAAGGTCATGGTGTTGCGGCCGGGAGTGCAAGGGGGAAGTGAGATCGTGGGCGAGTATCGCGACGTGGCTCAGGGCTGTCATGTTTTTGAGTATCTGCGGCGCAACAGCTATATTCCTTGGGGGCATTACGCCGCCAACATGGCGGATGATGCTGTCCGATACAGTACGGCAGATCTTTCTGGTGCCGACATGCAGGGGTTGCGGCATCTCTACTATCAGCGCGTCTTTCTCCATCTTGCCGCCCAACTGGGCTTGTCTCTGCCGGCTGGCCGGAAGATCATTCCTCAGGTCGAACTCGAAAAACTACGGCTTGCGGTGGTTCAGGCCCTGCGGCAAAAAGACGCCCCATCTTTGGCCTTCACCGCCACCCTTTGGGGCTGGAACTATGGGTTTGATTTTGCGGCTAGTGGCTATCGGCTCCATGCCTCGCATCAGCAGATCCACCAGCAGTTCGCCATGCTGCCACAGACGGTTTCTGCCTGGCATTATAGCGGTCAGGCCGGGCAGGAGCCGATTCCAAGCTATGCCTGCGGGGATCTCATCGCCGAGTTCTGTGAACGGTACCAGGAAGAGACTGGTTGCGATTTTTTCAGCACCTATCTTACTGCTATCCGCAACAACAGGCGGATGGACGGGATGAAAAATGAAAACACCAGCCTGGTCGTGTATGAGGATGCGGGGGTAATGCTCTTCGTACCCAAGGCGCAGACCTCTCAATGGGAGTTGCAAATCATGCCTCTGGGAGAAGTGGGCAATATTCTGGAGGCGGATGCTGCAACCCGTGCCTCGTTGGATCGCGCCCTGCTCATCGCCCAAAAGATTCTCGCCTGCATGGGGGCCCGGTTGGTGACCAGTATCGAATATTCCAGCCGGCTAACGGCAAAGCCTGTTGGGCAGCGGTTACTCTATGCGCTTCTGCCTAAACTCCCATATTCCATGGGGGCCTTCAGCGAGGCCCAGTTGCGCTGGGTCAATGGCCATTTCCCGGAGGATTTTGCTGCTGCCTGTCGGCTGCATCTGTCTGTGGTGCTGGAAGGCCTTGCAAGAGAGGAGGCGGCACGGTCTGATTTTCAGGAATGCTGATTTTTAAGGGATTCTGTGCCGGTAGATGAACATCCCCTCCCTATTTTTTGTGGACATAAAATGTTGCCCTGGAAAATTCAGTGTGGTAATTTGCAAAATTGAGTGTCTTTGATGAGGTGTTGCTTTGTCTTTGTTTATCGCGATTTTTTGCGGTGTTGCGCTGATTGTGCCAGAAAAATATATTCCATATACACGGGCTGATCTGTTGGGTGTGGCCTGAAAATTGTCTTAAATGAGGTGACCCGTTGAAGAAGAAGATCTTGATAGCCAACCGAGGTGAAATTGCCCTGCGGATCATTCGGGCGGTGCAAGAGCTTGGGCATATTGCCGTGG
>CALMMG010000045.1 GCA_937868185.1 uncultured Pseudomonadota bacterium
CTGCCCATCTGGGGCGGGGAAACGCTCTGCGGGCTGCTGGTGGTGCAAGGCGGCGAGCCCCAGCTTTACGGAATGCCGACGGTCTGGCTCGACGAGCAGAGCCATATCATCTCTCGGGAGTTTTATCTGCTCAAGCAGAGCTGTCAGGATCCTGCCACCGGGCTGGTGAACGGCTTCCATCTGCGCGGGGAGCTTGAGGCTCTTGGTCAGGAAGAGGCCCAAGCCCTGGCGCCCTTGGCCCCGGCCACCCTTGCCTTGCTGGAGGTTTATCCGCGCACCCGCGACGCAGACCGAAGCCTGCGCTACATCGTGCGGGCCGGGAGTTGTCTTGCCTCCATGCTCGGCGAGGACATGCACCTGCACCACCTGGGCGCCGGAATCTTCGGCTTGCTCTGGTACGGGGTGGACATGGAACAGGCCAGGCAGCTGGGCGAGTCGCTTCTCCTGCGCCTCAAACGGGAAAATTTCGTTACGGCTCATCTCGGCATCACCACGGTGACGCCCCACGACCCCGAGGAAAGCGGCGCCCCGGAGCAGCTTCTGGAGCAGGCCTGGCAGGCGCTGCGCACCGCCCGCCTGCGGGGGCCTTTCAGCCTCTGCGGCCATGTCACTGCCCAGGATATCGAGTCGCACCCCTTTCGCAAGACCCCGGAATCGGCGCTGCGGAAATTGCGCGCCCTGTATCGCGGCAAAAGTCGGTTCTCCTTGGCTTTGCTCCGCATGGATCAGGAACCGGCCAGCAACCATTTTTCCAAACGGCTCAGAACGCTGGTTGGCCAGGAGAAGGGGCTGGTATTGGTCAATCAACGGGAGGCGTTTCTTTTCTTGGATGGGCTCGATGGCAAGGCGGCCCGCGCCTGGCTCAAGGATTTTCGCGGCAAGATGGAGGGGATCGGCGGCAGCTCCTTTTCCATGGGGGTGGCCACCTTCCCGTACCATGATTTTAAGAAATCGGACCTGCCCCTGAACTGCCGGAAGGCCTTGCAGCACGCGACCTTTTTCGGCCCGGATTCGCTGGCCGTTTTTGACGCGGTCAGCCTCAACATCAGCGGGGATGTCTATTATAATGAGGGCGATCTGGTCAAGGCCCTGGGGGAATATCGGCGAGGGTTACTTCTTGAGCCAAGCAATGTGAATATCCTCAACAGCATGGGGGTTGCCAGCATCCAGCTCAATCGGCTCAAGGCCGCCCGGGCCTGTTTTGTGAAGGCGCTTGGGGTTGAGCCAAAGAGTTTCATGGCCCTGTTCAATCTGGGCTTTATCTGTCTTGACGACAACCAGGCACCAGAGGCGTTGGCGCTCTGGGAAAGGGCGCTGGCCGTGGACGGCAAGCATCCCGATCTCTTGCAGCATCTTGGCATGCTCTATTGTCGGCAGGGCAGGTACGCCGAGGCCCGCGAGGTTTTGGAGCGGTGCGAGGGATTGATCAAAAAGAATCCCCAGCAGGGTGGCGAGCCCATGGTGGTGGCGCGCTGGCTTGGGCGGGCCTGTGAGGCCTTGGGGGAGAATGGTTTGGCCATTGCCGCCTATCAGCGCGCGGTCAGCGGCAACCCTCGGGACGCCGGTTCGCTGAGCAGGCTTGGCAGGCTCTATGCCTTGGAAAAGCAGGGATATGATATCGCCCTGGCTCTGTGCGGGCAGGCGGTTGAGCTTGATGGGGGCAAGGGTGCCCACTGGTACAGGTTTGGCTTGGTGCAGGATTTAATCCAGGATCAGGAGGAGGCAATGCAGTCCCTCACGGAGTGCCTCCGTCTTGATCCGCGTCATGGGGAAGCAGCGTTGTTGCTGGGCAGAATTTTTGCGCAGCAGGGTAAGCCAGGTAAAGCCAGAAAGCTCTATGAAAAGGTGTTGCGGTATTCCCCGGAGTATGCCCCGGCCCAGGCGGCCCTGGCAGCTCTTTCTTGAATCGTGTTGGGTGTGGATAAGCGCTGGAGAGGTGATCGGATATGAGGTTGACCAAGACCGGGATGGTCGTTGACGAACGGCAGCAGTATTCGTTGGATAATTTTCAGGTGGGTGATTCTTGGCGGCTGTTTCGGATTCTGAGTGAGTTTGTCGAGGGCTTTGACACCTTGGCCAACATTGGTCGGCCTGCGGTATCGATGTTTGGTTCCGCCAGAACCGGCCAGGATGACCGCTATTACAAACTGGCGGAGCAGATCGCCCTTGATCTGGCTACGGCCGGGTATGGGGTCATCACCGGCGGCGGACCGGGGATCATGGCCGCAGCCAACAAAGGCGCGGCTATTGCCGAGGGTCTTTCCATCGGGCTTAACATCAACCTGCCCTTTGAACAGGAGCCCAACCCCTTTACCAATGTGCCGCTGAGCTTCAAATATTTCTTTGTGCGCAAGGTGATGTTTGTCAAGTATTCCATGGCCTTTATCGGGATGCCAGGAGGCTTTGGCACCATGGACGAGCTGTTCGAGTCGTTGACCCTGATCCAGACCAAGAGGGTGAAGCGTTTTCCGGTTATTTTGGTGGGCTCTGAGTTCTGGGGTGGTTTGGTGGATTGGATTAAGGACAGGATGCTGGCTGAGGGGTACATCAAGGAGGACGATCTGCTCTACTTCCAGGTCATGGACGACCCAGAAGAGGTCGTGAAGTACATCAAGCGCACCGTGGTGATGTAGAAGCATGCGCCGCGGCGCTGTAGCCCGGAGAAAGATTCCGGGGCAGCGGTCTACGCCTGGTGGATGGCGGAAAGTTTCCAGGGGTTATTCCCCGCCGGCCGGGTGAAGGTCCAGAATTCCTCGAATTTCACCGGCTCGGTGGTGCTGCCGAACAGGTGGTCGTTGGTGTCGCTCACCGTGTAATCGAGCAGGTTGGCATGGATGCGGGCTGTAAGGTAATCCTGCCCCGGGTCCTGCCAGGCCTCGGTTATTTCGACCGTGCGGACCGCGATATTTTCCAGCCGGTTGATCTGTTTGTCGCGCAACAGGCGGTCAACGTCTTCCTGAAGTATTTTTAGCATCTCTTCCGTGAGAAGCCCGATTACTGGCGTCAGGTCTCGGTGCATCCACGCGCCCTGGATTTTGAAGAAAATATCCATTGCTTGGTCATTGAAGCGTTTTTCGTCAAAGGCAGGGTCTGTTTGGCCGATGGATGCGAGGCCGGTCGCAAGGTCTGTTTCACCCGGATACAGCTGTCCGGTATTGTGCGTATAATCAGAGGGCTGAAACCCATTTTGTTGGGGCTGTTCCTGTCTCTGCTGGTTTCTGCCCCGCAAGAAGCGGTAGATCAGGTAGCCGAGTCCCGCGATTAGAAGAAGACCAAATAGGCCGCTGCCTCCGCCGCTTCCCCATCCGCCGCCACCAAAGCCACCGATGGCGCTGAAGAGCATGCCGCCCAGAAGTCCGCCTGCCACCCCGCCAGCCAGACTGCGCAAAAAGCCGCCTCCGGCAGGGGTTGGGTTGGGCGCTGGTTGCGGTGACGCCGTTTGCTGGCGGGATGGGCTTGGAGTTGAAGAGGGACGGCTTGGCGGAGAATAGGAGCGTGAACTTCGGCTGCCAAAGGATCTTCCGCCTCCGACGCGAGCCTGACTGTTATTGGGCGCAAAGGTGATTGTTAGGAGAAGCAGCGCCATCATCGCCAGTATCGTGCATATCTTTTTCATTTCCAACTCCGGTGCATGCTATTTTTTGTCGCTCTTGTATACCATTTGCTTTGTGGAATGGAAAATATTTTTGAGCGATCCAGCTATCCTGTTGCGTAGAGACATTTGTTTGATTCATGCAGCGAAGGACGCAAAAAAAGGCCATGTCAGACAACATCCGGCATGGCCTTAATGTGGTGTGGAGCGTACGCCTTCTTATTTAACGTTTAGTGATCTCTTCCGTAACCGGATGGTCTTGGGGGTCACTTCCACCAGCTCGTCATCATTGATATAGGCAATGCAGTCTTCCAGGCTCATCTGCACCGGCGGGACAAGAACCACGTTTTCATCGGAGCCGGAAGCTCGCATATTGGTGAGTTTCTTGCCCTTGGCCGGATTGACTACCATGTCCTGGTTCCGAGCATTCTCGCCGATGATCTGGCCGGCATAAATCCTGTTGCCCGGGCCGAGGAACAACCGACCGCGATCTTGAAGGTTGAAAAGGGCGTAGGCCACGGTGGTGCATGTGTCCATGCTGATGAGCACCCCGTTGACCCGGTTGATGATGTCTCCGGCATAGGGGCCATACTCGGCAAAAACGTAGTTCATCATGCCCAATCCCTTGGTGGCGGTCATGAATTCCGAGCGGTAGCCCAGCAAGCCGCGGGTGGGGATCTTGTAGACCAGCCGGTTCATGCCGTTTGCCTGGGTCATCTCCTGCATCTGTCCTTTCAGCATCCCCAAGCGTTCGATTACCGCTCCGGCGTATTGCTCGTCCACGTCAATGGTCAGCTCCTCGTAAGGCTCGAGGGTGACGCCGTCTTCCTCTTTCATGATGACCTGGGGACGAGTGACTTGGAGCTCGAAGCCCTCGCGGCGCATCTTTTCAATGAGGATGGAAAGATGCAGCTCACCCCGGCCGGCAACAACATAGCCGACGCCTTCCGTCATGGGTTCGACCCTGAGAGCCACGTCGGCAAGGGTCTCTTTTCGGAGGCGGTCCTCCAAATGACGGGAGGTGACGAATTTTCCTTCCAGCCCGGCAAAGGGTGAGTCGTTGGGGATGAAATTCATCGAGATGGTGGGCGGATCGATCTCGATCAGCGGCATGGGCATGGGGTTGTCCGCGTCGGTGAAGGTCACGCCCACGGTAACGTCGTCCATGCCAGCCACTGCCACCAGTTCGCCAACTCCAGCCGTATCGGTGGATACTTTTTTGTCGGATTCAAAGCGAAAGATCTTGGTGAGTCGCGCCGGGGAGATGCTGCCGTCCCGCTTGACCACGGCAATGGGTTTATTGATGCTCAGGGTGCCGTTTGTCACCTTGCCGATGCCGAGTCGTCCCAGGTAGGGGGAGTGGTCCAGGGAGCTGACCTGCATCTGCAGGGGCGCGTTGGGATCACCTGATGGCGGGGGCACGTGCGCGGCGATCAACTCGGAGATCGGCACCATATCGGTGGATTCATCGGTGAGGTGATGCTTGGCGTAGCCCTGCTTGGCAGAGGCATAGACCACCGGGAAATCCAGGAGGTGGTCCGGCGCTTCCAGTTTGACAAAGAGGTCGAAGACCTGATCAACCACCCACTCGCAGCGGGCCGCGGGCTTGTCGATCTTGTTGATCACCACGATGATGCGCAACCCTGCGGCCAGCGCCTTTTTCAAAACAAAATAGGTCTGGGGCATGGGGCCTTCCTGGGCGTCCACCAGAAGAAGGCAGCCGTCCGCCATCCGCAAAACCCGTTCCACCTGACCGCCGAAATCGGCATGTCCAGGGGTATCAATAATGTTGATCCAGTAATCTTTGAAGCAATATGAGCCATTCTTGGCGGTGATGGTGATGCCGCGTTCCTTTTCCAGATCCATGGAGTCCATGAGGCGTTCGGCTACTTCCTGATTTTCCCGGAACATGCCGCTTTGCTGGAACAGTTGGTCGACCAGGGTGGTTTTTCCGTGGTCAACGTGGGCAATAATGGCGACGTTTCTGATTTTACTTTGATCCATAACTTTTTGACTTCCCATGCAAAAGGGTTCGTCCCCGGTTGGGGAAAAAAAGAGGCACCTTAAATGAAAATCAGGGGAAAGGCAAGGAAAAACCAAAAAATCAGCAAGATAAAGAGCGGAATCCTGTCGCGGCATGGTCTTGGCGGGAGGATCATTTTTTTTTGGGAAGAATCTGGCGCGGGGTGAAATTTTACCCCACCTTGCCCCACAAAAAAATATTTATTGGGTGGGATATGGGTAATCTTCCCATGTATTACTTTCTGTGGTATTCGTCTATCGAGTTAAGTCTATATGTGGTGTTTTTAATGCTTTGATTAAAGGCCAAGAAGAAGCTGTTCTGCTTGTTTTTTCCTTGACACTGATCGGTCCTTTTCACTATAAGGGTACATAAAGTGGTGTAAAGTGGGTAACCGGGGAGTAGCAAGGAGCTGCGTGTGGTTGAAGGGAGTGTGAAAAATCCAGTCTGTCGTTTCCGCAGTCGCTCCGAGCATGTCCTTGACGCGAAGGGCAGGCTGAATATCGCGACCAGGTTCCGCGAGTCCTTGCGCAGTCAAGGCGACGAGCGGCTTATGGTTATCCCCTGGCACAACTGCATTCGGGCCTACCCGCTGCCGCAGTGGGAAGAGCTGGAGGCGGCCCTGTTGGCGCAAGGCCAGAAAAGTCCGGAAACAGTTAAGCTGATTCGCTACATGATCGGCGGCGCCGAGGAATGCGCTCTGGACAAGCAGGGGAGAATCTTGCTTCCTGCCACCTTGCGGGAAGATTGCGGGATCAAAAAGGAAATCGTCGCCAACGGCATGATTACCTATTTTGAAATCTGGGATAAAGAAGTCTGGGGGGCTGAGAACAAGCCGACCGCTGATAATTTTCAGAATTTCGAGCAGGTTCTTCAGGAATTGGGGCTGTTCTGATCCGGTATGCAGCCATCTCATCTCCCGGTCATGCTCGAAGAAGTGGTCACCTGTCTGGCCCCGAAGGATGGAGGTCTGTATGTTGACGGCAATCTGGGCCTGGGAGGCCATACGGAAGCAATTCTTCAGGCCTGCGGTCCCAGCGGTCAGGTCGTGGGGTTTGATTGGGATGCTGAGGCTTTGACCCTTGCACAGGAACGGCTGGCCCGCTTTGCAGGCCGTGTCCGTTTTGTGCATGAGAATTTCACCTCGATAAAGGAGACCCTGATGGAGCTTGGCATTGGCACAATTGATGGCCTGCTGCTCGATTTGGGTCTTTCTTCTTTGCAGCTCGATGCAAGTGGCCGTGGGTTCAGCTTTAAAGGCAGCGAGCCGCTTGATATGCGGATGGACCAGCGCCAGGCCACCACGGCCGCCGAGTTGGTCAATGAGGCAACCGAAGAAGAGCTGGCGGATATCTTTTTTTATTATGGCGAAGAATACCAGGCGAGAAGGATTGCCCAGTGGATTGTCGAGGCCCGGCGGAAAGAGAAGATTGTTTCCACCGACCAGCTTGTCGCCCTTGTAGATCAGGCCATTCCCAAACGGTTTCATCCCCCCAAAATCCATGTGGCCACCAAGGTTTTTCAGGCCTTGCGCATCGCCGTGAATCGTGAGCTTGACAGCCTTGAGCAGGTTTTGGCCGATGGCGCCACCCTACTTGCGCCTGGGGCCAGATTCTGTGTCATCTCTTTCCATTCCCTGGAAGATCGCCTGGTAAAACAGGCTTTTCGGGAAAACCCTCTGCTCGACGTGATCACCCCTAAGCCCCTTACCCCAGGCCGCGCAGAATGCCTGCGCAACCCCAGGGCAAGAAGCGCTAAGTTGCGGGTTGCCGCGAGAGGAAGAACCTGAGATGCGGGATTATGCAAAAAAATATTCAGGTGGGGGCGGCAACAGGCAAAGGGTTTCCGGCCGGCGGGGTGGCAGGTCGGATGGCGAAAAGCCTTTCAGGATTATTGGGGTAATAACGGTGGGCGCCATGCTGCTGGGAGTCGTCAGCAGTCTCTGGTTTGGTGTTGCTTTGCAGGACGGTCTCGGCAAGCTCGATAAGGGGAAACAGGAAAAAGTCGAACTCACCGCTGTCAATGTGGCGCTCTCTGCAGAAAAGGAAGCGTTGCTGCAACAGGGAAAAATCGAAGCTGCGGCAGGGGGGCTGGGATTGTTCCCGCCTTCCGAAAAGCAGATGAGAAGGCCATAAGGCCCCGGCATGAAAAAGCGGGCAAGTGAGGGAAGAGACCGTCGCCCTGCCATAGTGGGCGGATTTTTTTTGTTGCTGGCGGTGGTGTTTGCGGGGGTGGCTATAAAAAGTCAGTTTTTTGGGAGTAACAGTGCGCAGGTAGCGGGCGACGGGCAAAAAGAGGAACAGGTTACCGCCGTCACAGGCGGAGGCCGGAGAAATATTTATGACCGGAACTTCATGGAACTGGCAGTGAGCTTTCAACGGAGTTCCCTGTATGCAAGGCCATTGGAGCTTGAGTCGCCCGAGGAAGTTTCCCGTGAGGTTGCAAAAATTCTTGGAGTGGACGAAAAAAATATTCTTTCGGCCCTGAAGGGGGAAAGAAGTTTTGCCTGGCTTGGCAGGGACCTTTCCCGTGAGAAGGCGGTGAAAATCGCCGACCTCAACCTGAAAGGGGTTTACCGCATCAACCAGGTGCAGAGATTTTATCCGGGTAACCAGCTTGGTGCCCATGTGATAGGTTTTCTCAAGGATGAGCAGGGGTTATCCGGGGTTGAGTTTTATTATGACAGCGTTCTGCGGGGCGGCGGGGTGTATGACCCAAGACTGGCAGCTGCCGGGGTGAGCAGGAAAATAGCGGAGGGGAGCGACGGCGCCAGTCTTATCCTGACCCTTGATATTCACCTGCAGAACATTTTGGAGCAAAAGCTGAAAGCCCTTGTTGGAAGCACGGGGGCGAAAGCTGGGGTGGCTGTCCTCATGGCCCCGGATACAGGCGAGATTATCGGACTGGCCAGTCTGCCGGATTATGATCCTAATCGGTTCTGGGAATTCAGCACTGAGGCGCGGAGGAATCGGGCCGTTGAAGATATCCTTGATCTTGGCGCAATGGATCGCCTGTTCCAGGCGGCAGCGGCTATGGATAACAGGATTGCCCAGAAAAAAACCGGGGTGTCGGAAAACGAAACAGTCCCGGAGCAGGAGACGGTGCTTCAGAAGGCTGTTTGGAATGTGGTGCAGGATGGCAAGTATATTTCTCCAGAGGGCGTAGGCTTTGGTCAGACGCCGGTGGGGCGTGACGAGTTCAACGCTTTTGCAGACAAAATAGGCTTGACCGTCAAGGGTGAGGTAGATTTGCCTGAGGCGTTGTTTTCCTCAAAGGACGTAAATGTCGGCCCGGTGAATAAGACGGTCGCCATGCCGATGGAAAATTCCCCTGAATCGGCAAAGGTTCTGGTCCCGCGTGCTGAAAAAGATTTTGCCACGACAGCAACCCCTCTGGCGTTGCTGTCGGCATTTTGTCGGTTGTTCAACGGAGGCCAGGTGATGACCCCCCATGTGCTTCGTGCTGTCTGGCAGGACGATCAGGTGTGGGATGTGCCGGTTCGGCAGGGAATCGGGGAGTTTGTCGTGCGGCCTGAGGTAAGCGCGGCTATGCGTAGCGAAATGAAAAAGGCGGCTGGGGTTGGCCGAGGTAGTTTTGTTATCGAATCGTTACTGCAAAAAAATCTTGCACCGGCGAACCAGGTCCCGTCGGCAAAAGAAGGCAGCGAAAAAGCGGGCACGGTCCAGCCTATAATGGAGAGTATTCTCCTGGGGATGGCCCCACTGGAACGCCCTGAAATAGCTATGATTGTTGTGCTCGAGGGCGCTCATATCGATCCCGTGGCCAAGTCGCCGGTTCGGGACCTTGCGGAAGAGATGATGCCCCAGGCGAGAACCGCTCTCCAGAATAAGGTGAAGCCTCCCACGGCTAGGGAGCTGGCGGTGCGCGAAACAGGCTACTACAAAAAAATGGAAATGATTCAAGCCAAATCCGCCCTGCCGGCGACTTTGGCTCAAGGGCCGCAAGGGCTCGTCATGCCTGATGTCCGGGGCCTGAGTGGGCGCAAGGCGATGCAGATCCTGCAACAGTATGGAGTGAGGTTGCAGATCGTCGGGTCAGGCCAGGTGGCAAGCCAGTATCCTTTGGCCGGGACAGCTGTGAGAGGCGTTGAACAGTGTGTGCTGCACCTGAAAGCGATGCAGTGAGCGAGAAGCCGGGTACTGGACATGGGAAAAAACAATAACCTTGCCGCAGTATCTTTACGGAAAATGGCTGTGGAGATGGGAATCGTGAATCTGGACAGGCTGCAAGATAAAGCGATACGCAGAATTACCGCCGACTCCCGTCAGGCTGGACCCGGTTCGTTGTTTGTTGCCATCCCGGGGTTGACCGTGGATGGCCATGACTTTTTGGACGCTGCAGTAAAAAAAGGATGTGACGCTGTGCTGGTTGGCAAGGGTCGTTGTCGGGGCTGGAAGCATGCCAAGGTCGCCTGTCTGGAGGCTGCCGATACGCCAAAGGCGCTGGGGCAGGCGGCGGCAAGTTTTTACGGCCAACCAGCCCGGAAGATGGTCATGATCGGGATCACCGGCACCAACGGCAAGACCACGACAACCTATCTTCTGGAGTCTATCATTCGGCAGGGTGGTGGCAACCCCGGAGTGATCGGTACCGTGAATTATCGGTATAACGCAGTGGAGATTCCTGCCCCGTTTACCACTCCTGATCCGGTAAGCCTGCACCGCATCCTGGCTGAGATGGCGGATAACGGTGTCACCCATGTCATCATGGAGACCTCGTCCCACGCCCTTGAACAAAAAAGGGTGGCGGGGATTCTCTTTGATGCGGCTCTTTTTACCAATCTGAGCCGGGATCATCTTGATTTTCATGGGGATATGACCAGTTACTTCGCCAGCAAGAAAATGCTCTTTACCGAATACATGAAACCCGATGGCAAGGCAGTGGTCATCCTCGAGGACCGGGGTGATTCCGATACCGATTGGGGTCGGCGACTGTTAGTTGAATTGCGGGCCGATAAGGACTTGGGCTACACGGGGAAAAAAGGCAGGACTCTGGTTGACTGCGGTTTTTCCGGAACCAAGGTGGCGGTGCGGGAGGCTCGGGAAAGTCTGGCCGGAACGGTGGCCAGTCTGGTAACACCGGCCGGAGAACTGGAGGTTCGTTCCGATCTGGTTGGCACCTTCAACCTGAAAAATATCCTCGGAGCGGTTGGAGTGGCAGTGACTCTTGGGGTTTCGGGTGAGAAGATTGTTGCCGGTCTGGCGCAAGCCAATGCTGCGCCTGGACGTTTGGAGAGGGTTCAGTCTCCAACTGGGGTCAGTGTCTTTGTTGATTTTGCCCACTCTCCGGATGCGCTGGCCAATGTGCTACAGACCATGCGGCGCCTCACCACGGGTCGCTTGATCGTTATTTTCGGCTGCGGCGGGGACCGCGACCGTGGGAAGCGTCCTCTGATGGGCAAGGTTGCTGGATCGATGGCCGATGTGGTTGTGCTGACTTCGGATAATCCCCGGAGCGAAAAACCTGTTGCCATCCTGCGGGACATTGAAGCGGGAATTTTGGAAACCGCCCTGCCGCGCTTGCGCCTTGAGGCCCTTCTTCAGAGGGAAGCAATGCATGGCTATGACATTGTGCCCTCCCGTCGAGAGGCAATCAGGGAAACCATTCGCCATGCCCGTGCCGACGATGTGGTGTTGCTGTGCGGTAAGGGACACGAGACCTATCAGATAACCCCGGAGGGGAGATTCTTTTTCGATGACAGGCTGGAAGCCGCAGCTCAGGCGGCGGTGATCAACTGGTAATGGGTCGGAAGAAGTAGGCAAGCTCTCAGAGAGGGGGAGGAATGATGGATTTGGCAACGTTGCGGAAAACAGGTGCTTGCGGCATGAAAAAAGGAAGAACGGAAAAGAATTCTGACGCAGGCGGTGGTGTCATGCAGAATCCGGTCTGGACGTTGTCCCAAGTGCTTCTCGCCACGGGAGGGAGGTTTCTTTCCGGCAGGACCAAGGCGGGGTTCCGCCGGGTTTGCACGGACAGCCGGGCCATCGAGCCGGGAGATCTGTTCGTGGCCTTGCGCGGGGAGAATTTTGACGGCCATGCGTATCTCGCGCAAGCCGTGGAAAAAGGGGCTGCTGGGCTGGTGGTTGATACGGTTCCCGAGAAGATGCCGCCGGTCCCGGTGGTGCAGGTGGTGGATACCCTCCGCGCTCTTGGGGATCTGGCCGCCTATCGGAGATCGCTGATGCCGGATCTCCAGGTGTTGGCGATGACCGGAAGCTGCGGTAAGACCACGGTCAAGGAGATGGTCGCTGCGATCTTGACCAGGGAATACAACGTGTTGAAGACGCAAGGTAATTTTAACAATCTGATTGGGTTGCCGCTTTCCCTGTTGCCGGTTGAATTTCACCACGATTTTGCGGTGCTGGAGATGGGCATGAATCAGCCCGGCGAGATTGCCAGGCTCACCGAAATCGCGGACCCGGACATCGCCTGCATCACCAATGTGCAGGATGCCCACCTTG
>CALMMG010000046.1 GCA_937868185.1 uncultured Pseudomonadota bacterium
CGGTGAAGGCCTCGGCCATCTCGATGCCGATGGCGCCGCCGCCGATGACCACCACGTTGCTTACCTCGCCCTTGGCGACCCGTTCCTTGATGGCAATGGCCTTGTGCAGGTCGCTGATGGTGAAGACCCCGTCGAGATCCGCGCCGGGAATGGGCAGGACGTTGGGTCGGGCACCGGTGGCAAGGACCAGATTGTCGTAAGGGATGGACTCCTGCACGCCGGAGGTGAGATCTTCAACGAGCACGAGTTTTTCTTTGCGGTCGATGGCCAAGACCAGGGTGTTGGTTCTGGCCGTGACTCCCTTGGCCTTGAGAAAGAAAGTTTCGTCCCGGGTCATGTGGAAGCTGGTGTTGCGCAGTTCTTTTTCGTCGGAGACATCGCCGGAAACAAAATAGGGGATGCCGCAGCCACCATAGGAAATCAGACTGTCCTGATCGATGATGGTCACCTCGGCATCGGGCATGAGGCGTTTTACACGGCAGGCTGATTTTGGCCCGGCGGCAACCCCGCCGATGATGACGATTTTTTTACCCATGGTTTTTTTTCCCTTATCGATACATGTTGATCAGGTTGTCTGGTTTTCCGAAGAATGGTGTAACCTATCGCGAAAGAATCTGGGTGTCAAACGTTTCGGCTCGGTATCTTAATATTTTATTGTTTCCTTAAATTCTTACTTGACAGGGTTTGGTTGGTCCTTGTATTATGGGTATATGCACATAATTTTTCATCTGCCCCTATAAAAAAATAGATGAGCAAGGAGAGCCGAAGAATGAAACGAGACAATCTTTTTGCAACAGAAACCAGCAAGAGCAACAGCCAGTTTGTCAAGGATCTCAGCACGGTGGTCAAAAAGTACGGCTTTATCATCCATAACGAAGAAAACATGGAGATGTCCCAGTCCTTTGGCAAGCATGGGGCAGAGGTTGCCAAGAATTTTGATCTGCATATGATCCAGATCTGCAAGCCGGAAAAGGCGGCCAGAAGTCTTTCCGCCAATCCAGAGCGGGCGGTGCTGATGCCCAAGTTTATCATGACCTTCACCCAGAACGGTAAAACTCAGATCCGGTTTTTGAGCTACAGCGCCGACAACATCAGGGCGGTTATTGATGACGAGCAGTTCCCGGCCTCCCTGGCAGAGACATACAAGAAAATAACGGAGATAATTGAAGAAGCGAAATAGGCTTCGCTGCCGGGAAGGGTAATCTCCGGGACACAATAAGGAGGGAGAGGTCTGTTATGTGGAATTTTTTGATCAAGATCAACAAGCGGCTGGTGGTGGCCATCCCGGCCATGATGGCGGTGGGCTATTTGCTGGGAATCACCGCCACCCCGGCGACTTTGAAAAATTTGAAAGCGCTGATCATGCCCCTGACCTTTCTCATGGTCTACCCCATGATGGTGACCTTGAACATCAAGCACCTTCAGGAGGGGATCAAGAATGTCAGGCTACAGGTGGCTACGCAGTGTATCAATTTTGCCATTATTCCCTTTGTGGCGTTTTTTCTGGGAAAATATTTTTTTCCGGAACAACCCTATCTGGCTCTCGGATTGTTGCTGGCATCTCTGCTGCCCACCAGCGGCATGACCATTTCCTGGACCGGTTTCGCGAAGGGAAACCTGTATGCGGCGATCAATATGACCGTGATTGGCCTGACGTTAGGGTCGCTGGCAACGCCTCTTTATGTGCAGGTGCTCATGGGCGCCAAGGTTGACGTGGATCTGATGCTTGTGGTCAAGCAGATCATGATGATTGTTTTTCTGCCCATGGCTCTTGGCTATGTCACCAGGCAGGTGTTTTTGAAAAAATATGGGGTGCAGGAATTTAAAAAGACCTGGGCCCCCCGTTTCCCCTCCCTGTCCACGGTGGGGGTGTTGGGTATCGTTTTTGTGGCCATTGCTCTGAAGGCCAGGGGGGTCGCCGAAAATCCGGCCATTCTGGGTAGTATTTTTGTGCCGTTGTTGATTATTTATGCCTTTAATTATGCCCTGAGTACCGTGATCGGCAAGCTGTTCTTCGCGCGTGGGGATGCCATTGCCCTGGTGTACGGTACGGTCATGCGCAATCTCTCCATCGCTCTCGCCATTGCCATCAACGCCTTCGGGAGCAAGGGGGCGGATACCGCGCTGATCATTGCACTCTCCTATATCATCCAGGTGCAGTCTGCGGCCTGGTATGTGAAATACACCGACAGAATTTTTGGCCCAGCACCGAGTACAGAGTAAAGAACAAATAATAAACTCAAACACGTTGTAAAACGGAAGGGGAAATATCATGGAGAAGAAACGGATAGCGGTACCATCAAACAATCCAGGCGGACTAGAAGGCGGCCGTTCCGAGCATTTCGGGCATTGTGACCTGTTTACCCTGGTTGATTTGGAAAACGGCAAGGTTGTTGGGGTGAATACGGTTCCCAGCGTCGCGCATGGCGCAGGCGGCTGCATGGAGCCGGTGGGCGTGCTGAAAGAGCATGGTGTGCACGCCATTCTCGTGGCGGGGATGGGGGCGAGACCGCTCCAAGGCTTCGCTCAGGTCGGTATTGAGGTCTACTTTGCTGCCCGGCATGCTTTCGAAACGGTTGCCGATGTTGTGTCCGGGATGGTTGAAAACAAGCTGATCCTGATGGAGCCCACCCAGGCCTGCAAGGGGGGCGGCAACTGTCACGGTGAGGGGCACTGAGCTCACCCCTTAATTTCTTCCTGGGGTGTGGGGCTGTCTTCAATAATAAGGGCAGCGCCCTCCACCAGAGCCTGGGCTACCTTGCGTCGGGCCGTGGTCAGAATTCTCTGCACCGTTCCCCGTGATATTCCCATGCTGCCTCCGGCCTGTTCCTGGGTCAAGCCCTGCAAGTCGCAAAGCCGCAAGGTTTCCAGCTCATCCTGGAGAAGAGGGATGTGCTGTAATTCCGCCAGGGGGATGCGGGTGGGCTTGAAGGCCTTGCCGCATCTGGCGCCTTCACAATGGCGTATTTTCTTTGGTCTTGGCACAGGAGCTTCCTCGCGGGTAAATCATCGTAACAAAATAACCTTGGCGTCGTCTGGATAGTAAGAGTGGCTTGACGTTAAGGGATGGCTCCACTGTACAGGAAAAAAAAGAGGAGATAAACACCTTCGTGCGCGTGCCGGTTTGGGAGGAAAAAACGTATCAAATGGGGAGGGAGCCAGCGTCGGATTGTCTTTGGAAAAAAGACCGGTAACGCCCGTGAGATAAAGGAAAAGAACAAAAATCCGCAGAGATAAAAACGTGGACTGAAAGCATGTCATTTTTTATTGACAAAGAGTGCGGCAATGGCTATGGTCCTCTGACTGAATGACTGTTCACATTTTGCAAGTAGTTACAATCGCTCCGCCTCGAAAGCCCCTCTAGTGCTACGAGTGGGAAATAATGGTGCGGGGCGAACTGTTTATTTATTGGAAACCTATTAATTTACCTTAGTAAGGGAGGAATCGACAATGCCGAAGCATGATACGCCTTTGTTGGACGAGCTCGAAAAAGGCCCGTGGCCGAGTTTCGTCACTGACCTGAAGCGTCAGGCAGAGAAAAAACCCGAATGTTTTGACATTCTGGGTCAGCTTGAGCTGTCTTTCAGAGACAAGATTACCCATTGGAAACACGGCGGCATCGTTGGTGTTTTCGGATACGGCGGCGGTATCGTTGGCCGTTACTCTGACGTTCCGGATCGGTTTCCCGGCGTGGCCCATTTTCACACCGTACGTTTGAACCAGCCTTCCAGTAAGTTTTACAGCGCCGCGAAACTTCGCGACATCTGTAACCTCTGGGAGAAATATGGTTCCGGTATGACCAACATGCACGGTTCCACCGGCGACCTGGTTCTCCTCGGCACCACCACCCCGAACCTGGAGCCCCTGTTCTACGACCTGACTCACAACCTGAATCAGGATCTCGGCGGTTCCGGCTCCAATCTGCGGACCCCTGAGTGTTGCCTCGGGCGGGCTCGTTGCGAATGGGGTTGCTACGACACCCAGGATCTCTGCCACACTCTGACCATGCATTACCAGGACGAGATCCATCGTCCGGCTTTCCCTTACAAGTTCAAGTTTAAATTCTCCGGTTGTCCCAACGACTGCGTTGCCGCCATCGCCCGTTCCGACTTTGCTGTTATCGGCACCTGGCGTGATGACATCCGCATCGACCAGGCTGCGGTTCAGGGCTACATCAAGGGCGAGTTTGCTCCCAACGCTGGTGCACATTCTGGCAAGGATTGGGGCAAGTTCGACATCAAAGCTGAAGTTCTTGATCTCTGCCCCACCGGCTGTATGTGGATGGAAGGCGATACCCTCAAGATCGACAACTCCGAATGCACCCGTTGCATGCATTGCCTCAACGTAATGCCCCGCGCACTGCGTCCCGGCCTCAAGCAGGGTGCAACCATCTGTGTTGGTGCTAAGGCCCCGATTCTTGACGGTGCTCAGTTCGCCACCATGACCATTCCCTTCCTTGAGATCAACAAGGATACCGAGTACGCAGAGGTTATCGAAGTTATCGAGAAGATCTGGGATTGGTGGATGGAAGTCGGCAAAAACCGCGAGCGTGTTGGTGAGACCATCATGCGTATCGGGCTGCCCACCTTCCTGAAGGTTATGGATGTTACGCCTGTGCCGCAGCATGTGAAAGAGCCCCGTTCCAACCCCTATGTATTCTGGCAGGAAGACGAGGTTGAGGGCGGCTTTGAGCGTGATGTTGTTGAATTCCGTAAGCGTAACGCCCAGTAAGGTGCGTGGCTGTTGTTTGATACTACATTGAACTTATCTGATTTCACGATATAAGGAGGAATTATCATGGGTTACGATCCAGCGAATCCGATGGCCGACAGAATCACAGACATCGGTCCGCCACACTACGAGCAGTTTTTTCCGCCGGTAGTTAAAAAGAACTACGGCAAATGGCTGTACCACGAGATCATTCAGCCCGGCGTTTTGATGCATAAGGGTGAGAGCGGCGACGAGTGCTACACCGTCCGTGTTGGTGCAGCCCGTCTTATCAGTATTGAATTGATCCGTGAGATCTGCGACGTTGCCGATGCGCATTGCGATGGCTTCGTTCGTTGGACCACCCGGAACAATGTTGAGTTCATGGTTGACTCCAAGGCCAAGGTTCAGCCTTTGCTGGACGATCTGAAGGGCCGCGGCAACCGTTTCCCCGTTGGCGGTACTGGCGCATCTGTCAGCAACTGCGTACACACCCAGGGCTGGATCCACTGCCATACTCCGGCTACCGACGCTTCCGGCGTTGTTAAGGCGGTTATGGATGAGCTGTTCGACTACTTCGTCAGCCACAAGCTGCCGGCTCAGGTTCGTGTTGCCTTGGCTTGCTGCCTGAACATGTGCGGCGCGGTTCATGCTTCCGACATCGCCATCCTCGGCGTGCATCGTAAACCGCCGATGATCGACCACGATGCGATCAGCGGCCTTTGCGAGTTGCCCCTGGCTATCTCCGCATGTCCTCTGGGTGCGGTAAAGCCTGCCACTGCGAAGAACAGCAAGGGTGAGGACGTCAAGTCCGTTAAGGTAAATGCCGAGCGTTGCATGTTCTGCGGTAACTGCTACACCATGTGTCCGGCCATGCCTTTGGCTGATCCGGATGGTGACGGTATCGCAATCCTGGTTGGCGGTAAGGTTTCCAACTCCAGGTCCATGCCGATGTTCTCCAAGCTGGTTATTCCCTTCCTGCCCAACACTCCGCCCCGTTGGCCTGAGACCGTTGCCGCAGTGAAGAATATCCTTGAGACCTATGCCAAGGATGCTCGTAAGTATGAGCGTGTTGGCGAGTGGGCCGCTCGGATCGGTTGGGAGAAATTCTTTGAAAAGACCGGTATTCCCTTCACCATCAAGTCCGTTGACGATTATCGTCTGGCCTATGATACTTGGAGAACTACCACTCAGTTCAAGTTCACCAGCCACATCAAGTAGTGTGAACGCTGTTCACTAGAATCGGGGTCAGTGGTTCCTTTGTCCTGTGAACTACTGGCCTTGTTCTTTTGGTTGTAGATGTGCTTGCGTAAAACCTTATTGAAAGGAGTAAGTACCATGGCATTAAGCAAAGACGAGTTGAAAGCAGCTATCCTTGAAAAAGCGATGACTGCTCCCAAGCCCCAGCTCTATGTTAAGGATTTTTATGCCTGCGATCCCGACGCCAAGCCCCGTGACGTAAAGAACGCGGCCAACGACCTGGTCAAGGAAGGCAAGATGGACTTCTGGTCCAGCGGCAGCACCACCATGTACGCTGCAAAAGGTCGGGCCAAAGACGAAGAACATCGTTAGTTTTTTTGTTTTTCAGCTGGGATATGAAAAATGCAGAGGGTTTCCTCTGCATTTTTTTTTGTGATGTTTCTGCTAGCTTTTTTGGGAGGGGAGGCTGATCATGCTCAATGATTTGGACACACTCTTTATCGCCATTGATCAGGCATTTGAGGCTGTGCGTCAGGCGCATCCCGAGGCGATCACCTGCGGGAAGGGGTGCGCGGATTGTTGTCAGGCTGTTTTTGATGTCTCGCTTGTTGAGGCGGTCAATCTGCAGGGACATTTACAACGGTTGGATTCAACGGTGCGGGAAGAGATAGCGGTTGCGGCGCATGAAGCACGGCAAACCTGGGAGCAGATTATGGCTGCGGGTCTTGATCCGGCCGTGGCTAGGATCAGGTGTCCGCTTCTTGATGGACAAGGGTTCTGTCTCTGCTATGAAGCACGCCCGGTAAACTGCAGGACTTACGGGATTCCCACGGTAATTGACGGCAAGGGGCATGTCTGCGGTTTTTCCGGATTTGAGCCGGGAAAAACCTACCCCACGGTCAATCTTGCCTCCCTGCAGCGGATACTCCACAATCTTTCCGTTCAGTTGGCAGGAGAAGAAAAGGGTGCAAGACGCTGGCCCATCGCTGCGGTGATTCTTGAGCCGTCTGTATTCAGCGCTTTTGCTGCCCCCCTCATTGCTGCAGGGGAAAAATAGGATTGTATTCGCGGGGAAATCTCCCCGCGCTCTTTAGCCCTTCTCGGTTTCCTCTGCTTTTTGCAGAAATTTCTCCGCATGGCGGTTGTGTTTGAAGCTTGTGTGGATCGCGGCTATTGTCCGGTATGCATCCGCCGCTTTGCTCTTTTCCCCCTTGGCTAGATAGATTTCCGCCAGAGTCTCCAGCGTATCCACTGAGCCCTGGGGATTGCGCAGGGCGCCGTATTCATCCAGGACCTCGCTATAGAGGCGGATGGCCTGGTCGTAGTCTTTGGCGTCATACATAAGCTTGGCTTTTTTCTTTTCGATGGAAAAAAGGCTGAAGCGATCCGTGTGTTTCTGGCAGATGGCATAGACCCGGTCATAATGGCTCATGGCCGTTGCTACATCTCCGCGTTTCGCGCAGATATCGCCCAGTTTGTCCGCTGCATTGGCAATGCCGTTTTCATTGCCTTCGAGTTCAAAGGCGATGAGGGCATTGTGAAAGGCATTGGCAGCCTGGGCCGGTTCGAGGTTCTTGAGAAACTCCTGTCCGGCCTCGTAGTCGAGTTGGGCCTGGCTTTTTTCTTCCTTCACTTCCTGTTTCTGCTTTTCCTGTTCAGTCATTTTTGGGCTCTTTTGCTTTGTGCAGCCGGGCGAGTGCTTCCCTGGCAAGTTCCGCCACGGTGGTGTGCACGGGTTGCCCCTGCTCATAAATGGTTAATTCGGCGTCATCGCCGGTCAATTTTTCAATCTCGCTTTCCACCTCGGTGGCGGTAATCCGTCCCATAAGCCGGACTGCGTGTCCTCTGGTAATAGCCTCTGGGTGGGTGACAAAGGGAAAGAGGCTGTAGAACGGCGTGGCGCGAACAAGGTCCGGCCTTTTTTCCGCCAAGGTGCCCAAGGCCCACAACACTTGAACCCTGGTGGAGGCAACTCCCCGGTGCATGAGCAGGTGCCTGGCAAAGGCGCCGAAGATGTCGGGACGCGCCGCGATGATGGAGCCGATGGACTCCAGCAGCCCCCAGTGAGCGGCGGCTGAGTCGGAACAGGCCTCGTACAAGCGATGCAGCAGGTCGCTCACGGCTCCAGGTTTTCGGGTGGAGAGCCGTCGACAGACCTGGCCCAGGATATGGGCGCATTGCCAGCGTTTGCCCTCATCCGGATCATAGAGCAATCGCTGGATGAAACGCAGGGTCTTGAGATCGTCGAAGGCCAGGTCAACCAGGCCGTCGATGTCTTGGTTCCACACCATTCTGGTGACTGTGACCTTGTCGGCCAGCTTCTTCTTGCGTTTGGGGTCGCGGGCTGGTTCCATGGGTGGGAGGTCGCTTGCTGGATCTTCCTGGCAAAGAGCGCTGTCCTTCGCATTCTTGTCCGTGTGTAGCCGATTGGCAAGGGTGGCCAGCTCCCGGTTGAGTCGGACAAAATAGAGGACCCCTGACACCTTGCGGCCATCGACATTCTTGGTTTCGAAGACCTGGTGGGTCTGCTCGTCGTAGTTGTCGATCCGACCCGTGAGATAATCCTCATCAGGAAGCAGTTCCCAGGCCAGGTCCCAGTTGTCGTCGCAGGCATGGACTATGGCTTCGACCATGGCTGCTCCCACATTGAAGCCGGTGGGATCGCAGGTGTAAGTCGCGCCGCACTGGCATTCGCCCACGGTGAATTCGTCCAGCTTGCGCTGCACCGGTTCCTTGGGGCGTCCTACATCCTGGCCGCAGAAAGGGCACCAGGGCCGGAGCTTTATCTGTGCGTCTTTTGCCATGATTACAGCTCGTTCTCGATGGCCTCGACCAGGCGCGGATCAACCGCATAGCCGAGCTCCTTCGCCTTGGTCAGCGACTTTTTAGCCGCCAGGAAATCATTGTTGTAATAGAGCGCCACTGCGAGATTGTTGTGGGCCATGGGGATGTCTGGTTCAAGCTTCACCGCTTCCTTGGCCGCTTTGACCGCAAGCGCAAAATTGCCGGCCATGACCTGGGCTGAGGCCAGATTGATCCAAGCCATGTGCATTTTCGGGTCGTTCATGGTGGCCATGGTATAGGCCTCGATGGCCTTGTCGGTTTCGCCTTTCTGTTGCCAGATGAGGCCGATGTTGTTGTGGGGCTGGGCCAGGGCCGGATTGACCTGCACCGCTGCTTGGTTTGCGGCCAGTGCCTTGTCCAGGTCGCCCTGTTCAAAATGCATGGCGCCGATGTTGATCAGGGCCTCCACGGCATGCGGGTCGATTTCCAGGCATCTTTCCAGTGAGCGCATGGCATCGGCAGTTCTTCCTGCCTTGCGGTAGACGAGGGCCAGATGGTGGTGGGCCACGATATTGTCCGGGAGTTCAATGCATTTTTGTTCCAGCTCTTCAATGATCTTGCTCAGATCTTCTTGTTGGGCAGACATGGGGAGTCCTCATCCTTCAAAATGGTTGAAAATCGTAAATCCGCTTTGTAATCTCGAAAAAAAGCAGATGGCGTTTCAGAAAAAAAAGGCTTGGTACGGAAAGTACCGGCAAACAGCCAAAGTGGGATATATATAAGCATGGCTGTGGCGGTGTGCAAGTGGGTCAAAGTACCATATGGTGAAAACTTCGTCAAAATCTTTGCCGGACTCGATTGTTGCCGTAACTGGTCTGGCGCAACCGCTTGACAGCAGAAGCACCAGATGGTTTCCTGTGCGCGGGATGATCAAAATGTGGATTTAGGGGAGACGATGACTACGGGAGGGAAGGGCTTGGCCGCAGAGCAAGGATATTCAGCAAAGGGTCTGGTGGTGGCCGGGTTGGGAGGCGGCTCGGGTAAAAGCGTAGTCGCGGTGGGACTGGCAGCAGCCTTTGCCGAGCAGGGGCGGCAGGTTGTGCCTTTCAAAAAAGGGCCGGACTACATTGACGCCGGCTGGTTGGCCCTGGCTGCCGGCTATCCCTGCTACAATCTTGATCCCTATCTCATGGCCCCGGAAGCACTCAGCCATTCTTTCCGCACCCATGTGTACGGGCGGGAGTTGGTTATTATTGAGGGCAACCGAGGCCTTTATGACGGGGTTGATGCCGAGGGAACTTTCAGCACGGCCGAGCTTGCCAAGGCCTTGGCTCTGCCGGTGCTGTTGGTAGTTGACTGCACCAAGACCACCCGCACTGTGGCGGCCCTGGTGTTGGGCTGCCAGCAGTTTGATCCGGAGGTGAAAATTGGCGGGGTGATTTTGAATCGGGTGGGCACACCCCGGCACGAGGCCCTGGTCCGGCAGGCGGTGGAACAGTATACCGGGATCCCGGTTCTGGGTGCCATGCCCCGTTCCAAAGAAGACGCCTTCCCGCAGCGGCATCTGGGGATAACTCCTTGCCCGGAGCATGCGGGAGCCGAGGTGGCGGTGCAGACCCTGGCCGGGAAGGCTGTGCAATATTTGGATCTTGTCGGGATAGAAAAGATGATGGCTCCCTGCGCCAGCGAGCGGGACGTGCCGCGCCAAGGGCTGAATGGAGCAGAAGAGCCGGTGCGGATCGGTATCCTGAAGGATGCGGCCTTTCAGTTCTATTATGCGGAAAACCTGGAGGCGCTGGTCCGTTGCGGCGCCCAGCTGGTGGAGATCAATGCCCTGACCGCCCCGGTGCTGCCGCAGCTTGATGGTCTCTATATTGGCGGGGGTTTTCCGGAAACCAGTGCCGGAGCGCTGTCCACCAATGTCTCCTTTCGGACCTCCCTGAAAAGAGCAGCCGAGGCCGGGCTGCCCATCTACGCTGAGTGTGGCGGCCTGATCTATCTTGGCGAGAGCATGGTGCTTGGAGAGGAGGTTTTCCCCCTGGTGGGCCTTTTCCCGGTGCGGTTCGGCCTGAGGAAAAAACCCCAGGCTCATGGCTATACTGTGCTGAAGGCTGAGGGGGAAAATCCGTATTATTCCGAGGGGACCGAGATCAAGGGACACGAGTTCCGCTACAGCCGGGTGGAAGAGTGGAGCGGCGAGGCTGCCCATCTTGCCCTGCGGATGGAGCGCGGAGTGGGGTTTAGCGGTGGCCGCGATGGGTTGGTGTTCAAAAATGTGCTGGCGCTGTATACCCATATCCACGCGTTGGGCACTCCGGCCTGGGCTCCCGCCCTCGTGGCGAGGGCGCGGGAGTATCGCGCGGTGCGGGATTAAGGTCGGTGCCGCCCTGTGTTGAGGGCCATTCTGGATATGTCCACTCGCAGGCTGATTTTTTATCAAAAAAATGGAGGGGGTGCAAATGCAACAGGGATTACGGGCGGTTGTTTTGGGATTGGCGGCGGTCTTGCTCTTGGCAGGGGCGGCAGGCGCCGCGGATGGTATCCGTGAAGGCAAGTGGGAGTTTACTTCTGAGATGCAGATGGAAGGAATGCCGCAGATGCCTGCCCTGCCTCCGGGAGTGAAGCTGCCTCCGGGGATGTCGGTCTCCACCCGGGCGAATACCATGCGTTCGACGGTGGTCAAATGTATCACCAAGGACGATCTGGTCCCCGCTTCGGATCAGAAAACCGAGAGTAAGTGCAAGGCAACCAAGATGGAACGCAAGGGCAACACGATTACCTGGAGCACCGTTTGCGATGATGGAGGGATGAAAATTAAAGGGGACGGGGTTGCCACTTACACCGGCGAGGTCATGGACAGTACCATGACCATGACAACCCAGGGGCAAGGACAATCCACGAAACAGGTGGTGAAGACCAAGGGGAAATACCTCGGGGTGTGCAGTAAATAGCCTGCCCCCCGCCACTGCTGGCTGGGGAGTTGTGGTGATTTTCAGCCGATAAGCGCTAAAGGCTTGGTCAGTGGCTGGTGTAACTGCCGAGAACCTTGGCCTCGATCTTCATTCGGGTGGCGCCATCGGGCATGGGTTCCTGCCAGTGGATGAATTGGGTCGTCACTCTGGCAAAGGCGCCGTTGTCTTCTTTGCACGCCTCGCAGATGCTCTCGGCCTCATCCCGGTAGATGATCACCTTGCTGGCGGGTTCCCCCTTGCAGTCAACTGCCGCCATTTTCCGGCAGCCGCATTCCAGGCGGATAACGGCCACCCCGACCCCGTCGGGACTCCCTTCCAGGATGCCAGCAATCATGGCCTCTTCATTTTTCTGGGCCTTGAGTTCCGGGCTTGGGGTGGTCTTTTTCTTTATTTTTGGTTTGCTGCTCATAACAATGGGCCTTTTTGGGACAGTTTTGAGGATAATACCAGGGAAACGCCTGCAAAGAAACAACGGCTGGTATCCTAAAAGATCAGAGCAAACTGGTCAACCTGAATCGTCTTTTTCCCTCGTGTTCTCCTTGATTGTGGCGCGGATTCTTTTTTATTGACAAAAAAATGGTGGTGCATTAGAGGGAAAGGGAAATTTGTGTCTTTTCCCGGAAGCAATGGGCTCGATATTCTGCCCCGTTTTGTGGCAGTGCGATCTTGTTTATCAATTTTTTAAACCTTATATGGAGGAAGTACTATGTGGCAGATTGACATTGATAAGGACAAATGTGCCGGTGATGCAGAGTGCGTAAACGCTTGCCCCGCGCAGGTGTATGAGATGGTTGACGGCAAGGCCGAAGCTGTGAATGCTGACGAGTGCCTGGGCTGTGAGACCTGTGTAGAGGTTTGCCCCGAGGGTGCAATCACCGTCACCGAGGTGTAATGTAAAATACAGGAGCCGTTACGTATAGCTTTTTTGAGTCATTTCGTTACGGCTCCTTATTCTGTTGTCCTTGTTCTGCGAGGGGCAACGGCGTACAGAACATTTGCTGAAGTGTGTAGGCCTATTCCCACGATTGGGGATAGGCCTATTTATTTGCGGGCGACGGGCGGGTTCAGTATGGGGTGGCAAACTCGAAGAGGGAAAGGATGAACTGGCTGAAACGTTTGAAGCCAGGGGCAAGCACTCGCACCAATCTCTTGGTTGCCGCCCTGATGTGGAGTTGCATCGGTCTGTTTCTGATGGCGCGGGGCTATTTCCTGGTCGAGGCTGTGCCTTGGGTATTTTTAGGACTGGCCCTTGGGGTTGGCACGCTGAAAGCCTTTCTGGTTATTGAGCGGGCGGCCCGGAAGAATATCGCCCGTATCTTGGCGCGCCCGGATGGGATGTGTCTTGGTGGAGTATACTCTTGGCGGATGTGGGGGATGGTTGGCTGCATGATGCTTGGTGGTCGCCTGTTGCGTAATTCCTCCGTGCCTCATCTGGTGGTCAGTGTTATATATATTGCGGTTGGTTGGGCGCTTTTGTTATCGAGCAGGCTCATCTGGCAGGAATGGAATGCGCGAAGCTCTTCGCTGCGATAACGGGTTGCTTGGTATGGGAACACCTTCCTGGAATAGGGTGGAGATTGATCGTGCCGCCTTGCGCCATAATTTTCGGCAGGTGCGAAAACTGGTCGGCCCGGCGGTGGGTATTTTGGCGGTGGTCAAGGCCGATGCCTACGGGCATGGCCTCATCCCTGCCGCCCAGGCCTTTGCCGAGGCAGGAGCCACATCCTTTGGCGTGGCAGAGGTCGAAGAAGGAGTGCAGCTGCGGCAGGCCGGGATAACCGGGCAGATCGTGGTCATGCTCGGGGTTGACCGGCAGGGCGCGGCGGAAGCGGTGGCCCATGATCTCACCCCGGTGGTCTATACCCTTGAGGCCCTGGAGGCCCTTGCCGCGCAGGCGGCAAAGGGTGGTTGCCGGAAAGGGGTGCAGATAAAGGTTGATGTCGGTATGGGGCGCCTAGGTCTTTTGCCCCACGAAATTGAACCATTTCTGGCTGCCTTGCGTCGGTTTCCCGAGCTCTATCTTGCTGGGATCGCCAGCCATTTTCCCAAGGCCGATGTGGACGGAGATGCTACCACGGAAGAGCAGTATGGATTGTTTCAGGAACTGTTGAGTCGGGTGCAAGGCGGTGGGGAGGGACGGGTCAATCATATTGCCAATTCCGCCACCCTGATGCGCTACCCCCAGATGCGCTGTGATCTGGTACGACCGGGTATTTCTCTCTATGGCTGTTATCCTGCTGACTGGTTGGGGCAGGCTTCCGCCCTGGAGCTGCGGCCGGTCATGCGTTTTGCCTCCACGGTGCTTCAGGTGAAGGAGGTCCCTGCAGGGCAGGGGATCAGTTATGGCCACAGGTATGTGACTGAACGGCCGACCCGGTTGGCGGTCTTGCCGGTGGGTTACGACGATGGCTACTTGCGGAGAATGGCGGGCAAGGCGGAGGTATTGCTGGCTGGGCAGCGGGCGCCGGTTCGTGGTATGATCTGCATGAATGCCTGCATGGTCGATGTGACGGATATTCCTGGAATTAAAGCAGGGGATGAGGCGGTGCTGCTTGGTTGTCAGGGGGCAGGGGAGATCAGGGTTGAGGAGATCGCTCGCTGGTCTGACACCATCAATTATGAGATTCTCTGTCTTTTTGGCTCTTGCAATCGTCAGGTGTATGTTGACAGTGTGAGCTGAACAGGTACAAAAATATTTTCTGGATTAGAAATACGATGATCAAGACACGCCTGAAAACATTGATAGATCACTGCTTTACCCAAGGGGTTGAGGCTGGATTCTGGTCCGACGCCGCGGCGGGCGGTTATTCCCTGGACGAACCCAAGCATGCGGGCCAGGGCGATCTGGCCACCAATCTGGCCATGGTGGTGGCGGGCAAAGACAAGAAGAACCCCCGGACCCTTGCGGCCCAGTTGGTGGAGATGCTTGCCCCCCATACTGATCTGTTGGACAAGGTGGAGATCGCTGGGCCGGGGTTTGTCAATTGTTACATCAACAAGTCCGTCTGGCAGTCCGTGCTGCCCGAGGTTTGTGGTCAGGATGCAACCTTTGGCCGAAGTAAGATCGGGCAGGACAAGAAGGTGCTGGTTGAGTTTGTCAGCGCCAACCCTACCGGCCCTTTGAGCGTCGGGCATGGGCGGCAGGCGGTTTTAGGTGACGCCATCGCCAGCCTGCTTGCCGCCACTGGCCATCAGGTAACCAGAGAGTATTATTATAACGATGCTGGGCGACAGATGCGGGTGTTGGGCGAATCCACCCGAGCCAGGTATCTTGAAACGCTGGGGTTGCCCTTTACCTTTCCGGAAGACGGCTATCAAGGCCAGTATATTCGCGATATCGCTCAATCGCTCATCGATGAGCAGGGCGATGCTCTCAAAGATGAACCGGATGTTATGGTATTCAAGCGCAAGGCCGAGCAGGTTATTTTTGCCGATATCAACGGTACTCTGCAACGCCTGGGCATTATCTTTGACAACTACTACAACGAACATTCCCTCTACGAAAACGGCCTGGTTGATGATGTGGTCGCCTCCCTGCGGGAAAAGGGGCTGGCCTACGATCAGGACGGTGCAGTCTGGTTCAAGGGCACTGAGTTCGACTTGCCCCAGGACCGGGTGATCATCAAGTCCACCGGGGAGCCGACCTATAGGCTGCCAGACATGGCCTATCACCGGGAGAAATTCCGTCGGGGCTTTGACTGGATGGTGGATATCTTCGGTTCCGACCATATTGCCACCGTGCCGGATGTGTTGGCCGGGGTCAAGGCCCTGGGCTATGATCCGAGCAAGGTGACCGTGGTCCTGCACCAGTTTGTCACCCTGCTGCGCGATGGGCAGCAGGTGAAGATGTCCACCCGCAAGGCCAATTTTGTGACGGTAGACGAACTGCTCGACGAGGTCGGCCCGGATGTGGCCCGGTTCTTCTTTCTCATGCGCAAGGCGGACAGCCAGCTGGAGTTTGATCTGGACCTGGCCACCAAGACCAGCCAGGAGAACCCAGTCTACTATGTCCAGTACGCCCATGCCCGGTTGCACAGCATCCGCAGGCAGGCTGAGGCCAAGGGGATTGTTGTGGGGAATTTGGCGGATGCGCCGCTCGATAGACTCATCCTGGATGACGAGACCAATTTGCTCAAGGCCATGGCCGCCTTTCCTGCTCTGGTGGAGGGCGCGGCCCTTGATCTGGCTCCGCACCGGCTTGTTTTCTTTCTCCAGGATGTTGCCGGGCAGTTCCACAGTTACTACAATAAGCACCGGATTGTTTCCGAGGATGAAGAATTGAGCCGCGCCCGTCTCTGGCTGGCCATGGGATTGCGGGTTGTCTTGCGAAATGGTCTTGCCCTGATTGGGGTGAGCGCTCCGGAATCCATGTAGGACACCGGGGCTGTCCTGTTAATGATTAGCCTGAGGAGGCGTTGCCTGGTGTTCCCTGGCAACGGGTAATCCGCTTATGAGTGCACCGAAACAGAAAGGCAGATTTGTTGTCCGTTTTGAGCTGGGGTTGTTGGGGATGTTCAGTCTGACCCTGGTCACCGGCTGCATCTTTTTCTGGATGTTCATTATCGGCATCTGGGCCGGACAGACCATCCTCCAGCCGACCCCGGGTCAGGAGAAATCCCCGCTGGCAAAGCTTGCTGGGGCGCTGCAACCGGGAAACCCCGCCACCGTCGTGTCCCCCGTCTCTCCTGAGCAAAAGAAAAATATGACGCCGGAAGCGGGAGCACCGCCGGCTTCGGCCCCTGCTTCCGAAACGGAATGGGCAGAGGCTGAGCCTTCTTTTTTTGCCATCCAGGTTTCTGCGGTTAAGGATCAGGAGCGGGCGCAACAGGATGTGGCTCAGTGGCGTGGTCGAGGCTATGAGGCTTTTTCCGTGCCGCCCGAGGACAAGGACGACCCCTTTATCCGGGTCTATGTGGGTAAGTTTGATAAGCTGGCCGAGGCCAATCAGCTTATCGCCAAGCTGGAAAAAGAGGAAAAGGTCAAGGCCTACATCGCCCTGTTGCCTGCTTCCCGCCTTCAGGCCCCCTGATTCTTTTTTGTGGAAGCCGTTGTAATAACAAAATAATGTTTTCATCTGGCGGGGTAGAACGGCATAAGAATCCGTATCGAACGGGGCAAGATGACATAGATTATTTCGTGACGGGTCCTAAATCTTTTTCTTTGCGGGGAGTTATGGTAGAACGAACGGGGTCCAGCCAACTGGGGTGGACCGAAAAAATTGTGAGGCCATCATGATTCGTGATGCCAGGATGGACGATGTGAAGGTGATGTATGCCTTGTTGCAGCATTTTGCCAACAAGGGCTTGCTGTTGGGTCGTTCCTTGAGCTCCCTCTATGACCAGCTCCGGGATTTCAAGGTTTTGGTCAAGGACGGTGCGGATGATTCTTCTGCCGGGCAGATTCTCGGTATTTGCGCTCTGCATGTCTGTTGGGAAAACCTGGCGGAGATCCGTTCCCTGGCGGTGGTGGAAGAAGCACAGGGCCAGGGGTTTGGGCGGCAGCTGGTCGAGGCTTGCCTGGCCGAGGCTGATCATTTCGGTATTACCAGGGTCTTTACCCTGACCTATCAGCCCACTTTTTTTGAGCGGCTTACGTTCCGGCCCATCGATAAAAACGAACTCCCCCACAAGGTGTGGAGTGATTGTATTCAATGTCCGAAATTTCCGGATTGCAACGAAGAAGCCTTGGTCTGGGAAAAATAAAAAATGATGATCGCGCCGGGGTGTGCCTTGCGGCATGCCGGCGGTGTTGACCTTCTGGAGTGCAAATATGGTCGGTTCTGTTTTGAGAAAGATTTTTGGCAGCAAGAACGAACGGGTTCTTAAATCCATTCAGCCCTTGGTGGAGGCGATCAATCATCTGGAGCCCGAGATTCAGAAGCTCGATGATGCCTCTCTCGTGGCGAAGACCGTCCTCTTTAAGGAGCGACTCGCTGCCGGAGTGCCTCTTGACAATCTGTTGCCCGAGGCCTTTGCCGTTTGTCGGGAGGCGGCTTGGCGGGTTTTGGAAATGCGTCATTTTGATGTGCAGCTTATCGGCGGCATAATCCTCCATCAGGGCAAGATTGCCGAGATGAAAACCGGTGAGGGAAAAACCCTGGCCGCCACCCTGCCGGTATATCTTAACGCCCTTACCGGTCGTGGTGTGCATGTGGTCACGGTTAACGACTATCTGGCCCGGCGCGATGCCGAATGGATGGGCAAGCTCTACACCTTTCTCGGTCTCAGTGTTGGTTCCATCCTGCATGACATGGATGATGCGGCTCGCCGCGAGGCCTATGCCTGCGATATCACCTACGGGACCAACAACGAATTCGGTTTTGATTATCTGCGCGATAATATGAAGTTTGACCTCAAGGATTTCTGTCAGCGCGAGTTCCACTTCGCCATAGTCGATGAGGTGGATTCTATCCTGATTGACGAGGCGAGAACCCCCCTGATTATTTCCGGACCGGCAGAGATGTCCACCGAACTGTACGAGAAGGTGGACAAGCTTATCCATAAGTTCAAGGTTGACGAGCATTACACCTTGGATGAAAAGGTCCGGTCGGTCTCGCTTACCGATGAAGGGGTGACTTTGGGCGAGAAGCTGCTTGGGGTGGAGAATCTCTATGATCCCCGGAATATTGAGTGGTTGCACCATCTGAACCAGGCCTTGAAGGCCAATGTCCTTTTCAAACGGGATGTGGATTATCTGGTGCGGGACGGTCAGGTGGTGATCGTGGACGAGTTCACCGGCCGGGCCATGCAGGGCCGGCGTTTCAGTGACGGCTTGCACCAGGCCTTGGAGGCCAAAGAACGGGTTAAGGTCGAGCAGGAGAATCAGACCCTGGCCTCCATCACCTTTCAGAATTACTTCCGCATGTATGAAAAGCTCTCCGGCATGACCGGCACCGCGGATACCGAGGCGGCGGAGTTTAAGAAGATTTACAATCTCGACGTGGTGATCATGCCCACCCACAACACCATGATCCGTAAGGATTATGCCGATGTCATCTATAAAAATGCCGCAGCCAAGGATCGTGCCATTATCCGCGAGATCCAGGAGTTGCACAAGAAGGGCCAGCCTGTGCTGGTCGGCACCATCAGCATCGATGTTTCTGAGAAGATCTCCGCCATGCTCAAGAAGGTGGGGGTGCCCCATGAGGTGCTCAATGCCAAGCAGCATGAACGGGAGGCAGAGATTGTCGCCGATGCCGGGCAGAAGGGCCATGTGACCATCGCCACCAACATGGCGGGCCGGGGGACCGATATCAAGCTGGGTGAGGGGGTAACCGAGCTGGGCGGTCTGCATATCCTGGGCACCAGCCGCCACGAGAGCCGCCGAATCGACAACCAGCTGCGTGGCCGTTCCGGTCGTCAGGGTGATCCTGGCTCCTCCCGTTTCTATCTCTCCTTGGAGGATGATCTGCTGCGGATCTTCGGTTCTGACCGCATTGCCGGGATTATGGACAAGTTGGGTATGGAAGAAGACGAGCCCATCGAACACACCATGATCAGTCGGGCCATCGAAAACGCCCAGCGCAAGGTGGAGGGGAATAATTTCGACATCCGCAAGCACCTGCTTGAGTATGATGACGTGATGAACAAGCAGCGCGAGGTTATCTACCGCCAGCGCCGTGAGGTGCTGGGCTCGGATGATATCCATGAGGTTATTACCGATATGTTTCCGGAAATGGCTGACCTGGTGGCGGGCGAGTTTGTTGATCCGCGGACCCCTTCGGAGGAGTGGGATTGGGCTGGGGTTTCCGAAAGGATGCATGCCCTGTTTGGCTTTTCCGGGGAGTGGAGTGAGGAGCAAAAAAAGGATCTTGATCTTGCCTCCTTTGCCGCCTTGATCCTCGCGGTGTTGAATGATCGCTATGCCAATCGGGAACAGGAAGTCGGTGACCTGAATCTGCGTCACCTGGAACGGGTGGTTCTGCTGCAGATTGTCGATCACCACTGGAAAGAGCACCTGCTCAACATGGATCACCTGAAGGAAGGCATTGGCCTCCGCGGCTATGGCCAGAAGAACCCCCTGGATGAGTACAAGAAGGAAGGGTTCAATATGTTCGGGGACATGATTGGCAGGGTGAAGACCCAGACCGTCAGCACCCTGTTTCGGCTTCAACTGGTGCGGGAAGAGGAAGTGGCCGAATTGGAGCGCGAACAGCGGGAGCAGCGGCAGCCCATGCAGTTGAGCCGTGGCGCCGATGAGGATCAAGAGCATAAGCCCTTTGCCCGCGAGAGTGACAAGGTGGGGCGGAACACCGACTGCCCCTGCGGCAGCGGGCAGAAATACAAACGATGCTGCGGCAAGAGCGGCGGGAAGAAATAAGATGGCGGGAGAAAACCTTGCAGTTCAGGGCTATAAGGCGGCGGCGGTAAATTCTGGAATCCGGGGTAAGGATCGGTTGGATCTTGCCCTGATAGTGAGCGACAAACCTGCCTCCGTGGCCGGGGTCTTCACCACCAGCCTGGTTAAGGCGGCGCCGGTGCTCCTTGATATGGAGCGGTGCAAAACCGGCAAGGCCCAGGTTATTTTGGTTAATTCCGGCATCGCCAATGCCTGTACCGGCGAGGAAGGCATGCGTCTGGCCCGGTTGACCACGGCCATGGCTGCGGATGCCTTGGATATTGCCCCGGAGCTGGTGCAGGTTTGCTCCACCGGGATCATCGGTCAGCAACTGGAGCTGGCCTGTTTTCAGCGGGGGATCCCCAAGGCGGCCAAGTCTCTTACCGTCGATGGTCTTGGTGATGTGGCTCAAGCCATCATGACCACTGATACCTTCCGGAAGATCGCGGTGCGCACCGCCCTTATCGATGGTAAGCCCGTCAAGCTCCTGGGCATGGCCAAGGGCGCGGGCATGATCATGCCCAACATGGCCACCATGCTTTCCTTTATTCTTACCGATGCTAAGATTGAGCATGATCTGCTTCAGAGTCTGTTGAAAAAGGCGGTAGCAAAAACCTTCAACGCCATAACCGTGGACGGCGACACCAGCACCAACGACACGGTGCTTATTTTGGCCAACGGTCTGGCGGCACACCCGCCCATTGCCGAGGATCGGCCTGAGGCGCTCTCTGCCTTTGTTGCCGCTTTGGTGGATCTGTGCAAGGAACTGGCCCTGATGATCGTCCGAGACGGGGAGGGCGCGACCAAGCTGGTGACCATTAGGGTTCAGGGTGCGGCTTCGGAGGCGCAGGCTGATCAGGCGGCCCGGACGGTGGCCAACTCCAATTTGGTCAAGACCGCCTTTTTTGGCGAGGATGCTAACTGGGGCAGGATTATTGCCGCCCTAGGCCGCTCCGGCGCACAGTTTGATCAGCACAAGGTTGACATCGCCTTTGACGATGTGTTCATGGTAAGAAACGGCCTGGGTCAGGGCGCCGAGGTGGAGGGTCGTGCCACCGCAGTGCTGAAAAAGCCGGAGTTCGTGGTCACTATCGATCTGCATGTCGGTGAGGGGAGCAAGGATATCTATACCTGTGATTTTTCCCTGGATTATGTGAAGATCAACGCGGATTACCGATCATAGGGCGAGACGGCCTTTTTTCTCCATGTTTCCGTCGTCCCGCAGACCCCTGAATGAAACACGATTTATCTCGGCGGTGGCGGTTTGCGTAAAATTCTTTTTTCTGCCTTACTCCTTTCTGTCGTAGCCATCGGCCTGCTCCATCTTTTTACCCCCGGCGATTATCTCTTTTATCACAATACCTACCGGCGGCTCAGTTATTTCCCCATCGTCTTGGGTGGCCTCTGGTTTGGAGTTCCCGGCGGCCTAGGGCTGGCTGTGCTTTCCTCCATTGCCTTTATCCCCCATGTCCTTCTCTATGTCGGTCACGGAACCCAGGCTGTAAGCGAGTTGATGGAGATTGTTCTCTATCTCGCTGCCGGTCTGCTGGTTGGGGTGATCTCCGGGCGGCAGACCCGGCTCCGCGAACGGTACCAGCAGTTGTCCGAGAAATTACAGATCTCCTATGTCCAGCTTCAAGAAGAAACGGCCCAGCTCATCGAGGCGGAAACCAGGCTGGCAGCGGCGCAGAAATTTTCCGCCCTTGGCAGGCTGTCCGCTTCCCTGGCCCATGAAATAAAGAATCCCCTCGCTTCCATCAAGGGTACAGCGGAGATTCTCCGCGATGAATTTCCTGGGGATCATCCCAAAAGGGAGTTTGTGGATATTCTGTTTAAAGAAACAGGGAGATTGCAGGACACGGTGGAGGAAATTCTTCATTACTCGAAGGGGCACCCCCAGGAAAGGGAAGAACATCTTGAGCCGTTGCCTGCGGTTGCCAAGCACGTTGGCGCCTTGCTGGAAAGGCAGTTGCGGGAAAAGAAGGTCCACTTTATCCTGCCAGAAAATGGTGAGGGCCAACATCTGCTGGTGGAAAGCGCCAAGTTTTCCCAGGTCCTTTTGAATCTAGGTCTTAACGCCTTGGACGCGGTCCAGCTCGGCGGCCATATTTGGCTGAGGGCTGAAGGCGGTGCGGATGGGGGGTGGCGGATCGCTGTCTGCGACGATGGGCCGGGCGTGCCGGAAGCGGAAAAGGAACGAATCTTCGAACCGTTTTATTCCGGCAAATCTGAGGGTACCGGCCTCGGGCTACTGATCAGCCGGAAGATCGTGGAAAGCTACGGCGGCAGCCTCAGGGCTGCGGACCGTCCGGGAGGCGGGGCTTGTTTTGAGATTCACCTTCCCAGTAAAAATGGCGTGGACCTTGGTCATCCAGGGGTAAGGGCAGAGGCGAGTTGATGAAACCCCGGATACTTCTGATTGATGATGACGCAAGCCTGCTGCGGGTTACCGAGTACAACTTGAGCAGTGCCGGTTTCAGCGTGTTCAGCGCAGCCTCGGGCCAGGAAGGGTTGGCGCTCTTTCGCAAGCACGACCCGGATCTGGTGATCACCGATGTGCAGCTCGGAGATATGAATGGTTTGCAGATTCTGGCGGCGGTGAAAAAGGAATCACCCGTGACCCCGGTATTGGTGATTACGGCCTTCGGGTCCATTGAACTGGCGGTCAAGGCCATGCAGGAAGGGGCCTTCACTTTTTTGGCCAAACCCTTTGATCGGGAGGCCCTGCGCCTTTCTTGTCGGAAAGCGTTGGAAATGCGGCAGCTGCATGAGCAGAAACAGCAGCTGAGCGGCGAAGTCAATAAGCTTACGGGCACAGAGGGCATGGAAACTGCTAACTCGGCCATGGCTGAATTGCTCGATACGGCAAGGCGGGCGGCCAACAGCGAGGCCACCATCCTGATTGCCGGAGAATCGGGGACCGGCAAGGAGGTGCTGGCCAGGCTTATTCATCAGTACAGTCCCAGAGCCCAGGGGCCCATGGTGGCGGTGAACTGTGCCGCCATCCCAGAGAACCTTTTGGAAAGCGAACTCTTTGGTCATGTTAAAGGCGCTTTTACCGGGGCGGTGAGCAATCGCAAGGGGAGGTTTCAATCTGCCGCAGGCGGCACTCTGTTTCTCGATGAGATCGGCGAGTTGCGTTTGGACCTGCAGGCTAAGCTGCTTCGCGCCATTCAGGAAAGGGTGGTGGCACCGGTTGGCGCGGACCAGCCGGAACCGGTGGATGTCCGTTTGATTGCCGCTTCCAATCGGGATCTCTACGCGGCCATTGGCCAGGGGACTTTTCGGGAGGATCTCTACTACCGGCTGGGGGTTATTCTCCTGCATCTCCCGCCCTTGCGGGAACGGCGGGAAGATATTCCCGGTCTGGTTGCCCATTTCCTCCTTAAACTGGGTGCTCCCGCCGGGGTGTGTTTTTCTGCCGGGGCCTTGTCTCGGCTCAAAGCCCATTCCTGGCCCGGCAATATCCGTGAGCTGCAGAACATTGTCGAGCGTGCAATTATCCTGCGCAAGGGGCTGCTCATCGAGGCGGATGAACTCCAGCTTGGTGTTGTATCCCCGTCTGCAACACCAAACGGTCTTCCGGAAATCCCGGATGAGGGGTTGTCCCTGGAGTTAGTGGAGCAGGGCTTGATTAAAAAGGCCTTGGCCAAGGCAAACGGCAATCGCTCCGAGGCTGCCCGTCTGCTTAAGATCCCGCGTCACGTTCTGATCTATCGTCTGGAAAAATTCAAGATTTAATCTCATGTCTTCGTTGGAGAGTATTCTCTAAGCTCCTTGGTGAATATTCTTCATTGTCAGCTGGTTTCCTTCCCGCTCATTTTTGACTTTATCCTGTAAACGCTGCCAGGCAAAGGGTTGCTATCTTTGGTCTTTGGGTGGCATGGTGCTTGCTTTATCTCTATGCGTTGAAAGGGGATGGTACGCAAGAATGGATGCAAGAAACGGGAGCGTGATGCGATATATTTCTGGAGCATTGGTGCTTATTGGCATCCTGGCATTGATTGCGTGGGGTTTTAGCAAACCGCCTTCTCTTGTCGGAGACCCAACGGCGCGGGTTTGCTTGCATTGCGAGCAAAATGGTTGCCCGGCAACAACGGCATCCTGGCGGGAGCTTTTTGAAAAATATTGGCGGTAATATTCCTAAAAAACGAAGCAAGGAGAATCGTGGTGAAAAAAATATCTGTAGTGGTTGCGGCGGTGGCGATGTCTGTGGTGTTGGTTGGTACGGCCATGGCGGGTTTTTGGGGAGATAAGATTCCCACCCTTACCCCGATCAAGGGTAGGCTGGAAATCCCGGTGGCTTCTGTCAATGACGGCAAGGCCCATCATTTTAAGGTTCAGGCCACCGATGGTGTCATGGTGACGTTCTTTGTCCTGAAAAGCAGCGACGGCGTCATTCGGACGGCTCTGGACGCCTGCGATGTATGCTACCGGGCAGGCAAGGGGTATGAGCAGAGCGGTGATGATATGGTCTGTCAAAATTGCGGCATGCGTTTTCCCTCAGCCAAGATCAACGAGGTGAAAGGCGGCTGCAACCCGGCTCCTTTGACCAGAGTGATTGAAGGGGACAAGCTGGTGATCGCCATGGCCGACATCGACCAGAACAGTTGGTATTGCAAATTTAAAAAGTAAGGAGCAACACCACGGATGGTTTACGATCTCGAAAAATACCGGGAAAAACGGGAGCGGGTTTTGGGGGTGAAAAAACGGGGGTTGGGCTTCGGTCGGGTGGCGGCCCTTGTCTCACTCGCTATTTTACTTGGTCTGGGGCTGGTGGTTATCCCCAAGTCCATCGCCTTTCTGCAAAACCGCCAGCTTGAAGATGCCATTTACAAACTGAACGGGGAGCGATCCGAGTCGGAACAGGCGCTGGCGGAACTCAAAAAGCAGGAGGGGGTGCGCGAGGTGGTGGTGGACGGGCACGGCTCGCGGGTTGTCGTTACGTACAACACGGGCGTGCTTGATACGGCAAGGATTTCCGCCTTTTTCCTGAAGCAGGGCGCACCGGCGGTGCTTCTCAATGAAGTGGGGCACAGCCAGCGGATGCACACCATGAAAAAGGAGGCTGCGGCGACCGGAGGCCAGTAGCCCGACCGGACTGCGCGGAAAAAATAGATGAAGCTCTATAATATCTCATGTAACAACCTCAAGCGCCGCAAGGGAAAGGTGATCTTTCTCGTCCTCGGTCTGGTGCTGGGAATATCCACCATTGTTACCCTCTTGTCCATTACGGAAAGTATGACCCGCGATATCGAGGACAGACTGGATCGGTTTGGCGCTAACATTGTCATGGTTCCTAAAAGCGAGAACCTTGCCCTGAGCTATGGCGGTATCACCGTGGGCGGGGTGAACTATGCGGTTCAGGAGTTTGCCGAAAAAGACATCGCCGGGATTCGGGAGATTGAAAACCGTGAGAATCTTGGCGCGGTGGCCCCCAAGGTTCTTGGCGCGGCCCAGGTCATGGGTAAACAGGTGCTCCTCATGGGGGTTGATTTTGCGGTGGAACTCCCGCTGAAAACCTGGTGGCATCTGGACGGCGCCGCTCCAGCTTCCCCGGGTGATCTGATCGTCGGCGCCGAGGCGGCGACGGCCCTGGATCTTGCCATCGGCAATACTGTGCCCCTTGGCCGTCGGACCTTTACGGTGGTCGCCATCCTTCAGCCCACCGGGGCGGCGGAAGACAGCATGATCATCGGCGATCTCCATGCCGTGCAGGAGGTGTTGGGCAAGAAAGGCATTATTTCCCTCGTTGAAATCGCTGCCTTCTGTCGGGATTGCCCGATTACGGAGATGGTCTTGCAGCTTGCTGAGAAATTTCCCGGCGCCAAGGTGACGGCGCTCAAGCAGGCGGTGATGGCCAAGATGCAGTCCGTCGAGTTGTTCAAGGCCTTCAGTTACGGCATTGCCGGGCTGGTGATCTTTATCGGCTCGCTTCTGGTTTTTGTCACTATGATGGGGGCGGTGAACGAGCGGACCCGCGAGATCGGCATTTTTCGGGCCATCGGTTTCAGGCGGGGCCATGTCATGCAGATCATCCTCCTTGAGGCCATCGTGGTCGGGTTTCTGGGCGGCTTTCTGGGGTTTGTCTGCGGCAATTTTATTGCCTGGGCGGTGCTGCCCCTGGTTATCCCCAATGGCACCTTTGTCGGAGTCAATCTTTCTCTCGGGGCCCTGGCCATCCTGCTTTCCATTTCCCTCAGCCTGCTGGCCAGCTACTATCCTGCCAGGAAGGGCAGTAGTCTTGATCCCAGCGAAGCGCTGCGGGCCTTGTAAGGAGCACCTATGCAAAGAAAAGAAAACGGAGTGCGTCATCTCATCGAAATCAGGGATATCGGCAAGGATTACCAGGTCGGGGCGAACACGGTGAGCGCCATCCGGCACATGAACTTTCAGGTGGACGACGGGGAGTTCATCAGCATCATGGGGCAGTCCGGCTCCGGGAAAAGCACCCTGCTGGCCGTGTTGGGCGGGCTCAACCATCCCAGTCGGGGGCAGATTTTGGTCGATTCCCTGGATGTTTATGGCCTGAGTAGCGAACAGCGGGCGGATTTTCGCAGCGAATATATCGGTATTATTTTCCAATCGTTCCAGCTCATTCCTTACCTGACGGTGCTGGAAAATATCAAGCTGCCCATGGCCATCACCGGGATTTCTGCTAAGGAGCAAGATGGTATGGCCCGTTCGGTTCTCGAAAAAGTGGGGCTTGGCCCCAAGGCGGAACGGTTGCCGGATCAGCTTTCCGGCGGTGAGCAGGAACGGGTCGCTATTGCCAGGGCCATTGTCAACCGGCCCCCCATCCTGCTGGCTGACGAGCCCACCGGCAGCCTTGACAGTGAGACGGCTGAAGGGGTCATGGCCCTACTGCGTCAGCTGAACGAGGAAGGGTTGACCATCATCATGGTGACTCATAACCCGGACGCTTGCCGCCATGGTGATCGGACCATCCTGGTTCGGGACGGTCTCTGTCTGACGCAGTAATTTTCCCAAAAAACAAACAAAGGACAATTATCTTTGACAGTATTCTCCTGAAAATTATACAATAAATACTGTGTGAGTATTACTACCTATGCGATTGTGTTTTCGGTGCAGCCCTTGGTTTGTACCGGAATGTCTCTTGTCGTTTCTGTCTGGGGGCCCGGATTATCTGGGAAAAACAGGAAACAATACAGCAAGGAGAAGTACTATGGGAAGCAGGATGAAGAAGATCGGGATGATGGGTATGGCCATTGTGGCCAGTGTCATGTTTGTTGCTGCGGCTCAGGCGGAAATTAAGATCGGCATTCTGGCTCTGCGGGGTGCGCCCAAGGTCATGGAGGAATGGGGTGCGACCGGAGAGTACCTTACCGGTAAGATGGGAGAACCGGTTACCATCATGCCCCTGGAATTTGCCGCTATTGAGCCTATGTTGAAAGACGGCAAGATTGATTTCGTGCTGGCAAATTCCGCTTTTTATGTGGAGATGGAAAAACTTTACGGTGCCAAGGCTATTGCCATGCAAGTCAACTCGGCCGGCGGCAAGCCGGTCAAGGAGTTCGGTGGGGTAATCTTCGTGCGTAAGGACAGCCCCATTAATACTCTTGCAGACCTCAAGGGCAAGAAGTTCATGGTGGTGAAGGCCTCTTCTTTCGGCGGCGGCCAGATGGCCCTGCGGCTTTTGCTCCAGAACGGCATTGATTACAAAAAAGATTTTGCCGAGTTCAAGGAAGGTGGTAAGCATGATAACGTGGTTCTCGCCGTGAAGAACGGGGCCATGGATGCTGGCACCGTGCGCACCGATGTTATGGAGGCTATGGAAAAGGAAGGCAAGATCTCCATGTCCGAGTTTAAAATTATCAACCAGGTCAAAGACAGCTTCCCATTTGTACACAGCACCGAGTTGTATCCCGAGTGGCCCATGGCTGCGGCAAAGCATGTTGATGCTGCCAAGGTCAGTAAACTCGCCGAGGCCCTTATCGCGGTAAAGCCTGATTCCGAAGCGGCAAAAAAAGCCGGAATCCTTGGCTGGGCGCAGCCTGCCGATTTCAAAAACGTGCGGGAATGTCTGAAGGCGCTTAAGTATGGGGCCTTTGCCAATTAGGGTATCCGGGAGATCGTGAATGGCTTTGAAGAAAAGAGGGATTGCTGCTAAGTTTATTCTCATCGTTTCGATTCTGGCGCAGGGGTTGATGGTCGTGCTGGCGGCGGTGGCCATTTACACCGCCAGCCATTCCCAAAGTAAGCAGGCAGAAGGATTTGTCAGTCGACTGAAGTCTGAACAGGCAGAGCAGGAAAAGCTGCTGTCCGGTGAGTTGAGAAAAAAGGGGGGTTCCATCGCGGCTCTCCTGGCCCAGACGGGTTCGGCCCTGATCATTGGCTATGATTTTGATTCGCTGACCAAGCTTGCGGACAACGCCAAGAATGATGAAGATATTGTCTCGGTGGTGTTTTACGGCAAGGACAAGAAGGTGCTTGCCCAGGCCAAGGATCAGAAGGAAGCCAAGGAGACTCTGAGCAAGGATATTCTGCTCGATGGTAAGGCTATTGGATCTGTCGAGGTGGGCTTAAGCTTTGCCGGGGTAGAGAAAAATTCCGATGAAGTTTCCCGCCGCATCGAGGAACAGCTGCGGACAACCCAGGAGGAATTGACAGCGGCTTCTTGGCGGCTGGGGATTATCATCCTTCTCGCCATCGGCGGGGTGGTGGTGTCTCTCTGTTTTGTTGTGTACGGGTGTCTTTCTCGCTTTGTTATAACCCCGGTTGGTGGGATCATTGCCGGGCTGGAGGACTGCGCTACCCAAGTGACTTCTGCCTCGGCGCAGCTTTCCGGTTCGTCCCATCAACTGGCCGAAGGCGCTTCCGAGGAGGCTGCCTCCCTGGAAGAGACTTCTGCCTCTTTGGAAGAGGTCTCGACCATGGCTCGGCGCAATGCCGACAATGCTGCCGAGTGCAATTTGCTTATGCGTGAGGTGAACACGGTGATGGGCAAGGCCAATCAGTCCATGGCCGCGCAAACAGTGGCCATGGGGGAAATATCCAAGGCCAGCGAACAGACCTCGAAGATCATCAAAACCATTGATGAGATCGCCTTCCAGACCAACCTGCTGGCCTTAAACGCCGCGGTCGAGGCGGCTCGGGCTGGTGAGGCCGGGGCGGGGTTTGCCGTGGTGGCTGACGAGGTTCGTAATTTGGCCATGCGGGCGGCAGAAGCGGCCCGCAATACTGCGGATCTTATCGAAGGCACCGTGAAAAAGGTGAAAGAGGGTGAGGAGCTGCTGGTCAGAACCAATGATGATTTCTGTGAGGTTGCTGAGGTGGCGGCCAAGGTTGGCAGTCTGGTGGATGAAATCGCCATTGCCTCCAATGAGCAGACCACGGGACTTGACCAGGTCAATGCAGCCATTGCGGAGATTGACCGGGTAACCCAGCAGACTGCGGCCAGTTCGGAAGAGGCGGCCAGTGCTTCGGAAGAGCTGAGTGCCCAAGCAGAATATATGAAAAATTATGTGGAAGATCTGGCTGTGCTGGTCAGCGGTGGGGTAACATCTGGCGCTGGCACGGAAAAATCTGGGGCAGCGCCGAAAACGGGGCGACCGGTGAGCAGGAAGTCCGGGTCAGCTCTAACTGCACCTCCCGTTGCAAAGGCGGTAGGCAAGAAGCCCAAAGCTATTGCGGCTCCTGTTTCTGGGAAGAAAACGGGCAAGGACGTTATTCCCTTTGACGAGGATGCATTCGAGGATTTTTAGAAGAAGGAAGAGGACTGAACACAAAAGAAGGCCGGGAGCATCAGCTTCCGGCCTTCTTTTGTGTTAGCGGTTGTATTTTTCTTCGCAGGACAGCCTGATTTCCTGCTGGGCATCCGCGAGAACCTCCTTGGCGTCGGCCACGTCCATGGCAATTTGCCTGGCCAGTTCTTCCGGACCGGAAAACTTTTTCTCTCCGCGCAAGAAGCGGAGCAGGTTTATCTTGATCGGTTTGCCGTAAATGTCCTGGTTGAAATCAAAGATGTGGGTTTCGGCGGAAAGATGTTGCCCCTCGAAGGTCGGGTTGTAGCCGATGTTGAGTACCCCGCCGTAGCATTTACCGTCGTAGATTACCTGGGTGACATACACTCCGAGGTGCGGGCAGAGATCCTCCTCGGCAATGGTGAGGTTGGCGGTGGGAAAGCCCAGTAGCGGGCCGCCACGCTGTTTGCCAATTTTGACCTCGCCCCGGATCTGGTAGTAACGTCCCAGGAGTTTCTTGACATCGCGCATTTTGCCTTCAGACACCAGCTCCCGGATTTTGGTGCTGCTGGCCAGCATGCCGTCAACATAATACGGTTCCACCACCGAGACCGAGAATCCTTTGGCCTTGCCCAGCTCTTGGAGAAAGGGGATGTCACCCTGGCGGCTCTTGCCAAAGGCGTAATCGTATCCCACCACCAGATCCTGGACGCCGATGGTCTTGCGCAAGACTTGATCTACAAACGTTTCAGCCGGGGTGTTGGCAAATTCCCGGGTAAAGGGGAGGATGATCAGCACATCAATATTGGCTAGGGCGATGAGCTCTTTTTTCTGTTCGGCGGTGGAGATGAGCTTGAGGCCGATGTCGGGCCGGACTACCTTGAGTGGATGCGGCTCAAAGGTGACGGCCACGCTGGTTCCTTGGTTCCGGTAGGCGCGGCTCACCACCTCGGAGAACAGGATCTGATGCCCCAGATGGACGCCGTCAAAGTTTCCGATAGTGACTGCGGCCTTAGGGAAAGGGCCAGGTATGTCGCTGATGTTCGTGTATATATCCATGGCGATGGGCATCCTGATTGTGTGTGCCCACACAATAGGCGACAACCATGAAAAGGTCAAGCTACCGTCCGGAGAGTTTTTTTGTGGAGACTTAGGTTAGCTGTTGTCACAAAAGATGACTATTGAAATAAAGAGAACGCATAATGAGCCGCAATGAAATGGCCAAGAAAGTACATGTTATTTTGTGGTGGCGCCTAAATTGTCTTGACAAACACCACCCGAAAAAATTATTATCGCCTCTCATTGATGTGCCGAAGTGGCGGAATTGGTAGACGCGCTAGGTTCAGGGCCTAGTGGGGGTTTCCTCGTGGAAGTTCGAGTCTTCTCTTCGGCACCATCTTGAAAATGTTTAGCGGTGAAAAATCTGGTCATGCTTCGGCATGGCCTTTTTTTTTGCTGTGCGCCACGGTTTGGCATGCGTGGATGTCAGTACCGCCGGGTGTTTCGGCCTCTGCGGCATCCGCCTCTCTTTTTGTTGACCTGGGATGGGGGAACCGTGCTATAATACAGGCATTTCCCCTTGGATAACTCAACGGAGTCCCACAGCATATGGATATAGCTACCCTTATCGGCCTGGTTATGGGCTTCGGAGCCGTGATTGGCGGCCAGCTTCTTGAAGGGGGCCACATCGATGCCCTAATCCAGCCTACTGCGGCCCTTATTGTTTTGGGGGGGACGTTTGGGGCAACTTTTGTTTCTTTTCCCATTCAGGATCTGATGCGGGCCTTCAGTAGCGCTGCCACAGCCTTTTTCCCTCAAGAGGAAGACCCGGAGGATTTGATTGGTAAGCTGGTTGGTTTTGCCAGTACTGCCAGGAAGAACGGCCTGATCACCCTGGAGCAGGATGCGCAGCGGGTTAAGGATCGCTTTCTCGGCCAAGGGCTGGAAATGGTGGTGGACGGGATGGACCCTGAGGAGGTCATGGCGGTTTTGCAGATCGAACTCACCAATTTTGAGGAGCGCCACAAGGTCAGCGCCGAGGTGTTTGAGGCCGCTGGCGGTTTTGCCCCGACCATTGGCATCATCGGGGCGGTTTTGGGATTGATCCATGTAATGAACAATCTTTCCGATACCTCCAAACTTGGCGCAGGAATCGCCGTGGCGTTCGTGGCCACGATCTATGGTCTGATGACCGCCAATATAGTCTGTATTCCCATCAGCACCAAACTCAAGAAGAGATTGAAGGAGCAAATTCTCCAGCGGGAAATAGTGATCGAGGGCCTTCTTGCCATCCAGAAAGGCGAGAATCCTAGGATGATCGAAAAACGGTTGCGGGGCTTTACTCTAACCAGCGGGGTCCTGATTTACAGCCGAGGCGGGGGGGGGTGATGGGCAGACCGAAAAGAAAAAAAGCGCATGAGAAGGAGCCGAATCTGGAGCGTTGGCTTGTGTCCTACGCGGACTTTATCACCCTGCTTTTTGCCGTTTTTGTAATGCTCTATGCCATGTCCATCGTGGACCAGAAAAAAATGGAGCAGGTGCAGGCCTCCATCCAATCCTCCTTTTCTCATGACCAAACTTCATCCCCTGCGCTTAAGGTTATCGGCTCCAAGGATTTTGGTCTGATCCCCGAAGTGCTCGATCAACCGGTGCCGCCCCAGCCCCAGGAGGAGGTTTCCGCCGCCGCCGAGGCCCAGGAGTTCAGCCAGATCAAAAAAGAGGTTCAGGACAATCTCCAAGGATATGGCGCCAAAAATGAGGTGCAGTTAACCATCAACGAGCGTGGTCTGGTTATCAGCCTGAAAGAGGCGGGATTTTTCCCCTCCGGCACTGCCAAGGTGGATGCGCAAGCCCTCCCTTTGCTGGACAAGATCGCCACCTCCATCTCCCACTATGCCAATACCATTCGCATCGAAGGCCATACCGATAATGTTCCGGTCAACTCCCCGGCCTTCCCCTCGAACTGGGAACTTTCCACAGCCCGGGCCAACAGCATTGTTCATTATCTCATCGATAAGCACGGTTTCAAGGGGGCCAAGCTGTCCGTGACCGGATATGGCGAATACCGGCCCATTGCCGATAATGCCACCGATGCCGGACGGAAGCTCAATCGGCGGGTTGATATTGTCATGCTTTCTCGCAAAGGAGCCCAGGGTGAGGCGCTGAAATTCGGCGGAGAATAGCGGATGGCTGTGTACCCCGGGGGGGCGGTCTTCTGTGCGCGGGCATGACGACCAGTCTGGGTGGGTTTCTGTTGGGGAGACTCCGGAGACGGAGGGTGCCCATCTTTGGTCCCTGGTCTTGCATGCTGCGGATATCGAGCATGGCTTGCGGCGGGGTCAGGCGGGTTGGCAGCTGCTGGTTTTAGAGGAAGACCTTCCCCGAGCCAGGGAAGAGCTGCGGCTTTTTAGCGAAGAAAACCATAACTGGCCCCCGGAACGGGCAATACGATCCGAGCGGGAGGGTGTTGTCGAAAAATCGCCGTCCGTGCTGCCGGTTCTTGGCGCCCTGGTTGTTTTCCACGGCATTACCGGCGGATGGGCGGGCCACAGTCTCTGGTTTGTCAGCGGCGATCTCGACAGGGTCCGGGTGATGAGCGATGGGCAGTGGTGGCGACTGATTACCGCTCTGACCCTGCACGCGGACAGTGTGCATCTTCTTGGGAATGTTTTTTTCGGCGGCCTGCTGGTCTATTATCTCTGTCGGCATCTTGGTAGCGGCATTGCCTGGTTTTTGGTGCTGCTCACCGGCGTTCTTGCCAATGCCATCAATGTCTTTTTTCACGATGATCTCTATCATTCCATTGGGTTTTCCACTGCGGTTTTTGGCATGGTCGGCATGTTAAGCGGCATGCGTCTGCGTCGGATCGGTGGTTGGCAGGAGGTGGTCCTTGCCTTGGGCAGCGCGGCAAGTCTGCTGGCACTCATGGGTTCTTCTGGAGAGAAAACCGACTTGGGCGCACATTTCTGGGGAGTCGGTGTTGGCCTCCTGGTCGGGATGATCCTTGCCACCCTTGGGCTTGCCGGGAAGCGAATTCTTCCTCCGGTCGGGCAATGGCTGCTCTTTTTTGGTACCATGACCATGGTGTTCGGCTGCTGGGTATACGCCCGTCCTCTATGAATGAGACCCTCATTATCGGCGGGGCAGGGTGGTGACCTGGGGAAACGGTCCCTGTGTTTGAAGAGTTAAGCAGGAAATGGTTGGGGCTCGCAAGGCAATGAGCAAATATTATATATTGAAAACAATGAGATAGACAGATAATTTGCACTTCACCCTTGAACCGCTCTGGGAAGACTGTTAGGGTCACTGGTCAAAGTTGGGTATGGGGCTGTTGCCCATGCTGCATGCAAATCCGGTAAGAATTTTTTAAAAAGGAGTCGCGCCCATGGCCTGGGATGATCAGGATCAGCAATCCCCTTGGGGCAAGAAAAAAGGCCCGCAAACCCCGGAAGAGCTTATTGCTCTCTTGCTCAACAAGCTCAAGGAGTTCTTTGACGGCGGAATCGGCGGGGGGAAGAAGGGTGGATCCGGCACCGGTGATAGTCCAACGCCGGGTGGCTCCAGTCCGGGGCTCTTGGGTGGCCTCGGCAGGTTCGGCCTGGTCATCGGCATTCTTTTCTTGCTCAATATCGTCTATTCCGCTTTTTACACCATCGCTCCAGGGGAAAAGGGCGTGGTGTTGCGTTTTGGCAGATACGTCAAAACCACCTCTTCTGGCCTCAATTTCAAGCTGCCGCTCATGGACGAGGTCATCAAGGTCGATGTGGAAAACGTCCGCAAGGAAGAGTTTGGCTTCCGAACGAAGGTCCCGGGGCAGCGTACCGAGTATCAGAAGACCGGCTTTGACGCCGAGTCGCTCATGCTCACCAGCGACCGCAATGTCATCGACCTGGAGTGGATCATCCAGTACAAGGTGCAGGATCCCATCCTTTTTGCCTTCAAGGTCAAGGATGTCAAGCAGGCGGTTCGGGATAGTTCCGAGGTTGCCTTGCGCCGTATCGTCGGCAACATGACTTTTGACTATGTGCTCAGCAACCGGGAAATGCTGGCAGCAGGCACCCAGCGAGAGGTTCAGGCCTCTCTGGACCGATACCAGGCCGGGGTCAAGATCGTCACCGTCCAGTTGCAGGATGTGAATCCCCCGGAAAAGGTGAAACCTGCCTTCAATGAGGTTAACGAGGCGGATCAGGATATGAAGCGGCTGGTGAACGAGGCGGAGGAAGCCTATAACCGGGAGGTGCCCAAGGCACGGGGCGATGCGAAAAAAATGCTGGAAGAGGCGCAAGGCTACGCGGTGGAGCGGGTGAATCTGGCCCAGGGCGAGGCCTCCCGTTTTCTGGCCATCCTCAAGGAATACAAGGGGGGACCGGATGTAACCCGCAGGCGGATGTATCTGGAAACCATGCAGGAGGTTCTTCCCAAGGTCACCGAGATCTACGTGGTTGACGGAAACAAGGGGGGTATCCTGCCGTTTCTCGATGTGAGGGGCGAGTCCAAGGGTACTCCGAAGGCGCCCTAATAAAATCCGGAGATTTCGTTCGTCAGGAATCACTACGGGCCGAAGCAGCACAGGCCAAGAAAAAAGATAGGGGAAGCCAGTGAATAAGATACTGCGTGGTGTTGGGATAGCGGTGGTGATTGCGGCGGGAGTGGCGCTGTTCAATGCGTTTTTTATTCTGCCCGAGGGGCAGCAGGTGGTGATCACCCAGTTCGGCCGTCCGGTGGGCAAGCCCATCACCGAGGCTGGTTTGCAATTCAAGATTCCCTTTATCCAGGATGTGACTTTTTTTGATAAAAGGATTCTCATCTGGGACGGGGATCCCAATCAGGTTCCAACCAACGACAAGACCTTTGTCTATCTGGATGTCACTGCCCGCTGGCGCATCTCCGATGCCCTGGTTTTCTTGCAGGCGGTCAACAACGAGCAACGGGCCCAGACCATTCTCGATGATATTATCGATGGCACGGTTCGGGATCTGGTCAACAAGAACGACCTGGTTGAGATTATCCGCAGTTCGGATTGGGATCCGGAAGGCATGGGTTTTGGGCCTGCGGGTAAAGAAGATCAGATCCACTATGGACGGGATAAGATTACGGCCCTGATCCACGCCAACGCCTCCAAAGTCACGCCCAAGTATGGTATCGAGCTGGTGGATGTGATGTTCAAGCGGGTCAACTATATCGACACGGTCCAGCAGCGCGTGTATGAGCGGATGATTTCCGAGCGGAAACGGATCGCGGCGGAAAAGCGCTCCACCGGGGAGGGGCTGAAATCGGAGATTCTTGGCAAGCTTGAGCGGGAATTGAAGGAGGTGAGCTCCCTGGCTGTCCGCGAAACCCAGAAGATCAAAGGCAAGGCAGACGGCGAAGCCTCCAAGATTTATGCGGAGGCCTACAATCAAGATCCCGAGTTCTACGCCTTCTCCAAGAGCATGGATGCCTACCGGCTCACCATGGGGCAAAACACCCGGCTGGTGATATCCCCGGACTCGCCGTTTTACCGGTACCTAAAAACGCTCAAATAGATGATTATTCCAGGTCGAGCGGGGTAATGGGATAGGCGGGCCGGTGTTCCTCGGCTGAGAAGGGGAGCCTCCCCTTCTTGTTGAGCAGGGCTAGGAGCTCTTCAAGCTGGGTTTCGCTTTTTAGGTCCGATTTGCCCAGCAGGGTGAAGCGGCAACCGCAGGAGGTCAGCTGCCCTTGGCACCAGGGGCAGATCTCCACCGGGCAGCCTAGAATGTGGAACTCGCCGTCCGCCACATGGCAGAACGGACAGAGATCGTGGTGGAGATGGGCCGGCACATAGACTGGAACGGTGCTCAGGTCCGCAAACTTTTTGAGAAAGGCTTCGCGGCCTTCAAGGTTGAAAAAGGCCAGTACCTCCTCCTCCCAGATGCCCTCCGCAAGGGGACCCAGGAATTCGGCCTGTTCGCCGGTGGCCAGATAGAGATAGTCGGATTGGGCGGTGGTGGCGCAGATCAGGAATGTTCCCTGTCTGCGGTCCAGCAGACGGAGGACGGTGATTGCGTCTTCAATGCCTTCTGGTAGATAGCTGTAAAAGGCGTGAAAAATGTTCAGACCTACGCTGTCTGTGGAGTGTTTTTCCACTAGGGCAGTGGCCGTGGCCAGATCAGTCGGGGGCACAGCGTATTGCATGAGCAGCTTGATGTCGGCGAGTCGTTGGTCAAGAGTGGGCACAGGTTCTT
>CALMMG010000047.1 GCA_937868185.1 uncultured Pseudomonadota bacterium
CAAGCCGAGTGAGCCAGCCTCTTTGACCTGTCGGACCCCGGTGCGCAAGCTCGCCCAGGTCTGGCGGATCGGCAGTTTTTCCCACCTCACCGCCCAGTCCAGTTATGACCCCGGGGAGCGGGAGCCGGAAGGAGCAGTCGGTGGGTCGGTGGAGGAAGGTCCGGTGCCGGAGCTGGCGCCGGAGATTCCCGCCGCGGCTCTGATTCCCCTGGCCCAGTTTCCCAAAGGTCCGGTGGCTGGCAACTTTTTCCATACCCTTTTTGAATTATCCTCCTTTCCGCTAGAAGATCCCGCCCTCTTGCGGGAGCTGGTGCGGGAGCAGCTCCGTTTTTACGGCTACCCGGAGCTCTGGCTTACCCCGGTCTGCCGGGCCTTCGCTGAGGTGCTCAAAACCCCGCTCTGCGCAACGGATCCCTTTTGTCTCGGCGATCTCCCCGACGCACAGCGGCTCAACGAGATGCCCTTCACCTTTCCGGTGGGCGCAGGCTTGGGCGAGGATGCCAGCCTCTCCGCCGAGCTGCTGGCCCGGCCGTTTATCGACCATCCCCAGGGAATTCCTCCCGGCTATGTCGAGAGCCTGCGCGCCTTACGCTTTATCCCCCTGCGCGGCTATCTCAAGGGGTTTATCGATCTGGTCTGCGTTGTTCAGGGGAAATGGTATCTGCTGGATTATAAGAGCAATCATCTCGGCGATAGCCGGGATGATTACGCAAGGGATAAACTGCCCGCGGCCATGGCCCACCATCATTATTTCCTCCAGTACCACATTTACACCGTGGCCCTGCACCGCTATCTGAGTTGCCGTTTGCCCGGCTATGTGTACGAACGGGATTTCGGCGGGGTCTTCTATCTCTTTTTCAAGGGGATGCACCCGGACTCCGGCTCTGACTTCGGGGTGTTCGGTGATCTGCCGCCCCTGGCCCGTATCGAACAGCTTTCGGAGATATTTGCAAGTCTGGAGGGCGATGCATGATCAGGGAGATAGAACAGCTCATCGCCAGCGGCATGCTGGACCCGTTCGACCGCTATTTCGTCAGAACCCTCCAGCGGCTTGCTCCCACCGCCACCCCCCATGCCCTGGTCCTTGGTGCCCTGGCCCGCACTGCCGTAGGCAGCGGTCATGTCTGTCTTGATCTCAAACGGTTGGCAATCGGGGACATCTTTTCGTCCGCCCCCCCGCTTGCAGAGCTGATTGTGGAGTTGCAGGAAAGCCCTCTGGTGAGCCGGGATGGGAGCCTTGCCCCCCTGGTGCTCGAAGGAGAGCGCCTCTATCTGCAACGTTACTGGCTCTACGAGGAGGAGCTGGTCCGAGAGATTCGGGGCAGGGCAACAAACCCTGTCCCGGTGCAAGAGGATCTGCTTGCAACCTGTCTTGCCCAGCTCTTCCCCGGTACAGAGCTGGATAGTCCGCAACGCGAGGCGTGCAGTAAAATCTTTCGCCAGCGGCTGGGCTTGATCACCGGCGGCCCCGGCACTGGCAAAACCACCCTGGTCACAAAATATCTGGTCCTGCTCCTCCTCTATGCCCAGGCGGCGGGAGAACCACCGCCGCGCATCATGCTCCTTGCCCCCACCGGCAAGGCGGCGGCCCGGCTCACCGAGTCGTTACAGCAAAAAAAAGGAGAAGTGGTTTCGCCTGAGCTCTGTGGTGCCATGCCCAATAAAGCGTCCACCATCCATCGGGCCTTGGGCTATCGGCCGGAGACCCCGACCACCTTCCGCTATAACCGGGAAAACCCCTTGCCTTGCGAGGTTGTGGTGGTCGATGAGGCATCGATGATCGACGTGGCCCTCATGGCCAAACTCTTTGCCGCTGTGGGGCCCACGGCCCGGCTTGTCCTGCTCGGCGACAAGGACCAGCTTGCCTCGGTGGAGGCAGGCTCCATCCTCGGGGATATCTGTGCTGCGGTTATGGACGATGGTGTCGGGATCGGGGAAAACCCTCTGGCTCGCTGCGTTGTCCGGCTCACGGAAAGCTTCCGCTATTCTTCCCAGGAAGGGATTGGCGCCCTGGCGAAGGCAATCCATGCTGGCAAGCCCGATGAGGTGGTTTCTCTTGCCCAACAAGGCTCAGCGGAGGTTGGTCTTTTGCCGCCTCTTCTGCAGGCGGATCCGGCCCATCCCCTGGCGGAGATTATCCTGGCCGGATACCGCCCCTTTCTGGAGGCAAAGGATCCTCTTTCCGCCTTGGAGCTGTTTGAACGGTTCCGCATCCTCTGTGGTCACCGGACCGGGCCGATGGGGGTCTCGTCTCTGAACCGATATGCGGAAAAGGTTTTAACCCTTCAGGGACTGATCGATCCGAACACCCCGTGGTACCGGGGGAGACCGGTGCTGATCCAGGCCAATTCCTACCCCTTGCGCCTTTTTAACGGCGAGACCGGCATCCTCTGGGACGCGGATGAGGGCGATGGGCTCAAGGCCTTTTTCTTTTCGGAAAACCGGGAGACGGTTCGCTCCTATTCCCTGCGCCAACTGCCTGCGCACGAAACCGCCTTTGCCATGACCATCCACAAGAGTCAGGGCTCGGAATTCGACCGGGTTGCCCTGGTTCTGCCCGGAGAGGATTCGGCCCTGTTGAGCAGGGAATTGCTCTATACTGGGATCAGTCGGGCTCGGCGTCAGGTGGCCTTGGTTGGGAGGCCACAGGAAATCGAGGCGGCGGTGGGCAGAAGGGTGGAGCGGGCCTCGGGGCTTGGAGAGAAATTGAAGGGTTGAAGGGAGGATGTCTGGGTGAGATTACGGAAGCGAATAATAGTTTTTGAGAGTTAACCATATTTCATATAATATCCACAGAAGGGACATGAAAAGGAATTTCTGGTATTTTTTCATACGTTATGACACGAAAATTTGAGATCGAAATGGCGGAAGGGTAGAAAAAGAAGAAATCCGTATAATAATATTAACGTTAGCCCGCCGAGGTACTGCATGCGATATGGGTTTATGTACGTATGAAACGAATAGCTGCGATCTTACTCATCGTATGGGCAGCACTGAATTTCATTGGTACGCTAATGCCGCTGCCGGACGAATTACAGCTATTCTCAAAGTCGCCTAATTCGGTGCGGTGGGGCGCATTGTGCATTGCTCTCCTTGGCCTGGCAGTTCTCAAGTACCCGCGGTACTGTTCATGGAACGGCTTCAAGAACCTCTTGCACATTGGCATTTCATGGGAACAAGGGGGCTGGTATTTTCTTGGCATGACCGGTTCGCCAAATCCCGCTGATACTAGGATCACCGGCTTTCAACTCCGGGGATTTAATAATGCGAGACAACCGCTTAGAAATGCGCGAGCCTACTTGGTATTTCCCCAAGGAGAGGAAATGCCATTACGAATCACGACCTCAGACGGCAGAATGGATAGTACTCAATGTGCCGATATTGGACCGAGGACCACGCTTCATATCAACGGGCAGTTCGGAAGCCTAACGCCAGCCGATTTTGTTGCTCGTCAGTCACCAATTCGCTTTGTGCTTGAATGGACCGGGGGAAATTTGACGCTCGGATTTTCTCGCCGACAGATCGAGCGTCTGATTCGTCGTTTCGAGCATGATAGTTCCCCTAAGCCAGATTCCTTTTGATCATGAGATCGTTGGGCTAATCTGGCAAATCACCAGACCTGCGTGAAACGCCGCGCAGGTCCGGTGATTTTGAACGTTAAGCATCACAACAGCCCGATCTCTCCGAGCATCCCCTTGGCCGCGGCAAACAACCCGTACTTGCCCGCTTCGCTTCTCGCCTCCACATAAAACCGCACCTTGGGCTCGGTGCCGGATGGCCGGATCATCAGCCAGCTGTTGTCTTCCAAAATCATTTTCCTGCCGTCAATGGAGATGACCTCGGTAATCTTCTTTGGTTCTCCGCCAATATCAAGCACGGTACCGACCCCATATTTTTTTAGTCCTGCCAGGGTGTCCAGCAGCGCTTTGCCCTGCT
>CALMMG010000048.1 GCA_937868185.1 uncultured Pseudomonadota bacterium
GAAAGCTGGAGCAACTTGATGGCCTGCTGCAACTGGGGGGTCATCACCAGTTGCTGGCTGAGTTTCAGTTGCTGTCTCAGTTCAAGAGCCATGTTCGCCGAAATCCTTTACTGCAAAAGACTCACAGGGTACAGCGCGGAATTGCGCGGCCCTTGTGTCAGTATAATACTCCATGACGGCAAGGTTTTTGCAAGAAGAATTTTGGGGAACGAAGAAAGAAGGGGTATTTTGTTACGATGGCGAACAGGACACCAGAGAACCCAAAATCCCGGGATTGTAAACGTTGGGGCAGTGCCGCAGATGCGCGGAAGAGGCCGGCGAAGTGTGCTATTGCACATGAGTCGGCCGATGACAAAGCAGATGCGGTGCTGCCCAACGTTTACTACAGGGTAAAGTTTTCTCCGAGGTACATCCGGCGGGCTTCCTCGTTGCCGACAATCTCTTCGGCGTTGCCATGGATCAGAATCTTCCCCTGGCTGACGATATAGGCCTGATCGCAGACGGACAGGGTTTCACGCACATTGTGATCGGAGATGAGTACCCCCAGGCCACGATTTTTCAGGTTGCCGATGATCTGCTGGAGGTCCGCCACCGAGAGCGGATCGATTCCGGCAAAGGGCTCGTCCAGCAAAATGAAATGCGGCGTGGTGGCCAGGGCCCGCATGATCTCCACCCGGCGGCGTTCGCCCCCGGAAAGTGAATGGCCCCGGTTGCCTGCCAGATGGCTAATCTTCAGGTCTTCCATGAGCTGGCCGACCCGGTTGTTGATCTCTGCCTTGGCAAGACCCAACGGTTCGAGGACGATGCGGACATTTTCCTCCACGGTAAGCTTTTTAAAAACCGAGGATTCCTGAGGCAGATAGGAGAGCCCCTTGACCGCCCGCTGGTGGATGGGCAGACCGGTGATGTCCTCGCCATCGAGCAGGATGACACCTGCATCCGGTCGGACAAACCCGGCGATGGCATAGAAGGTGGTGGTTTTTCCGGCGCCGTTTGGCCCGAGCAGGCCGACCACCGTACCGGTTTCAACCCGCAGGCTGATCCCATCCACAACCGTGCGGTTCTTGTAGCGTTTGACGATATCTTTTGTTTCGAGAACAGACACAGGTGCCTCCGTCTTCACTGTTGCTGACCGCTCTGCGGCCCTTCGCCGCCGGGATAGAAAAAGGCCTTGACCCGCTCGCCTTTCTTCTCGCCCCGCTCAACGATGCTCTTGCCCTGGTCGAGGTACACGACAACGGTGTGGCCGGTAACCAGGTTGTTGTCCTGCCAGACCTTGCTGTTGCCGATAAGGATCATCTTGCGCTCGGCTTCGTA
>CALMMG010000049.1 GCA_937868185.1 uncultured Pseudomonadota bacterium
CATGGCGGATGGAACGGTACACATCCGGATCACTCTCTTTCAAATACGACACTGCAGTATCCTTCATAGTTATTTATGGGTTGAAAACCGCGCCCGCAATATTCAGATAAAATAATCACGGCCGAAAAATTACTCCAGGTAATTCCGGCCGCGCAATAAAAACCGTGCATGGGGCCCGCAACAGAGCAGACCCGTTTTCTAGAACATGTCAATCCGCCGCTGGTGCCTGCCTCCGGCAAATTCTGTGCTGACCCAGGCTCGGACTATTTCAGCGGCCAGGCCGGGGCCAATAACCCTGGCACCAAGGCAGAGCACGTTGGCATCATTGTGCTCCCGGCTCATCCGCGCGGTAAACAGCTCATTGCACAACCCCGCCCGAATCCCTTCGAAACGATTGGCAGCCATGGACATCCCGACCCCGGTGCCGCAAATCAAAATTCCACGATCACAACCGCCGTTCTGTACCTGCGAACATACCACCTTGGCAAAGTCGGGGTAATCGACAGATTCAGTGGCAAAGCAACCCTTGTCATCCACCGTATGCCCCAGTTCCTGAAGCAGCGGGACGATCTCGGCCTTCAAGCTGATGCCACCATGATCACAACCAATGGCAATCTTCACGGCTTCGCCTCGTATTGCTTCATGATCAACACCGCATTGGTTCCGCCGAAGCCAAAGGAATTGGACATAGCAGCCCGGATCTTCATCTTGCGGGCCTGATTGGGAACATAATCCAGGTCACACTCAGGACTAGGGTTTTCCAGATTCATGGTCGGCGGGGCGATCTGGTGCTTGATGGCCAAGGCGGTGAATACCGCTTCGATCCCCCCTGCCCCGCCCAGCATATGCCCGGTCATGGACTTAGTCGAGCTGATGGCCAACTTGTAAGCTTGATCACCAAAAGCCGTTTTAATGGCTCGGGTCTCGACCACATCGTTCAACGGAGTCGAGGTGCCATGGGCGTTGACATAGTCAACATCTTCCGGGCGCATACCCGCATCCTTAAGAGCCATCTGCATACAGCGGGACGCCCCGTTGCCATCTTCGGGAGGGGCGGCCATATGGTAGCCATCACTGCTCAGGCCGTACCCGGCAACCTCGGCATAAATCTTGGCGCCACGGGCCAGAGCATGCTCCAACTCCTCGAGAATAAGGACACCGGCGCCTTCGGAAATAATAAAACCGTCCCGGTCCCGATCAAAGGGGCGGGAGGCTTTTTCCGGCTGGTCATTGCGGGTGGACAACGCCTTCATCGCGTGAAAACCGCCAACCGCCAGAGGACAGATCACCGATTCACTGCCGCCGGTAATGGCCACATCACATTCGTCGTTAACGATGGAGCGAAACGCCTCACCCACCGCATGGGTTCCTGCTGCACAGGCGGTGGTGAGCGACAGATTCGGGCCCTTGGTGCCGTAAATGATGGAAATCTGCCCGGCGCCCATATTGGGAATAACCATGGGAATAAAAAAGGGCGTGATACGCTTGGTCCCTTTTTCCATGGCCACTTGATGATATTTTTCTATGGTAGGCAAGCCGCCAAGTCCGCAACCCATGATACTGGCAACTCGGGGAGCATTTTCATCGGTAATCTGCAGATCCGCATCTTTCAATGCTTCTCCCGCCGCGGCGACAGCATACTGGACAAAGAGGTCGAGGTGCTTAGCGACCTTTTTGTCGATATGGTCTTCAACCTGAAAATCCTTGACCTCGGCAGCGATGTTAACCCCGACCTCACTGGCGTCGAACCGGGTAATCGGGCCGATGCCACTCTTGCCTGAGCACAGCGCACTCCAGGTTTTCTCCACACCTGTTCCCAGGGGAGTAACCAGTCCAACTCCTGTGACCACGACTCGTCTGCCCACGGTGATCCTCACAATCTGTTTGCAGAGAAAGAACAGCCTTGGCAGGTAACAGCCCCACCAAGGTCAGTCCTCATTTGTTCTCTAGAGACCTACTACCGACAAAAAACTGTACGGATCAACCAGCAACCTTGTTGACGTGGTCGATGGCGTTCTGCACGGTGGTGATCTTTTCCGCGACGTCATCGGCAATCTCAATATCGAATGCCTCTTCCATGGCCATGATCAGCTCAACCAGATCAAGAGAGTCAGCGCCCAGATCATCAATAAAAGAGGCTCCCGGCACAACCTTATCTTTGTCCACGCTCAGCTGCTCGGCAATAATATCAATGAGTTTTTCCTGTACAGACATGATCTTTTCTCCTTCCTTGTTTACGGTAACATCTTACCAAGATTTGCTCTTACAATATATCACATGAACATGCCACCATTGACATGGATAAACTGACCTGTCACATAGCGGGCATCGTCAGAGGCCAGATAGGCAACAGCCCCGGCAATATCATCCGCCTCGCCCAATACCCCCATAGGGATTTCCCCCTTGATCGTATTGGTGACTTCTTCAGAAAGATCACGGGTCATATCGGTGACAATATAGCCAGGCGCCACGCCATTCACCGTGATCCCTCGGGAGGCAAGCTCCTTGGCCACGGATTTGGTGAAGCCAATAATCCCTGCCTTGGCGGCAGCGTAGTTGGCCTGCCCGGCATTGCCGGCAAAACCGATCACCGAGGTGATGTTAATAATCCGGCCCCAACGCTGTTTCATCATGGCACGGCTCACCGCCTTGGTACAGAGGAACACGCCCTTGAGATTGGTATTAAGCACCTCGTCCCACTGCTCGTCCTTCATCTTCATGAGCAGGCCATCACGGGTGATTCCGGCGTTGTTCACCAAAATATCCACCCGCCCATGCAGATCGAGGATCTGCTTGAAAGCCGCTTCAATTTCCCCTGCTACTGCGACATTGAACTGGACCGCTTCTGCCTTGCCACCCACACTCTGGATACTCTGTACTGTCTCTTCCGCGGCGGCGGGGTTGCTCACATAATTGACAATGACCGTAGCGCCCAACCCAGCCAAGCGCTGACAAATAGCCCGGCCAATGCCTCTGCTTCCCCCGGTGACTACAGCAATTTTCCCACTCAGACTCATGCGCTCTTCCTATCCTTGAATTTCGCGATAAGCATAGGTACGATCTCGAACACATCACCGACAATGCCGTAGGTTGCCACATCAAAGATCGGCGCATCGGCGTCACGGTTAATGGCGATAATGGTATCAGCAGACTGCATGCCAACCAAATGCTGGATGGCGCCGGAGATTCCGCAGGCAATGTAGATTTTTGGCGCCACGGTTTTGCCGGTCTGCCCAACCTGATGGGGATAGGGAATCCACCCGCTGTCCACCGCGGCCCGGGAGGCAGCAACCGCCCCGCCCAGCACATCGGCCAGTTCTCGGATCATGGCAAAGCCCTTCTCGTTTTCCAGCCCCCTACCGCCAGCCACGACAATATCGGCCTCGGAGAGGTTCACCCGGTCAAGATCTTCAACCACCGAATTAAGCACCTTGACGCGGGGCTTGAGCAGGGCCGAATCCAGATTCACCTTAATGATTTCTCCTTTGCGCCCCGCATCCCTGACAAGGGGCTTCATCACCAGCGGCCGAACTGTGGAGATCTGCGGGCGGGTATGCGGGCAAACGATGGTGGCCATGATGTTGCCGCCAAAGGCAGGGCGGGTCTGGAGCAGTGCCCCATCCTCATCGCGGATCGCCAAATCAGTACAATCAGCGGTGAGGCCGGTGGCCAGGGTGGTGGCAACCCGGGGAATAAAGGATCGGCCAATGGCCGTGGCACCTGCGAGAATAATCTCGGGCCTATGTTTTTTGGCCAGCGCACTCAAGGCGTTGCCATAGGCGTCATCGGTAAAAGAGGCTAAGGCCGGATCATCAACGACAAACACCTTGTCGGCGCCGTAGGCGATGAGCTCTTCGGCCATGCCCTCTATTTTTGAACCCAAGAGTACCGCGGAGAGGGAAACCCCTCTTTTTTCGGCCAGCTTCCGTCCTGCCCCCAGCAGTTCCAAGGCAACGGGGGCGAGTCTGCCATGACGGCATTCTGCATAGACCCAAACCCCGGACCAATCGGCCAAGTTGCCCTGGGTTACTTTTTCCTCTCTTTCGATGGAAAGCGCGCCAACCTCGCAGACATCAACGCAACTACCGCACAGGGTACAGGTATCACCGACCACGGCGACACCACCTTCAACCTTGATTGCCCCAAAGGTACAGGTACTTTCACAAACTCCGCAACCTATACAGGCTTCTATATCAATCTGTAGCATGGAGAATTCCGTTCGTCTGAAGTCTACAGGAGGGGCGACAATTTTTCATACAGCTGAGCAACCTGCTCACTGGCCGTACCGCCCAGCATGGCCCGAGCCCCTTTCAGCTCTGGAGAAAAAACCTTCACCACCTGGGTAGTAGAGCCTTTGAGCCCCAACTGTTCGATGTCTGCCTCGATATCCGCTGCAGTCATCTTGGTGATATCAATCTTTTTCGCCTTCATCTTTCCCTTGAGGGAAGGAATCCTGGGCTCATTGATCT
>CALMMG010000050.1 GCA_937868185.1 uncultured Pseudomonadota bacterium
ACCTTCGCCTCGGGATCAATAACTGCGGTAGGATGTATGTTCATTGCGCCTTCGCTTGGATTTGGTTAGGTGGAGCATCAAAAATTGATAGGGGGGGGGCATACAGCTCAGACAAAGGTGGCCATGAGCTCCGCTTCAGCCACGAGCTTGCCATCGACAAAAGCCTTTCCCTCCATCTTCCAGAATCTCGCCTTGCGTTTGCTCACCGAGAGTTCGTAATGGAGCTGATCTCCAGGCACAACCTTCTGCCGAAACTTCACTCCATCCAGACCGGCAAAGTAGACAAGTTTACTGGCAACCGCCTCGGGATCGGTGATATAGGCAAGAATCGCGCCGACCTGCGCCATACCTTCAAGGATCAAGACCCCGGGCATAATGGGCTGCGAGGGAAAATGCCCCTGGAAAAAATTTTCATTCATGGTCACATTCTTGTACCCCCGGATGGATTCCCCGAGATGTACCTCAACAATGCGATCCACCATGAGAAATGGATACCGGTGCGGCAAAATCTTCAGTATTTCCAAAATATCAAGCTGTTGCAGATCAGAATTCATACCACCTCTCCTCTCTTTTCACTGTGCCCAGACTGCATTCGGACCATCTTCCTTTCCGACAATCAATCCGGTCGTTCATTCCTTGTTACCAAGACTATCATCTCCGCCCGGTTTCAGTGCTGAGGCCAATTCACCAACCTTCCGTTTCAACTCCCGCAGCTCCCGTACCATTTCCGGAAGTTTCGCATAAGCGGCGCTGGAGCGTAGCCATGTTTTGTGAGGGATTGCCGGAATACCGGCCACAATGGCGCCAGACTCCAGATTATTATGCACCCCTGATTTTGCGGCAATCATCACCCTGTCCCCAAGATGAATGTGGCCCCCAAGACCGACCTGGCCACCAATAACCACATTGTTGCCGGTGGTAGTACTGCCAGCCATACCTACCTGAGCGACAAGCAAAGTATCCTCACCGATAACGACATTATGGCCAAGCTGCACGAGGTTATCAATCTTTGTTCCCCGCTTGATCCAGGTCTTACCGAAGGTGGCCCGATCAATACAGGTATTGGCGCCGATTTCCACATCATCATCAACCTGGACCACGCCAACCTGCGGCCGTTTAACATGATGCCCGTTTCCGTCGGTGGCGTAACCAAAACCATCGCTACCGATCACCGCACCGCTGTGAATGATGACCCTGTTCCCGATTTGGCAACCATGCCCGATAGTTACGTTGGCATACAACACCACATCATCGCCAAGAACGGCATCATCGTACACAACCACCCCAGGATGCAGGGTTACCCGCTGCCCCAAGCGAACCCGATTGCCAAGATAGACCAGCGGACTGATAGCAACCTCTGCAGGAATCTGACAATCATTGCCGACCACCGCCCGCACATCAATCCCGGTGGCGGCAAACGGATCCTCAACAAACAAGGCATGAATCCGGGCCACAGCCAGATAAGGGTTCCGTACTCGAATCGCCGGACCGCTGATCTCGGTAACCGAGGCAGGAACAATGATCGCCGAAGCCTTGCATTCATTAAGCCTGGCTCCACGTTTTAAATCGGCAACAAAGGTTATCTCGCCAGCAACAGCGCTATCAAAATCGGCAACCCCGTTGATGAGCACCTCGGGATCACCAACCAACTCGCCTTGGACCAATACGGCCAATTCTGCAAGGCGTTTCTTCTCACAAGCCATGCCCCCTCCCTCTCTCTGTCTGTCGGATACACACCAGCATCCCAAGACACAAGAAAAAAAGTTCACCATTATCCACAAATAGCAGCGCCGCTTACGCTGGTGTTAACGGCGACTGCAACATTAAAATACCATGGTCGCCAACAGCGAAGCGGCGTAAGGAGCCGTAGCGAAAGGTCTTACGGCACTGATTGTTGCGCCGCCGTTAACACTGCTACAAGCCCTAAAAAAAAAGACGGGCTGCCTCCTTGCTGCCAAGGGAAACACAACCCGTCTTGATAAGCCGTCGGAGCAAATACACTTACCGTTAAATGAAAAAACGGCAGCAGCAGCAAAAATGCGCGACTCCGAAAAAAAAGCCGCTATTCTCCGTTAATCCTGGCACGCAGAAGTCCGGACGGCTTGAACGTCACAACCTTCCGGGCATCCAGAATCAGTTCATCTCCCGTCTGGGGATTTCTCCCCCGCCGGGCATTTTTCTTTTTTACGTTGAACTTGCCAAAACCACTGATCAACAGATCCTCACCGGTGTTCAGGCATTTCTTGGCAATGCGCAAAAAAGCCTCTACGGCCTCCGCAGCCTGAGCCTTGGTGAAGTTATGATTTTGGTACACCTTTTGGACAAGATCCGCCTTTGTCAGGGTCATGAGGCACCCTCCTTTATTGAGTCACAACATGTTCAACCAACTGATAATTGTCAAGAAATATATTTCAAGGCACTTTTGCCGGCATACCTACCCGCTGCCCCGAGCTCGTCCTCAATCCGCAACAACTGATTGTATTTTGCAACCCGATCGGTTCGGGAAGGGGCGCCGGTCTTAATCTGACCGGTATTCAAAGCCACACTGAGATCGGCAATAGTCGTGTCCTCTGTCTCGCCGGAGCGATGGGAAATAATCGAGGTATATCCTGCACGGTGGGCCATTTCCACAGCATCAAGGGTTTCTGTCACCGTGCCGATCTGGTTGAGCTTAATCAGAATGGAGTTAGCAACCTCTTCCTTGATGCCCTTAGCCAGAATCTTGGTATTGGTAACAAAGATATCATCCCCGACCAGCTGCACCTTGCCTGCCAGTTTTTTAGTGAGCTTTTTCCAGCCCGCCCAATCGGCCTCGGCCAGTCCGTCTTCAATGGAGATCAACGGATACTTTTTTACCCACCCCTCATAAAAGGCGATCAATTCATCCACCGATTTATTGGCTTTTTTCTCTGCGGCAAGCACATAACATTTCTTCTTCGGGTCATACAGTTCGCTGGCCGCCACATCCAGGGCAATAAAAATATCCTTACCGGGCTTATACCCTGCTTTAACAATCGCCTCCAACAAAAATTCCATTGCCTCCTCGTTGGAGCGAAGATTGGGGGCAAAACCGCCCTCGTCACCAACAGCGGTCTGAAGCCCGGCCTTTTTCAACACCGACTTAAGACTATGGAAGGTTTCGACTCCCATGCGCAGTGCCTCGGCAAAGGAAGTGGCCCCGGCTGGCATGACCATGAACTCCTGAATATCCACATTATTGTCGGCATGCGCCCCGCCGTTTAATACATTCATCATCGGCACGGGCAGCACCTTACCGTTCACCCCGCCTAGATAGGTATAGAGCGGCAAGCCGACTTCCTCGGCGGAGGCTTTGGCCACCGCCATGGAAACCCCAAGGATAGCGTTGGCGCCAAGGTTTTTCTTGTTCTCGGTGCCATCCAGCAACAACATAGCCTGATCGACAATCACCTGCTGCGTGGAATCAAGACCAATAATGCCTGGCCCGATCTTTGCGTTCACATTGGCCACGGCCGTAAGCACCCCTTTGCCGAGGTAGCGTTTCTTTTTCGTATCGCGAAGCTCCAACGCCTCGCGGGTGCCGGTGGACGCGCCGGATGGCACCAGGGCCCGACCAACCACCCCGGAATCAAGAAACACTTCAACCTCAACGGTGGGGTTGCCCCGTGAATCCAGAACCTCTCTTCCCAAAACACCGATAATTTCGCCCATCTCTTCCTCCGAATCAAATTAAAAAGCCAATATTGGGATATACGCCCTAAAGATCAACCGCCAACAATACTGGCCATACTGAAGATTGGCAAGTACATGGCAATAACCAATCCGCCGATCATGCCACCCAAAAAAACCATCATCAACGGTTCAATCGCTGCAGTCAGGTTGTCCACGGCCTGGTCGACCTCCTCATCATAAAAATCCGCAATCTTGGCCAACATGATATCAAGGGCACCGGTAGCTTCACCGACATTGATCATCTGCACCACCATGCCAGGGAACACACCGGTCTCTTCCAAAGGCTCGGCAATGGCCCGCCCTTCACTGATGCTGTCCGTAACCCGGAACACCGCCATCTCAATAACCTTGTTCCCTGCAGTTCTTGCCACCACATTCAAGGCTTCCAGAATCGGCACTCCGCTTTGCAACATAGTACCAAGGGTCCGGGTGAACTTGGCCACCGCCACTCTCCGCAGAAGAGTGCCGACGATGGGCATATTCAGCATCATCTTATCCATCTGAATACGGCCTTTCTCTGTTTTGTATATTTTTTTAACCACAAAAACCGAAGCAAAGATTACCCCAATAATATAAATAAAATTCTTTTGGGCGAAAGCGCTCAAATCAACAACAAACTGGGTCGGACCGGGCAAAGCACCCCCGAAATCCTTAAACATTTTCTCGAAAACAGGCACGACAAAAACAAGCATCACCGCCATAACGACAAAAGAGATACAAAGACAGATAACAGGATAAGTCATGGCGCCTTTCACCTTTTTCTTGAGCGCCATGCTTTTTTCCATAAAGGCTGCCAACCGGTTCAAGATGGTATCGAGTATACCGCCAATTTCGCCAGCCTCGACCATGTTACAGTACAGAGTATCAAAACAGGTGGGGTGTTTTTTCATGGCATCGGCAAAGGTTGTCCCGGTCTCAACATCCGTCCTAATTGTCCGCAACACCTTCTTGAAGGTAGGATTTTCAATTTGCTCCCCCAGAATCTCCAGACTCTGCACCAACGGCAGTCCTGCATCGATCATGGTGGACAATTGACGGGTAAAGATAACCACATCCTTACCGGTTATCTTTGGCTTTAAAAAAGCTACATTTTCAAACATATCCTTGGGGGCTTCTTTCAGCATAGACACCGTTATCCGCATCTTTTTCAAATGCGATTGCGCCATGGCCTCGTTCGGCATCTCTATCTTGCCCTTACGTTTTTCCCCATAAGAGTTGACACCCTTCCAGATATAAAACGGCATATCTCTTTTCCTCTCTTGCTAAAATTAGACCGACATTTATATCTTATATCTTAAGATTTTCCCAAAAACAATAAATAGATAGCGTTTACTTATACCTGAAAATTCCGTACCGCCATTATTTTTTACTGAGAGAGAACCTTTCCAGGCCACACCATTCTCTTCTTTTTCTATTGACACAGCAGGTGGGATAATTTAAATAAGCTGATTCTTTACTGAGATGTTGCGCCGGGGGTGCGGCGCCTTCCTGACTACCCAACAAACAGTTCCCAATCCGGGGATGAACACGACTCCCGACATGGGTTTCATTCGGAGGATGACAATGGCAAAAGCGGCTCCCAAGGATATAACCAGCAAATATAGCACTGGCCAGTTTCAGCAGATCATCGACAAATGCGAAGGTTGCGAGCGCATGATTGAAGTCGATACCGTTAAATATTGCTCCACCTACACCATGCCTGAAGCGAAATGGCGTTTGGGTCTTTGCAATTTTGCAACCCATGTGAAGACCGAGGTCAGCGTGTCCACTCTCAAGATCAATCCCTTAAAAGCATCCAAACGCGCCGCCACCAAGGGCAAGAAAAAATAACCTCTTCCTTCCTAATAGAAATCAAAAAGCCCTTCCTCATTCGGAAGGGCTTTTTTTTGAGGCAAAGCAAAAGAACTACAATATCGCCTTAGGATACAGAGCGCTCAACAACTTCTCATCCTCTTTGATTTCCTTAAATCTCTCATAAGCCTCTTGAAAGTGGGCGGGCCTTACCCCACCCCCAGCCACCATCTTGGCCGCCTGAGCCAGAAGTTCCTCCGAACAGTCATACACCGCTTGGAAGACCTTATCGACAACCATCTCTGGCGTTTTTTCATAGGGGGGAGGCGCCTTGATAATGGCAATGACTGCCTGCGACACCGTGGGCTCGGCAACGCATCGGAACAGATCCGGAACATCATAAATATCTGCAGCGCCCAACATTTTCTCAATGGTGTCGCCACTCAACGAATGGAGCAATCCGCGAACCCGCGCCAGATTCCCTTCCCCATCCGGCGCCATGAACAATTTGATGTATGGCATAATTTCATCGGGGGCCAGAGAACCTTTCCGAAAAGCAGATTCAAGCCAGCGTAGTTGCATTTCCGGACTTCTCGCCACAAATGGCAAGTATTTCTCATACCATTTCCGTTTTTTCACCACTGCGCTTCCCCTACTCAGGTGACTGTGCTTTCCCGTCCTTCTCATACCCCGAAGAACCAGGCTTCCTGGTTTAATTGACCATAAACCATTATGATCTCATTCCTTACCCCCACCTGCTACCACCGGCAAGTTATTTTGTCCTAGTACCACATTTTCATTTGCCTGCAACACAAACCATCCTTACTCTACTTCTATACTCAAGGAGGGCCAGTATTGTTGAAAACAATCACCACGACAGAACACGTTATTGCGGAAAAACCATTCTATTTGGAACAGGCAGAAGAACTGCTCATCGCCCAAACCGCTTACAACAATCATCTTCCGATACTGTTAAAGGGTCCAACCGGCTGTGGCAAAACCCGGTTCATGCAACGGTTGGCTTGGGAACTTGCTCGCCCACTCATCACCGTGTCCTGTCATGACGACCTTTCCACCAGCGACCTTATCGGACGTTTTCTCATTAAGGGAGGCGAAGCGGTCTGGATGGATGGCCCTCTCACCACGGCTGTCCGGACTGGTGCCATTTGTTATCTCGACGAAATCGTTGAGGCCAGAAAGGACACAACCGTAGTCATCCATCCCCTTGCCGATGACCGAAGAACGCTGCCCATTGAAAAACTGGGAGAAACCCTGACCGCCCCGCCAGAATTCATGTTGGCCGTCTCCTATAATCCGGGCTACCAGAGTGTTCTCAAGGATCTCAAACAATCCACCCGCCAGCGTTTCGTTTCTTTTGAATTCAATTACCCCCCAGCCGAACTGGAGACCAGCATTGTCCGTGAAGAATCCGGCATTGAGCAGTCGATTGCGGAAAAGCTTGTCCGATTGGCAGCCATGACCCGAAGCCTGAAAGACTCGGGGCTACAGGAGGGGGCAAGCACTCGACTCCTTATTCATGCCGGGAAACTCATCAAAAGCGGAATCAACCCGCGCACTGCCTGCAAGGCCACGATCACGGAGCCCCTTACCGACGACCACGAAATGCTGGCCGCCCTCGAGGAGATGACCCGCGCCCTCTTCTAAAGCCTAGGTGATTGCCCTGAACACATGCGAACTCAAAACCAGGTTTACCCAAGCTGTCTTACCTGACATTCTAAGCGACTGGGAAATTGAAGAGATAACTGAGTCGTTGCACGGTCTGCCCGATACAGCACTGAACGAAATATTCCGTCAGATCACAGCAATTTGGCCGGTGAGCCATGCCTTGTGTACTAATTTTCTCCATGCAGTCACAAACGGCCTGACCTGCCTGCATCATTCTCAGCTCGCCGATTGGGTCAAGGCCATTCTTGCAGCCTATGAATCCGGAGGGCTGCATGAAGCCCGGCAACTTCTGGAGCGGGTGGAAGAAACGTTTCTCTGCACGGTCCGGGGCGAGACAGGAATCTGCTTCGCCGAGATTACAGGCAGACTGCAACCCTATGCCACAGGACTTGCAGGCCACCCCTTAGATCTGACCACAGGCCAGGAGATTTACACCGACACCGCGACGGTCTATCTCCCCGCCAGGATCGCCATCATGCCAAACCGGGCAGATAATTTCCTGCTCTACAAACTCACCATCTCCTTTCAGTGGGCTTTTACCGCCATCGGTACTTTTTCGCTCCATCTCTCTAAGAGATCCCCAGCGATCACCGCCGCAACAAAACGGTACCACACCGTCTTGCCCCCTGAATTCTCTGGCCTCAACGATTTTTTCAATCTGTTTCCGGAACCGTCCCTCGCAGCCCATCTTTTCCACCTTGGCGAAACAGCTAGAGCCACCTCCTTTCTCCAAGAGAGACTCCCTGGTCTCATGCGAGAAAGCGCCCCGCTCTTCCAAACCCTTACCCTGAACGAAAGAGGCTCCACCGAAGACCTGCAAAAAACCGTCCTCCTCCATGCCTTGCAGAACAGCCACAACAACCCCCTCCTAGGCACCCCCATAACCGCCCTTTTTAATGCCTTATTTCAACACGACAAAACCAGCCTTGATTCCGCTATTTTTGTAACAGAGGCCTATGACTGGTTCTTTGACCAAGCCAGGCAACCTTGCCCACCCCTGATCTTCCAGGGGGTGTTGCGTCCGACAGAGGTTCTGGCGGTGAAGCGCAAAAAAAGAACGGCAGCCAAGGAGCGATTCATCGAGGCGCTTGCCGCCATAATCAACAGGCATAACAACCAAGGGGCCCCACTCGAAAACGAAAAGAACGATACCTCGAGCACAGTCTTTCTTGAACTTGCAGACCAGACCGCCGCGATTATCCCACCCGCCGGAACCGGGAAAGAGAGCGAAAAGGCTGAAAAGCCTCACAAGCAAACCCTTGAATTCATCACCCTCAACGACAACCAGATCGCCTTGCCGGACGAACTCAAAAAACTGGCCAAGGAAATCGTCGAGGATCTCGGACATATTCCGTCCCAATACATTTCTAGCGCCAGTCAATCGGCGGGTAAATCACTTGCGCAGGGAAACGCCCCATCCCCCCAAGACGGTGAAGCTCTTTCGGGAACCGACCTCTCCATCTATGACGAATGGGACTACCGACGTTCAGGTTTTCGCAAAAACTGGTGTTCTCTTACCACAAAGCAAATTATCCCGGTTACAGGCACCTTTGTCGGCAATACCTTGGAGAAATACAGGGGCCACCTGAACCGACTCAAGCGGCAATTTGAAATGATGCGCAACCAAGAACGCTTTGTCCGACGTCAAAAAGATGGGGACGAAATCGATCTTGATGCGCTCATCGAAACACTTGCCGATATCAAGGCCGGACTCTCCCCCTCGGAAGAACTCTTTATCCGGTTGACCCGAGACAAACGCAACATCAGCACCCTCTTCCTCGTCGACATGTCCTCCTCGACCGAAGGTTGGGTCAACACGGCCATCAAAGAAGCCCTAATCCTCATGTGCGAAGCCCTTGAAATTCTGGGTGACACCTACGGTATCTATGGATTTTCCGGCATGCGCCGCTCCCGCTCCGAGCTGTTTCACATCAAGACCCTTACCGAGCCTTACAGCGATACAGTGAAAGGCCGTATTGCCGCCATCGCCCCCCAGGAATACACACGGATGGGGCCGCCCATCCGACATCTGACCAAGATTCTTGCCGAAAATGACGCCAGAATCAGACTACTCATCACCCTTTCCGACGGGAAGCCCGAGGATTATGACGACTACAAGGGAGATTACGCCATTGAGGACACCCGGCATGCCTTGATTGAAGCCAAGGCCCAGGGGGTACACCCATTCTGCATCACCATTGACAAACAAGGCCACGCCTATCTCCCCCACATGTACGGGGAGGTAAACTATATCTGCATTGACGAGGTAGGCAAACTCCCCAATCGCATCCCCGAAATCTATCGAGGTCTCACCTCCTGAGCCTGCACAGAAACCAGATTTTTCCACGTATAATTATTCAGTTGTTCCCTAACAACGAAAAAACACCCTGCCATATTTTGCCCTTCACACAAAAAAATCCGGCGCGGAAATATCCGGTCGGATTTTCTCTCTTCCTGCTCTCAGGAAAATTTAGCTATGAGAACAACTGTAAAAAGCTAAGACAGCCACCCCCGGTTTTTTTAGGGCTGTCCCCGGCCTGACTCGCGCACCCACCGGCTCCAGCCAATACTGCCACACACACCAGCACGGTGGCGATTTTCATCCCGCGCAACCATAGGTTTCTTGCATTTCGCATGACTCTTCTCCTCTTGCGTAAAAAGTTCTTTCCCTGTTGCCTTGTGCAACCCGCTGCCACAGGCGAACGGCCTTTTAAGGTAACGCAGACCAGAAGCAGATTCAAATCGAAAAAAAAGGCGATTGTCGCCTTGGACAATCGCCTTTTCCTATCTATATAAAACAGAGGAGTTAACGGCGGTCCCCCAGGAACCGGAGCAGCATGAGGAACAGATTAACAAAATCAAGATACAGCGCCAAAGCCCCCATGATCGCACCTTTTTGGATCGCAGCTTGGCCGTTCCCCATGATCCCGCCTGAGCCGATCCGAGTGATTTTCTGGACGTCATAGGCGGTAAGACCGGTAAAGACAATCACCCCGATGGCGGAAACGACCCAGGAAACCATGGAGCTGCCCAAGAAGATATTCACCACCGAGGCGATGATCATGCCCACCAGCCCCATAAACAAAAAGGAGCCCATGCTGGTGAGATCTTTTTTGGTCACCGTCCCGTAGACCGCCATGGAAACAAACATCCCGCCTGCGACAAAAAAGGTGGTGGCGACGGAGGCGCCGGTATAGAGGAGAAGGATAGCAGAGATGGTCGCCCCGTTCAAAACGGAATAGCCCAGAAAAAGATTGGTCGCCATACGAGCGGACATCTGCTCGATCCTGGCAGAGAGATAGATCACCATGCCCAGTTCGCCAAAAATAAGACCATAAAACAGGATCTTGTTGCCGAAGATGGCCTGCTGCAAGGCCGGAGAGCTGGCGACCAGCAAGGCTGTAAGACCGGTGAGACCAAGCCCGATTGCCATCCAGTTGAAGACCTTGGCCAGGAAAAGAGTCGCCGCCTGGGAGCGGGACTGGTCAATAACCATTGTTCTGCCATTGTCACTGCTGTACATACATTTCTCCTTGCACTAAAAAATTTAAAGTTGCGGGACAGATGCCCTACACAATAATCATTCCGTAAAAAGACGCCACTATTCGGCGCTGGTCATCTTCACCAAGGGCATGGCTGGGTTATATTCTTCCAGCGCGATATTGACCGCTGCGGTTATGGGCACCGCCAGCAGCATACCAACCCCGCCCCACATCCAACCCCAAAAAATAAGTGCGAATAGAATCACCAACGGACTGAGATTAAGACCGCGTCCCATGATCTTTGGTTCCAGATAATTTCCCACAACCAAATGAATGGTGACAAGGGCGCTGGCAACCAACAGAGCAAACCCAGGCGATCCTGACTGAAACAAGGCCATGACCACCGGCGGCACTGTAGCAATGAGCGCCCCGATATTCGGGATAAAATTCAGCAAGAAGGCGAGAACACCCCACAACAACGCAAACTGAGCCCCAAACAGCCAGAGGACAATAGTGGTAAGTACTCCGGCAAGCAGGCTAATCAAGGTTTTCAAACCAAGATACTCCTCTATGGACTGGCTGATCCTCCCCCCAACTCTTATTATCCTTTCCGCACGCCGGTTGCCAAAGGAGTTCTTCAACCGGTTTTCCATCCCGTCCCGTTCTGCCAGCATAAAAATCAAGAATAACACCACCCAGACGAAATTCCCTATAAACTGAAAAAACGAACCGCCTGCAGCATGGAGAAATGAGCCCAGCGGCTCCATCTTCTTCCCTTCCACACTGCCGACAAAAGCATCCAGGATCTCCTTTCCCTGTTCCACCGTCACGCCGAATGATTGGAGTTCAATGGCCGCATACTCGGAGAGCTTCAGTTTAAAAACAGGGAGTTGACTGACAAACGCCATGATGTTCGCCTGCAACAGGCCGCCAACCCAGTACAGCCCATCAAGCATAAAAGCAACAACCAGCAGAATGCGGAGCCAGGGAGGCACCCCGAACCGCTTGAGAAACTCCATGGGAATACCCACAGCGAAAAAAATAAGAATCGCCACGCTCAGGGGAATAAAAATAAAGGAAAGGGTTTTCACGATGAGCGTGACAAGCACCACGATCACCAGCCAGGCAGCAATCTCCTGGGGGCGGCCATAATTTCCTCCTGCTGTCTCCTGCTCCATATATGCACACTCCTTTTTGACCATCAGAAACTACAGAATCAGGGTCTCTCCCGCTTCCGGCAGGAACATCTCCGGCACCCCTCCCGGCAGACTCAACTTTCGGAGTTCACTCGTTGCCCGTGCGCGCTCCAGACGGTTGACATGCACCAACGCCAGCTTCGTGCACCCGGCCTGTCGGGCAAGAGCAAGGCAGCCAGCAACGCTACCATGCCCAGGAGTCTGCCCGGACACGCTGTAGGCCTCATGCACCAACAAATCGCAGCCCCGGGCCAGATCAACCACTGCCTCGGTAGGCCGCCCATCTCCGCTGTACAACAATGACTCCCCTGCACTCGTCACCCTGACGGCGAGACAGGACTGAGAGTGGTCCATTGGTGCGGTCTGCCAGAAAAATCCCGCTGCCTCGAAAGAGGCCGCCTCGGCAACCGGGAGATATTGCAGGGGATAACACAATTTCCTGCCAAAAGCAGGATACGCCAAGTCCAGGGCCATTTCAACCTTCTCCTGCAAACCATCTGGCCCGACCAACAGCAACGGCTTGGTCCGCCCCATCTCCCAAAACCTTAGGAGCAATAAGGGAATTCCAAAAAAATGATCCCCGTGAAAATGCGAAATCCAGAGAGCATCGAGCTGCTCCGGATCGGAACAATCAGCAAAATATCGATGGGGGGTGGTAAATCCGCAGTCAAGTAGGATATAATGCTTTTTGCTCCCGCTTAAAATCAGAAGCGAGGTATTAAACCGCTCCGGGTCGCAGGCTTCGCCAACCCCCAAAAAATGAACTTTCATACGCGGCGACCCTTATCATCCTTCTCTTTAAACTTGAACGGCAACATACCATGAATACCCTGATTGTCACATGCCCAAGCTGCAAGGCCAAGAATAAAATGATCGCGAGCAAACAACACCGTGGCCCGCGCTGCGGCAAATGCCAGACCCCTCTCCCCATGGCCGGGTACGCCACGCCGGTGGAACTTACCGACCGGGAGGCTGCGCAGGTGATCCGCGAAGCCGACCTGCCGCTGATGCTCGACTTCTATTCACCAAGCTGCGGACCCTGTCGGACACTGGCTCCGGTTATAGACAAGCTGGCCCACCATTTTTTCGGTCGAGCGATCATCGCCAAGATCGATACCAGCACAAACCATCTCAGCGCCGGGCACTACGAAATCCGAGGCGTCCCGACCCTTATTTTCTTTAAAAACGGCCAGGTTGTCGATCAGGTTGTCGGGGCCTTGCCCGAGGACGCCCTTGTCGCCAAGCTCAACAGTTTCATCCGGGCTTAAAACAGGCACATTCTCAATGAGCACTCCCCAAAAAAAACATGACCATTTATGGGAAACATACCAGTCCTTGTCGCGTAAATCCCGGTTCGCCTTGCAAGCCTGCGCTCTGGCGGGTGAACCAGTCCGCGAAGCGGCCCTGGTTTCCTGCCTGTTCCCCCCGGCAGGTAGGCAAACCTGGCCCACGCCCAGGGAAGAGAATCTCCTGACCGCCCTGGCCGAGCTGACAGAGAACAATCTTCTCAAAAATAGCTGCACCTGCCGCGAGGAAATCCTTGAGTTCGTGGCCCACGATGCCCTGAAGCAACAGTATTTCCCCGCCCTAACCACCGCCATCAAACAGGCCTGGCCAACCCCGGACCCGGAGGAAAGCCCCGAGCCAGAAACCCTGTGGCGCCGCGCCCTGCGCGATCTTCGTCTTGCCCTGCTGGCTGCGGATGAAACCGGATACAACCACAATCTCCTCTGCCTTTTTGAACTCCAAGAAGAGTTCCCTGACCGTTACCCGGAAAACCCGCTTGTTACTCTCTGCGGCAACCCCTTTGATCCGCCATGGTTTGCGGGGCTTCCTCTGCATGTCCAACTCTATGCCCTGCACCAGATATTCCTGGCCGGCCTGCTCCGTTTGGCGGAAATCACCCTGCCTCTAGAATACCTACAAAACAAACGTTTTTTCAAAGGGTTGCCCGCGAAAAACCGCGAGCCTTTTTCCTATCTGCTCACCTCCCACCTGCTCATCCGGGGCCAAACCCGGACAGCCGCAGCCTGGCTTAACGACAGCCAGCAACAAGGGGTACCCCTGGGAGTGCTGGGCTGGCAGCAGTTTCTTGCCGGAGAAACAACTTCCGCCATTCTCTGCTACGAAGAAGATCTCGCCAAGATCAGAAAGGCCAACCAGAACGAACAAGCTTATTTCACTGGGGTTGAAGGACTGTTCTACCTCATGGCCCTACTCAAAAACGGGGATTACACTACCCACCAGCAAGTCCGGGACATAGTCCAAAATATCGAGGACATTCAACCCCACAACCTCTTTCTCCCTGCCTACACTTTGCTCCTTGCCTTGGTGGAAGCGAGGGAAAACCGACTTGACCAGGCCCGCGACCGACTCACGGCAGTCAGCCTCCTGCCCCGACCGCACAGCATCACCACGCTTTTCCTGGCTCTGGTCACCTACTGGATCGAAGGAAAACCCACTCCGGTCTGCCTGCCGCACCTGAAGGCCTTCCAGAAAAAAGCCACAGCCCACGGCTACCTGTGGCTTGCCCGGGAATACGGGTCCCTACTGCGCCTGGCTGGAGAAAAATCCTCCCCCCCGCCCAGCACCCCCGAGCTGAACGAGGCCTGCTCCCTGGTAACCGCAATTACCCCGGAGGAACAATGGCAACGGGCTCTACGGGCCCTCAGCTTCAGTTCGGCCCCGGCTCTGAACCTGCCTAAACCGAAGACCACCTCACGACTGGCTTGGATGATTGATTACCGCAACCAGGATGGCGTCATCTCCTTAACGCCAAAAATCCAGAATCTCACCGCCCGTGGTCAATGGACCAAGGGCAGATCTGTAGCCTTACGAAAACTGTTCCGCAAAAACAAACCCCCATTTTTAAGCCCGCAAGACCTCCTGGCCTGTGAAACCATCGCGGAAAAAAAAGACAGCCGGGGCGTTTACTTTAGCTTTACCATGCCCAATGCCCTGCTTGTGCTCATCGGACACCCCTATGCCTTCCTTGCCGACTCGCCCAGAACCCCGGTTGAAATCCTGCAAGGCGAACCGGAATTGCGGGTTGACCAGCAGGGAGAATCATTGCTGATCCAATTCTCCCCATGGCCCGATAGCACCGAGGCAATGATCGTTCGGGAAACCCCGGCCCGTTTCCGAATTTTCCCCATCACCGGTGACCATCGGCGGGTGGCTGAAGTTATCGGCCCCAACGGCTTAAGTGTCCCCCTTGACGGCAAGGACGAACTATTTGCCACCCTGGGCAACATCTCCTCCTTCATGACCGTACACTCGACCATCGAAGGAAGATCCGTGGGCGTTGCCGAGGTACAGCCGGATTCACGCATCCACATGCAGCTGTTGCCCTATGGGGCCGGATTCAGACTGGCCATGCTCGTTCGACCGCTCCAGCCCGACGGGCCATACCAGAGACCAGGGGAAGGGCCAAAAACCATCATCGCCCACAGCGGCGGCATACGCACCCAGACAAAGCGCGATCTGGAGTTGGAAGAAAAAAACGCCCTGTTTGTCGAAGAATTCTGTTCTATGCTGGCAAAGGGCACTGACCTTGAGCGGGAATGGCTGCTGCAAGACCCGGAGGAATGCCTGCAACTTCTGCTTGAGCTGCAAAGCTTGCCGGAAGATGTTCTCATCGAATGGCCCGAGGGGGAACGGCTTACAGTAAGCCCGCCCGCCGAGCTCAACCAGTTTCTGCTCACGGTAAAGGAACGCAACAACTGGTTTGAGATGAGCGGAACCCTGAAGCTCAACGA
>CALMMG010000051.1 GCA_937868185.1 uncultured Pseudomonadota bacterium
GCTACATCATCGAATGCCGCGACCACGAGATCGAGGTGCTGCCCCCGGACATCAATGAATCGGACAAGGACTTTGCCGTGGTCAACGACCGCATCCGCTTCGGTCTAGCCGCAGTCAAGAACGTGGGCGGCCAGGCCCTGGACTCCATCATGGAGGTGCGGGCAACCGACGGCCCGTATGGCGGGCTGGAGGATTTCTGCGACCGGGTCGATTCCCGCAAGGTGAACCGGCGGGTCATCGAAAGCCTGATCAAGGCCGGGGCCTTCGATTCCCTTGGAGCCAAGCGCTCCCAACTCTTCGCCATCCTCGATGCCGCCCTGGAACAGGCGCAATCCGCCCAACGGGATCGCTTAAGCGGCCAGATCTCGCTGTTCTCGGCCATGCCACAGGCCCAAGGCAACAAGGCCAATACCATCGACCTGCCCAACATTGCGGAATGGACCGAGAAAGAACGGCTCGCCTTTGAAAAGGAGACCGTGGGCTTCTACCTCACCGGCCATCCCCTGGACAACTTCCACCAGGAGATCATGGCCGTGGCCGACACCGACCTCACCAGTCTCGGCGACTGGGGCGATAACCAGCCGGTGCGGGTGGGCGGGTTGGTCCGAGAATACAAGGACCACCGCAGCAAAAAGGGCGACCGCATGGCCTTCATCGTTTTAGAAGACCGGGCCGGCGCCGTCGAGGTGGTCGTCTTCCCCGAGGCCTTTGCCAAATGCGGCCATCTCCTCACCAGCGACGAGCCGATTATCGTGTTGGGCACGGTCAAACAGGAAGAACAGGGCGCCAAGATCATTGCCGAATCGGTGGACAGCCTAAGCGAGGCCCGGAGCAAATACACCAACGGAGCCCGCATCCTGCTCAAGTCCGATCAGGTGAGCAGACAGAAGCTGGAAAGCCTGAAAAACAAGGTGCGCGAGTTCCACGGCACCTGCCCGGTTTCCCTGACCATGCAATTCAACGGGCGGGGCGAGGTGGATATCGAGCCGCCCTCCGATTTTACCGTCCGACCTTGCAAGGAATTCGATGCGGCGGTGGAAGGGCTGCTGGGTTATAGCGCGGTGGTCTACCTGAAAACCAAGGCGGAGATCCAGCCCCGGAACGGGGGCAAGGGCGGACGCTGGCGGCAGAACCAAGGATAATGACGGCCAAGATTCCACGTATTGCACGGTGAGTGCAAATACACATCCAACTTTGAGGAACAAAAACAATGAGCACAGATAAAACATTACACACCCGCAGCGAATCAAAATGTGAATTGTGCGGCGCCACAGAGAGCCTGGGGGTGTATGAAGTCCCACCCAGCTCAAACACCAGTGCGGATCAGTGCGTGCTTCTCTGTGCAACCTGTCGCGACCAGATTGAAAATCCGGAGAAAGTTGATGTGCATCACTGGCGCTGCCTGAACGAAAGCATGTGGAGCCAGGTGCCCGCAGTGCAGGTAATGGCCTGGCGGATGCTCAAGCGGTTGAGCGCCGAAGGCTGGGCGCAGGACCTGCTCGACACGCTTTATTTGGACGAAGAAACCCAGGCCTGGGCGCAAGCAACGGGCGAAGGGGAAAGCAAGGAAGCGGCAGTCAAACATCGCGACAGCAACGGCGCACTGCTTGCAACAGGGGATACGGTAACGCTGATCAAGGATTTGGATGTAAAAGGGGCCAACTTTACGGCCAAACGGGGCACCGTAGTGCGCGGCATCTCGCTGGTGGCTGATAATCCCGAGCATATCGAGGCCCGGGTAAATGGCCAGCGGATTGTAATTCTGACCCAGTTTGTCAAAAAGGCCAACTAAGCAAGGAGCTCCACTCCCCAAAAACGAGGACCTCTAACCAAACCCACCGCCAATTGCACATTCACCTTGCTCAGCCCACCATCTTGGCGGAACAAGCGCAACTAGACAAAAGGCAATATCCCTGGCGGCTATTGACGCCTCCTCCATTTCTGTTTATTTATAATATATAGGCCTGAAAGAGTATCAGGCACATGCGTCTGCTCCGCGGAAAGGGAAGAACACTCCCATTGATGGAGAAAAGACATGCCAGTTGATGAGATAAACAGTACCAACCCCGTCTTACCCGCGGCTCTGCAACGTCGAGTACAGACCTCTGTCCCCCTTGCCACCTCCCCACTTACCACCGTTAAGAATCCTGTTGCCGTAGCGACGGCTGCGACACAAAATTTGACCCCTGTTCAACAAGCTGCCTTGCTGGGCAGCGAGGCGGTGCAAACCTTGAACCTCGAGCCAACCTCCCCAGCCGAGCCGCTGTTGGCCACGGGGACGACTTCCGCGACAACAACGGTTACTGAGTCTCAAGGGTTGAGCCCTGCCCAACAAGCGGCCTTGGCGGTGAACGAAACGGTGCAAACCGCTCTTGAGACCCAAAATCTGACCCCCGCCCAACAGGCTGCCTTGGCGGTCAAGCAAGCAACGCAAACCCTGGCCGCCCCCCTGACGCCGCCTGAAACTCCCATCACCCCCGCGACGGCCGGAATTGGAGGGCAAACTCCCGCCCCTGGCCCAGTCGGCACAACGCTCACGACCGGGACAGCAACAGGGGTTACGATGACAAGCACGACTCCAGGCACCACCTTGGCCACGCCGACTGTTGCTACTACCACCACGGAAACGACGGTGGCCCGCGAAGACCTGACAACCATCCAGCCCACGACAGCCCAACCGATTCCGTATCGAAATGCGTTTGCGGTTTACGAGGTCAGAAATCCAACCCCCCCACCTCCGGATCCAATGCCAAGGCGCAAGGAAGTCCATCCATCGCTGCCCATCGGAAGGGTGCGACCCGTTGATCCGCTGGTTCTCAAACAGGAGTGGGAAAAGAGAAAAAAAAACAAGCGCCAAGAAACCGGCCCCCAGGAAGAACCGGAGCCTCGTCCGCCACTGGCGGAAAAATCCATCCAGCAGATGATAAAACAGACCAATGAAGATCTAATCGCCAGTGGGGTGCCCTTACAATTGGTCCTTACTCAAAACGAGAAGGGCTTTGCCTTGGAGATCTATGACTGTTCAGATGATACGGTGTGCCAAGTGACGCAGGAGGTCCCTCTTGATCTCGACAACCTCCTGACCATTCTGGATAACCTGGAACATGAAGCAGGGATTATTGTCAATATCAAGACCTGACCCACGGCTTGGAGTCCGTACTTGAAAAATAGGACTGCCGACCTTCGCCTTTTCCCATCTCCATCTGCCCTTTTCCCGCTCGCACCGACATCGCGAACATCCTGCAAAATAAAAGCGGAAACGCACGCAGAGTTTACTTTAAGAAAGACAGGAAGTCCTCTCTCTAAGCCTTTGTTGTATGATACAATTAATCTGTGTAGTTGCCGAGACTGCAATAACCGCAGACTTTTCCGTTAACCCATTCCGGCAAGGATACTCCCATGATCGAACCTAAACATATTCTCGTTGTCACCAGAATGATCCAATCATGCAGGAAAGCGATTCAATATGGCGTTTCGCTTGCCCATGAGGAGGGTTACCTGGAGCATATCATTTTTGATCGCAGCAAGGATGACCTGGTCTGAAAAATGCCCTGTTCAATCCTACTGGTCAAAAAAGAGCCCGGGGAGAAGCGGTAACGCCAAGACATGCCAGAATATTCCGTCCGGCCGAATGCGTCAAAAGAAGCTATCCGGAGCGGAATTTTAAGGCACGACCATCTCGCCTCATTCTCTGTCGGCAGTAGAAAGCTTTATGGACAAAACAGATGACCACAGTCAAAAGAACCAGCAGTCCCATATACACCTTCTTCCCTGCCGAGGTTGAGGGGTTCGATTTACTGGGCGAACTAGCCCTAGATATGCGTTGGTCCTGGAATCACGCGGCCGACGAAATCTGGGCGCAGCTTGACCCGGACCTCTGGAGCCTCACCCACAATCCCTGGCTCGTTTTGCAAACCGTTTCACGGGATCAACTCCAACAATCATTGGCCAATCCCCTCTTCCAAAAGAAAGTTGACGACCTGGTAAAAACCAAACGTCTTGAAGCGGAGATGCCGGCTTGGTTCCAGCAGAGCCATCGCCAGAGTGGTTTAAACTCGGTCGCCTATTTCAGCATGGAGTTCATGTTGAGTGAAGCGCTCCCCATTTATTCAGGAGGGCTCGGCAATGTGGCCGGAGACCAGCTCAAAGCGGCGAGCGATCTGGGGGTGCCGGTGGTCGGGGTAGGGCTTTTGTACCAGCAAGGGTATTTCCGCCAGGTGATAGACCGCGCCGGAATGCAGCAAGCTCTCTTTCCTTACAACGATCCCGGGCAATTGCCGATTATGCCTGTGCGCGAACCCAACGGCGAGTGGCTGCGGCTTAAGATCCTCCTGCCCGGCTATTCCCTTTGGATCCGTGCCTGGCAGGTCCAGGTGGGAAGAGTGACGCTGTACCTGCTGGACAGCAATGACGCGGCAAATTTTCCCACCTATCGTGGGGTGACCAGCGAACTTTACGGTGGCGGACCGGAACAACGTCTCTGCCAGGAAATGCTCCTCGGGATCGGCGGCTGGCGGCTACTTGAGGCGCTCGGCATCAAGCCTGAAGTCTGCCACCTCAATGAAGGGCATGCCGCCTTTGCGGTTCTGGAACGAGCCCGCAGCTTCATGAAAGAAACCGGGCAGCCCTTCGAAGTCGCCCTAGCCGTCACAAAGGCGGGGAACCTCTTCACCACCCATACCCCGGTAGCTGCCGGATTCGACCGTTTTGAACCCCAGCTTATCGAGCATTACCTCGGCGATTATGCCCGCAACCGTCTTGGCATTTCTTCCCAGAAGCTGCTGGCTCTGGGCCGACTCAATCCGGGAAATTCCGCGGAAGAATTCAATATGGCGTATCTGGCCGTAAACGGGAGCGGAGCGATCAATGGGGTAAGCCGTCTGCACGGGGAAGTAAGCCGAGCCATCTTCCAACCTCTTTTCCCCCAATGGCCGGAGACTGAGGTGCCAGTCGGCCATGTGACCAACGGCATCCATGTGCCCAGCTGGAATTCGGCTGAGGCAGATCTCCTCTGGACTGAGCACTGCGGCAAAGAGCCTTGGCTCGGAACCATCGAAAACCTGGAGGGGCAGATCCGTGGTGTTCCTGACGACCAACTCTGGCAACTCCGTGCCGATGCCCGCAAATCCCTGGTTGGCTATGTCCGTGAACGGCTTGTCAATCAACTGCCTGCTTCGGGGGCAACCCCCGAGGAGATCGGGAACGCCCAGCATCTTTTTAATTCCAACTCCCTGACGCTGGGGTTCGCCCGCCGCTTTGCAACCTACAAGAGGCCCAACCTGCTGCTCCACGATCCGGAAAGGCTCCTGCGTATCCTCAACGCTCCGCAACGCCCGGTGCAGCTCATCATTGCTGGCAAGGCCCACCCGGCCGACCAGGCAGGACAAGCCATGATCCAGGAATGGGCCCGCTTTATTCAACGACCCGAGGCGGCTAAGCATGTGGTCTTCCTGAGCGATTACGACATGCTGATGACCGAACGTCTGGTGCAAGGCGTGGATGTCTGGATCAACACCCCTCGACGCCCTTGGGAGGCTTGCGGCACCAGCGGCATGAAGGTGCTGGTCAATGGCGGTCTCAACCTGTCAGAACTCGATGGTTGGTGGGCTGAGGCCTACACCCCGGAAGTGGGGTGGGCACTGGGAGACGGCAAGGAACACGACAACGATCCAGCCTGGGATGCGGCGGAGGCCGAGGCGCTCTACACGCTCCTTGAACAAGAGGTGGTTCCTGAATTTTACAGCCGCAACAGCAACGGTATTCCGGTGGCTTGGGTGGCACGCATCCGCGAGAGCATGGCGCGCCTGACCACCCATTTTTCAAGCAATCGCACGGTGCGCCAGTACACTGAACAATATTATCTGCCTACCGCAGCTGCTTATCAAGAGCGCGCGGCCGACAACCAAAACGCAGGGAGACAGATGGTGGCTTGGCGACATAACCTGGAACAGGCGTGGGACAATCTGCGCTTCGGCGACAGCAAGGTTGCCCAAGAAGGGGCCCAACATATCTTCGAAATTCAGGTCTACCTTAACGGCTTGGAGCCGGATGCCGTTTTGGTCGAGTTATATGCGGAAGCAACCGACACCGGCGGTCCTGTCCGGGTGGCGATGACGCGGGGCTCCAAACTGGTGGGCGCGGAAAACGGTTATTGCTATACGGCACAGGTACAGGCGACACGACCGGCCACGGATTATACCGCCAGGGTAATCCCGCACCGCACAGGCGTTGCCGTGCCCCTGGAAGCCGCCCATATCCTCTGGCAGCGCTGAGCAGGAGGGGGGCTATCAACTCTGCACTCGACAGAATAATGCAGCCCATGCGGCGCATGGGGTTTATGCTCCTCGCGATAATGACCGGCGTAATCGCCGGAGTCGGTGCGTTACTCTTTCGCGCGCTAATCGCCCTGGTGCACAACCTCTCCTTCTCAGGCAAGTTTTCCCTGGTCTACGATGCGAACCTGCACACCCCGGCAAGCCCCTGGGGCCCGTTCGTAATTCTCATCCCGGTTCTTGGCTCCTTCATCGTCACCCTGCTCATCACCAAATTCGAACCCGAGGCAAAGGGGCACGGCGTGCCGGAGGTGCCTAAAAAGGCTGTCGATTTGTTTTCCGAATACCGGGAATAGGAGCCCATCGAACCTCCCCTCACAAACCCCGTACCGTCTCGCTGTCCGGCTCAGGTGGTGCATCCGTCACCACAGTAAAAGCGTGAACAACAACCGTGCGGCCATTCTCGGTTTCCACATGCACCTTCCATTCCCCTGGGGCCATATCCTGCTTGTAGGTGTAGCCGCGAAACCCGCCATTGCGGCCGCCGGAAAGACCAAAGCCCATCCGGGAGGTGGTAACCCAACCCCGCTTGGCATCGTAATGCTCCCAACGGTGGTAGAGCCGGGTGCTTAAGCCGCCCGGCGCGAATACCGAAGAAACGCAATACAGCCGCTCCCCTGGCGCAAGGTGCACCTCGTTCGACAATTCCCGCCAGAATACCCACCAGGGGGCCTTTTCTAGGGTAAGGCGATACTCCCCCGCCACATGCTCAAAATTTTTCCCCACCTGAATATCCCGCTTCACCAAAGGAACCGGCGGAATAAGATCCAGGGGATACGCCACCGCCAACATAGCGGCGATGATCCAGACCGGCGCCGCCCGCCCTGGGCATCCCGGGGTTTTTTTGCGCAGCCAATGGGTAAAGCTCGCGCCGGCCAAGGTGCTGAGATAAAACCAAACCATGCCAATGCTGCCAACCATAAACGGCAGCAGAAAATTAAACACCAGGATGGCACACAGCCCGAACAGGGCCCAGGTGAGGGTAAAACGATGGTAGCTATCGTGAATAAATTCGTTGGCGACCAGCAAGACGCCAAGACCAAGGGACCACAGCGTGGCGGTCAGGTGACTGGAGCTTTTGAAATAAAGAATAAACAGCACGCTGAAAAGCCCGCCGAACAAAAACTGGATCAGCAGGTGCGGGGCGCGTTCCCACCAGATTGAACGAAATAATGCGGGCGGGGCTGCTCTCTGCCCGCCCGCTTCAAGAACAGTACCAGCGCGGGTGTGACGCCGATGCCCCAGCCACCAGAGGATGCCGGCTGCGCTCGCCAGATAGCCGGCCAGTAGCCAAAGGTCCAAAAAAGTTACCGTTTGCCCAATGGTGAGCGCGTCCCAGAGAAAACCGCCAAAAAAGGCGATGGCTGGGAAATAGGTGCGAAGGGTTGCAAGCTTGCTCTTCACGGATACGTCCTGCGGCAGGGCAAAGGGATGCCGATTGCCATTATCGCTTCAACTGAAGAGTCGGCCGATTGCCAAGCACCAGCTTCAGCCAGTCGTAGCCAAAGGTGAGCAGGGCCTCGTCATCGGTCTCGATGAGCCGTTTTCGTGATTTATCCAGCCGGTAGACGTTGAGCATATTGTGCTCCGCAACATACTGGCGGAAGCGATCGATATTGTAGCAAACCATGAAGGCCAGCTGCTGCTTGGGCCCGGCCGCGCCCTCGCCCTGCCAGGGGTTTGAGGCCCAGAGGGTGTCCATCTCGGCCCAAAGATCGTCCATGGCGTTGAAATAGACCAGCTGCTGATCGCGGAGCCAATCCTTCACCGTCCACTCCTTTTTCTCCTGATGTCCCAGGCAGTACGAGTGATCGGTCATGAAATAATAGGCCCTGGGCTGGCCGCGCTCGGGGTTGCGATCAACAGCCCGCTCCAGAGGGTAGGTGCGACAGGCGGAGGGCCGATCCTCATAGACGAGGCAGCCCCGTTCCGGGTCGAGAAACGGGCAAGCGCCTTCTGCGTCATCCCGCATCCGCATAACAACCGAGGGGAAGAGGGGGTTGGTTCCCTGGGCCACGCCGGTGTATGTGTTGAGAAACTCCTCCGAGGTGATCCCCAATCTTTTCTTCAAACGGATCAGATCGTAGGGGTAGAGAAAAAGGGTGAGATTCCGGCAACAGCGAGTAAAACAGGGAACCTCGGGGTGGCAGGCAAAGGGGAACAAGGAGTCACCCAGGGGCTGCATGCCTTCGGGGAATTTTTTCAAGTCGGTCATCATCTTTTTCCTGGTGTACTATATAAGCGGCGCGGTAACAATGCAGACAGAGATTATCTCGTAACGGCTCCTAAAAACGTCGCGCAAATTACCATCCTAGCGCAAAAAGGTCAACCAGGATGCCAAGCTCACAACCTCAAGGGAAGAAGATGCCCACCCACCCATATCGTTATTGCCTGTGCACTATCCTCCCAGCCCTGACCCTGCTGTTTCTCACCTCGGCCTGCGCCCCGCGGCTACGGACCTCGGCCTGGGTTGTCCGTTTCGATCTGGACAGCCCGGAAAAGGTTGCCTCGGTCTGCCAGGAGGCGAAGCAGGCTGGGCTTGACCAACTACTGATTCAGGTCCGGGGAAGGGCCGATGCCCTGTACCACAGCGACATCGCACCCCGGGCCGAGAATCTGGCTGCAACCCCGGTGGATTTCGACCCGCTGGGGCAGCTGCTCACGGAGTGCGCCCCCCTGCCCCTCCATGCCTGGCTCAATGTCTTTTATCTCTGGGGCGGCACCACCCCGCCGGAAAACCCCAACCACCCCGGACACCCGAACCAGCCCTGGATTCTCACCGACAACACCGGACGGCCGGTTTCCAGCTATTCCCCGCGAGAGAAACGGCTGGGCTGGATCGAAGGCAACTATGCCGACCCAGCCTCTGCGGAATACCGGACCCTTTTTGTCGCGGTGGTCCGCGAGCTATTGACCCGCTACCCGGTGGCCGGCATCCATCTTGACTTCATCCGCTACCCCGGCCCCGGCTACGGAAAGAGCGACGTCCTGACCGGAAAATTTGAGCAGATCTGGGGGATTGACCCCAGGCTTCTGCCTGAGCAGCTCAGTGCCGAGACAATAACCGCCTGGCTTGAAGGAACGCAACCGCCTGCAGACCGAGTGCTTACCACAGCCGCACTTTTCTGGAACGAATTCCGCGCAGGCCAGGTCACCCAGCTACTCCGGGAGGTCCGACAGGCCGTGGCCCAGCATGACGGCCCCCCAATAGCCCTCTCGGCCGCCGTCTTTCCCGAACCCTCTGCCGCCTACCTGGAAAACGGTCAAGAATGGCAAGCCTGGAGTGCGGAAGGGCTTGTTGATGCCCTTTACCCCATGGCCTATTTCGGGGATACCGAGCGGGTGAGCGCCCAGCTCCGGCAGATTGCCGCAAACACCCCCCGCGCCCCCAAGGTTGCCCTTTGGGCCGGGCTGAGCGCTTCCGGCAACGACCCGGAACAGCTGGGCAAAGAAGCACGGATCGCCGGAGAATACGGCTATGACGGAGTCTCCGTGTTCAGTCTGGGGCCCCTCCTGAAAGAAGCCACCGCCCCAGCCTCTGTCGAGGCGATACGCGCTCCCCGCCGAACACCTGACCTCAAGGCCGGTCCAGCCTGGAGCGAACCGCCCACCACCGCCGCGCCCGCTCTCCAGCCCCCGAACTTGCAGACCCTGAAAGCCATAGTCAACAAGGGGCTGGGCGGCACTCCCCCGGAAAAGGATCTAGAGGGTCGGCTGGCCTTACGATTGCAAGAGTACGACCAAGCCCGCCAACAGACCCTTCCCCTGACGCTCAAGCAACTGGAACACAGCCCGGTCACCCTGCCGGAAAGCCTGGAGCTGGGCGGGATCTTCCGCTACGCCAGCCCCATGGACAGCCCAGCCCGCTGGCAGGAGCAGGAGGCCCTTTGCGAAAAAGCTCGGCAACGGTTGCTGACCGGGGAGAAATTGGCCACCGTGGCTCAAGAGCTGTCCCAGGACGGGACAAGAACCATGGGCGGCCTGCTTGCCCCCCGCTTTCTTGACCGGTTCAATCCCCAGGACCAGGAGCTTGCCCGACTGCTTCCGCAGGGAATCAGCCAGGTCATACGGGTTGCCAATGGCTTCTGGTGCTACCGACTCGAAGGCAGGAGCCCCGGCAGGCAACTGGCTTTCGCCGAGGCCCCCTGGGAGGCAAAGCGCATCCTCTTCCGCCGGACGCTCCGCGAAATGATGGCTGACCGGGCAGGAAACGGGCAATAAATCTCAGCTATGGATGAACACATACTCCCCGCCGTTAAAGACAATCTTCAGCCGCCCGCCGTGGTTCTCGCCGTATACCTCCCAACCCGGCCTGCCCTTGATCTCGCATTGCACACTCCTGGGCGAATGGGCTTCCTGCCGCGTATCAGACCAGGCGAGACAATCCGTCTCCCCATTCTCTTGCTGGGCCATGATCCTGGCCATACTCCGGGCCAAATCAAAATCAAGGTCTGCCCCGGTGATTGCAATCAAAATGTCTTTCATGCTACTATCCCTCCGTTGAAGAATGATTCCTTTGCCGCAAGAAAAACAGAGCACCGCCCTTTACGCAACAAGAACCAGAGCCAAGGCATCCCATGAGACTGCGGACCATCATCTTCATCATCCTTCTTGCCCTTGGCATCCTGCCCATTCTCACCCTGGTCGGGGTCAATCTCCGCTCGCATATCAACCAACATGAGGCGGTGGAAAAAAAACGGACCGCCGCCGGAGCCGAGAGCAGCTTTGTTGCCCTCAATGCCAGGGTGAAATGCATCCGAAAAAGCCTCCTCCAGGCGGCAACCACCCCCATGACCGCAGGGCTTACCCCGTCGTCCCTGGACCGAGCCGGACGCCAACGACTGACGGCCCTGCTCATCGGCCAGATGAATCCGGAAAAAGTGATCCTTGAGGTCCGCCTGCTTGATACCACCGGCAACCAGTTGATCCACCTGCGCCGTAACACGGACTCCCTGCTACTGGAAGTTGCCCCTGACGAACCTGCCGATCCTGCAAGCCAATTTCCTCTACTTCAGAAAGGCTTGGCGCTCCACGACTCCGAGGTAGAAACACTCCTGACTCCGTATCCGGCCGATCCCGCACGCAACCGATTGAGTCTGACCACGCCGGTTTTTGGGCCGGATGGCACGGTGGCAGGCGTGGTCATCATGGAGATCGCTCCCGACCTGTTCCTCGATGACCACGACTATGCCTGTTGGGCAACACCTGAGGGCACCATTGTTCACGCCCCGGCCACCTTTCCCGGGTTGAACCCAGCACATCCCATCCCCACCACCGGCGCCAACCTCTTCGCCCTTTTCCCCGGTCTTTCTGCCCGCATGAAGGACAACCACTCCTTCGCCTGGGAAGATGCCTCAGGCCAAAGCCTTATCTGGCTGCCGCTTATCTTCAACGAACAGCTCCCCCCCACCCTGTGGCTCGGCTCACCCGTGGATCGCAGCGCGGCAAGGGAATGGAAACTTTCCCTGATCTACAACATTATCTGGATCGTAATCTGCATCGCCATCGTCGTTTCGCTCATCGCCAACGCCATCGCCAAAAAAATAGATCGGATCAAGGATACGATCCTCACCGGCCTGGACTCCATTTTAAACAAAGGGCAGGAAAACGTGAAATTCAGCTGGAGCGGCCCCCGGGAGATGGTCCAGCTGGCCGAAGAACTCACCGCCCTGGCCCACCATTATGCGATAACCAGAACAAAGCAACAAGTGGCGGAAGCCGACCTGCGGCAAAGTGAAGACAAGTTCAGAAACCTCACCGCCTCAGCCCAGGACGCCATCGCCATGATGGACCACCACGGCAACATCTCCTACTGGAACGCGGCCGCCGCCGAGATTTTTGGCTTTAGCGCCGCCGAGGCCCTGGGCAAGCCGATCCACACCCTGATCTCCCCGCGTCTTTCCGAGTCCAGCCAACGGGGGGCGATGGAAGAAAAACCGGTCAGTGACGGACCGATCCGCGAAACCATCGAGCTCATCACCAGCCGCAAGGATGGCACAGAATTCCCCATCGAGCTCTCGCTTTCCGAGGCCCGGATCAAGGACCAGTGGAATTCCATCTGGATCATCCGGGACATCACCGAACGCAAGCGGGCCGAGGACGAGACTCGCCTCCAACAGCAGCAGCTGGTCCAGGCGGACAAGATGATTTCCTTAGGCGTACTCATCTCCGGGGTGGCCCACGAGATCAACAACCCCAACAGCATCGCCATGCTAAATACCTCCCTGCTCCTCAAGGCCTGGGAAAGCGCCAAGCCAATTCTCGACGAATACTATCACGAACATGGCGATTTTCTCGTTGCCGGGCTGCAATACAGCGAGATGTGCGAACAGATCCCCCGCCTTTTTCTGGAGCTGGAAGAAAGCGCCCGACGTATCAAAAATATTGTCCACGACCTCAAGGATTATGCCCGCCAGGACACCACCCGCCACATGGAGCCGGTAAAGATCAACGAGATCGCCGAGGCCGCGGTGCGCCTCAACCACAACAAGATCAAGAACGCCACCCGCAACTTCAGCACCGATCTGGCCTCGGACCTGCCGCCCATCCGGGGCAACCGCCAGCGGCTGGAGCAGGTGCTGATCAACCTGATCCAGAACAGCTGCGAGGCCCTAGCCAGCCAGGATGGCGCCATATCCATCACCTCACGCTTTGATCCGGAAAACGACGCGGTGGAGGTGAACGTCCACGACCAGGGCACGGGCATTGCCCAGGAAATCATCAACCAGATCACCGACCCGTTCTTCACCACCAAACGATCATACGGCGGCACAGGCCTCGGCCTCTCGGTTTCCGCCGGGATTATCAAGGAACACCAGGGCAGGCTGCGCTTCAGTTCAAGCCCGGAGGCAGGAACCACCGCGACCATCTCCTTTCCGGCCTGGCGGGAAGAGACGGATGACAAAACGATGCAAGCCGGGTAGGCTACGCACCAAAAGCAACCCGAAATTTCAAGAGGATACCCCCCAATGGACAAGCAGCTTTCCCCGTTTCGCCCCATCCTGCTGGTTGATGATGAAGAGGCCTGGCTGCACAGTTTCAGCCTGACCCTGCGTTCCGTGGGACTCAGCAATATCCGTTGCTGCGCCGACAGCCGCAAGGTCATGAAGATCCTGGCCAGTGAAGAGGTGGGGGTGATCGTTCTTGATCTCACCATGCCCCACCTCTCCGGGGAAGAACTGCTGCCGGAGATCGTGCGCGAACACCCGCAGATCCCGGTAATCATCATTACCGGCCTCGATCTGGTGGACACTGCGGTAAGGTGCATGAAACTCGGGGCCTTTGACTACTACACCAAGGTCAGCGAGGAGACCCGCCTCATTGCTGGGGTGCAGCGGGCCGTGGACTTCAGCCGTCTGCTTCAGGAAAACGACCTGCTCAAGGAACATTTTCTCAAGGACAAACTGGATCACCCCGAGGTTTTCAGCCGGATCACCACCCACAACAAGGGGATGCGCTCCATCTTCCAATACATGGAATCCATTGCCGACACCAGCGAGCCGGTGCTGATCTCCGGAGAAACCGGGGTGGGCAAGGAGCTCATTGCCCAGGCCTTGCATGTGTTAAGCAAGCGCCAGGGGGAGTTTGTCCCGGTTAATGTGGCAGGCCTTGATGACACTATGTTTGCCGATACCCTGTTCGGCCACAAGAAAGGAGCCTTCACCGGGGCAGATCACACCAGGGGCGGCCTTATTGAGCAGGCGGCAGGGGGCACCCTGTTTCTCGATGAAATCGGCGATCTCTCCCAGCTCTCCCAGACCAAGCTGCTCCGCCTCCTCCAGGAACGGGAGTATCTGCCCCTGGGCTCGGATATCCCCAAACGCACCGATTGCCGGATGATCTTCGCCACCCACCAGAACCTCCAGGAGATGCAGGAAAACGGCGGATTCCGCAAGGATCTCTACTACCGACTCCATGCCCACCGCATCCATATCCCTCCCCTGCGAGAGAGGCTCGATGACCTGCCCCTGCTGGTCGATTCCTTCTTCGAAGAGGGCGCAGCCAGGCTCAACAAGAAAAAGCCGACCTTTCCCAAGGAGCTGATCTCCTTGCTGGGAACCTACGATTTCCCCGGGAATGTCCGGGAGCTCAAGAACATGATCTTTGATGCGCTCAGCACCCACAAAAACCGCACTCTGTCCATGGATTCTTTCAAGGACTATCTCCGGCTCAGACGCCCCAATTTTGAAGATGAAGCCAAGAAACATCCTGAGACCCAAACCCCATTTGCCGACCTTGCGCAACTCCCATCCATCAAGGAAGCGAGCTATCTCCTGGTCTTGGAGGCCCTGAACCGGGCCAAGGGCAATCAAGCCATTGCGGCCGAAATGCTCGGTATCACCCGGCAAGCTCTCAACTGGCGGCTCAAACAAGCGGACCGGAACGAGTAAGGACTGCAGACTAACCAAAAACTGCTCCACCGTTACTCCACATCCAGCCCCCCTAACGCAAACCTCTTTGCACCCATTGCCGCAACACCCCCTGCCAGGAAAAGAAATATCCCCCATTATTTCAAGACCGTACAACCACACTCGCCCTCCTGGCACCCATCTTGCTATATTCTTAGGCACCATCGATAGTGCTATTTTTTGCAAAATAATTTTACACAACAGAGCGCATGGCCAGACAACACATCCTCCTTGCCGAGGGCAGACCCAACCTGCAACACAGCCTTGGCCTGATGCTCAAACAAGCGGACTACCGGGTAAGCGTTGCCAACACCACAGAAGAAGCCATGACCATGGCCAAGGCTGTGCACAACAACCCGGAGACCATTGATCTTTTAATCGCCGATCTGGATTCCGCCTCGATTGAAACGTGCCGTGCCTTCATGCACACCCTGTCCGCCAGCACCCTCGCCATTCCCTACCTCGTCCTGGCGGAAGAAATCTGCGATCATACAGCCGAGGCCTTAAAAAGGCACGGCTGCATGGCATGCATTACCAAACCATTTGAACCAGAAATCTTACTCCAGAGCATTGAAGATGCTCTGAATCAGCTATCACTTAAAAATGAACACCACACAGGGAGGGCCGCAGCGAAAGACAGCACCGACAGCGCCGTAAACGGATAATTATTACTTTTTCAAGGAGATCGATCATGCACAACAAGCAGTTACGCAAATGGATTCCTTTTTTACTCCTTACCGGGCTTCTGGTAAGCGGCCCGCCCCTTTCCGGCTCTCGGGCCTTTGCTGCCGATCCTGCCCCGCAGGCCAGCCAGAGCGCTAATACCCTGACTGGCAAGGTCACCGGTAAATCCAATAAAGCTAAAACCATCTCCATCGAGGTTAAGGGCAAGAACGAATTCCTCAAGTTCGATGATAAAACAACCGGACTTGAGCATGCCGACGAAGGCGAGGCCGCAGTCATTCAATTTGAAATGCGGGGCGATGACAGATTCGCCACCACCATCAAGCCTAAGCTTGCCAGCCTGCCCGAAGGCGTGAAGGAAATGAAGTCCGAGGAACTGGCCAAATTTGTCGCCTTGGGTCCGGATGAGGGCAAATACGTGCTGATCGACTCCAGACCTGCAGCGGCCTACCACGAAGGACACATTCCCACTGCCATCTCCATTCCCGACAGCGTGATGAAAGAATCCGGCGCAGCCTACCTGCCCGGGGACGCCAAGCTCAAAGACCTACAGCTCATTTTTTACTGTGGAGGGTACACGTGAGGCATGAGTCCTAATTCCGCCGGTCTGGCGAAAAAAATGGGCTACACCAACGTACATGTTATGCTCGAAGGGGTTCCCGGTTGGAAGAAAGCCGGAAAGAGTGTCGTCGCCTCTGAAAAATTTGTCCAAACAGGCAACATCGTTTTAGTTGATCTACGTTCCAAGGAAGAATACGAAGCTGGCCATATCCCGAGGGCGCATAATATCCCCATGGCCTCTCTGGCGGACAAGGAGGATTCCCTCCCACTCAAGGCCCCCATCGTGGTTTACGCCAACTCCTTTGTCGAGGCGCAGAAAGGCTACAATCTCATCAAGAAATGGGGCGCAAAAACTGGCTCCATCTGGCCGGGTGGGGTAAAATCATGGTCTGCCACTGGCAAGAAACTGGCCACCGGCCCAACGCCTGCCGCCATCACTTGGGTGCGGCAGCTGGGCAAGGGCGAGGTCGGGGTGGCTGAATTCCAGAAGGCCATGGACGGCAACACCAACCAGGTCATCCTCGATGTCCGCACCAAGGATGAGGTGCAGACCGGTGCTTTCAAAAATTCCATTTCCATTCCCTTGGACCAGATCGAAAAACGCATCGCCGAATTGCCCAAGGACAAAGAGATGCTGATCCATTGTTCCACCGGTGCCCGGGCGGAAATGGCTAAAGCCGCCTTGGACAAGGCCGGACTCAAGAGCCGATTTCTGCGTGCCGATGTGGAATGCGAACAGGGCAAATGCGCGATCAAAGACTAACCCCATAGCCCCCCAAGAAACAACTGCTTTGTAGCGGTTGTTTTACTGTGCAAGGCCCTGCCGGAACCATCCCCGGCAGGGCCTTTTTTGCACCCCGATATTTGGGGCAGGACTGACTCTGTTGCAGGAAATATTCCCCTGAGACGGCCGGGGTTCCTATTTTACAAAATAAACACACGCAACAATAGTGCCGATCCCTACGACGACTCGCCGCAGCATCAGGGGACTCACCTGCCCAGCCAGTCTGCCGCCCAACACACCACCGGCAAGGGCACCCACCGCCATGACCAGGACGGCCGGCCACACCACCTCTCCTGAAAACAAAAAGAAAACAGCGGCAGAGATATTGACGCTGAAGGCAATGAACTGCTTCAAACCATTGAGCCGGGTCAGCGAATCGTCCACCGCAATCCCCAAAACCGCCAAAACGATCACGCTCAACCCGGCGCCGAAATATCCACCGTACACTGCGGCAGAGGTCACCGGCATCAAGGCCCATCTCTCATGCGCATGGCTTCCGCTGCTCTGCCCGGTGCGGCGAACAAGCCAGGCACGAATTTTCTCCTGTGCCGCCAGCAAGACCACAGCAAACAGGATCAGGTACGGCACCAACAGACGAAAGACATGATTCCCCGTATGCAGAAGCAGAAAACCGCCGAAGATCCCACCCAGAACACTTGCAGGGAGAAGCAGCCAAAGCCTGGCCGCTTGGCCGCGCAGATCTTTTTTCTGGGCGAAAGTCGCCCCCAGATACCCTGGACAGAGCGCCACAGTATTGGTCACGTTTGCCGCTATGGGTGGGATACCCACGGCGATAAGCATCGGAAAAGTGATGAGCGTACCGCCCCCGGCAAGGGCATTCACGCCCCCGCCGACAACGGCAGCCAAACCGACAATAATCAGGTCAAATCCACCTATCATTCTTTCTCCAGGGAGGAAAGGGTTGCGCCGTGGATGTCGAGCATCGCGGTTGCGGTCGCCACGGCTTGAGATGGGTCCCGCGCCTCGATGGCCGCCACCAAGAGGTGGTGCAGATCGGTGGTTTTCTCGGCTTTGCCATCATCGACATCCCATAAAACAGCCAGCGCCTCGCGCAGGGTAAAGGCAAAGGTACGATAGAGCTCGGCAAGAACCGCATTGCCTGCAGCATCGGCAACGGCACAGTGGAAGGAAATATCCGCATCGAGTGCTGCCGCGGCATCGTTACCGGTTAGGGCGTCATGCCGAATCTTGAGTAAACCGCGCATGCGCTCCAGGTCTGCCTCATCCCTCCGTTCCGCCGCGAGACGCACGATTTCGAGTTCAAGAGTTCTCCGTACTTCATTAACCTCGCGGGTCCTGGCCCGACGCAGCCTCTGGACAAGCGGTTCCCGGTGCGAGGGAAGGGAACGGACATAGGTTCCGTCCCCCTGCCGCACCTCCAATATGCCGTTGTGGGCCAGGACGCGGATCGCTTCCCGGAGGGTCGAACGCCCAACGCCGAGCTCTTGCATGAGCAGCGGCTCGGCAGGCAATTTCGCACCAAGGGCATAGTTGCCGGCGGCAATAGCGCCATGCAGGTGCGTAATCACCTGAGCAGAAAGCTGTGACGACTTGATTTTATTATTTAATTTCATATTCATCATATCATCAGATGTTTAAACAAAAGTACCCGCTTAGGAAAAAAATGTCAACACACCAAGCATCGAATCTTTGCGGCCAACCGCAGACCACCCTTCTGGCCGAAGATCTTTCGGACAGCTCTGTATTACTGCTGAGACGGCTGCGCCGCCACGACAACTCGCTTGAAAAATATTGACAAAACACCCAATCGCGCTATTGTCGCGGACAACATTGTAGTCGAGATCCGTTGCCAAAAACGGATGCGGGGGACCCAGAGTATGGGGCGTATTCCTTAACCGGATAGGGCACTTCCAAGCCCGAGCCCGTCAGCTAACCTCGTAGGCATTTGGATGGGCAATGGTCCGCGTCGAGAGCGCACCGCCGACTTACAGCCGACAGCGTTCCCCTCGTTTGGCCAGGCCCTTGATGACCACATTAAGGAGAATGCCATGCAGCCTGAGCAACCGGAAACGCGGGAAAATTTCGTCCAAAAAATCCGCAAGATAATCTTCGGCGCCCCCAAGTACATCAAAGATCCCCAGCTGTTTCACAAGATGTCGCTGATCCCGGTTTTGGCCTGGGTGGGCTTAGGCGCCGACGGCCTTTCCTCGTCGGCCTATGGTCCGGAGGAGGCGTTCCGCGCACTCGGCAGCCACACCTATCTGGCAATCCTGCTTGGCCTAGCCACGGCGCTCACGGTCTTTATCATCTCCGCCGGGTATTCCCGGATCATCGAACATTTCCCCCACGGCGGCGGAGGATACATCGTCTCCACCCGCATGCTGGGCGAAAAAGCGGGGGTGGTTTCCGGCAGCGCCCTGCTGGTGGATTATGTCCTCACCATCACCATCTCCGTGGCCTCCTGCACGGATGCGCTTTTCAGCTATCTCCCCCTCCATTTTCACCACTTCAAGGTACCCTTCGCCTGCTTTCTGATTATCTTGCTCATTGTCCTCAACCTGCGTGGGGTCAAGGAATCGATCTCGATCATGGTTCCCATCTTCATGGTTTTCGTGGCCACCCATATCCTTCTCCTGCTGGACGGCATCTTCACCCACTCCGACCGGTTCGCCCCGCTGGCGCAGGACTTCCACAGTGGGCTGCAACAGGATATGTCCAGTCTCGGGATCTTCGGGATCCTGATGCTTTTCTTCCGGGCCTACTCCCTGGGCGGCGGCACCTACACCGGGATCGAGGCGGTCTCCAACGGCATCCAGATCATGCGCGAACCCAGGGTCAAAACCGGCAAAAGGACCATGGTGTACATGGCCACCTCCCTGGCCTTCACCGCCGGGGTGCTGTTCCTTTGCTACGCCCTGGTCGGGGTGATGCCGGTGGCCGGCAAGACCCTGAACGCAGTACTGGCCGATACCCTGTTTGCCGACTGGCCCCTGGGGCACACCATCGCCTTCATCACCATCTTCTCGGAAGGCGCCCTGCTCCTGGTTGCAGCCCAAACCGGCTTCGTAGACGGGCCAAGGGTCATGGCCAACATGGCGGTGGATTCCTGGCTCCCCCACCGGTTCGCTGCCCTGTCCGAGCGGCTCACCATGCACAACGGCATCGTGCTCATGGGCCTTTCCGCCATCGGGTTGCTGCTCTATAGCCATGGCTCGGTTTCCGCCCTGGTGGTCATGTACTCCATCAATGTTTTTGTCACCTTCTCCCTCTCCCAACTCGGCATGTCGCTTTTTTACATCAAGCGGCGCCATGAAGACCGCCAGTGGAAGCGACACCTGAATATCCACGCCATAGCCTTCGTCCTCTGTCTGACCATCCTGACCATCACCACCTACGAGAAATTCACCGAGGGCGGCTGGGTCACCTTCCTCATCACCACCCTGGTCATTATCGGCTGTAACCAAATCCGCACCCATTACCTCAAGGTGCGCCAGGGCATGGCCGACCTGGACGAGACCCTGCTTGCCTTCCCCACCCCCGGCCCGGCCAATACCGCCGTGCCCAACCCGGAGGAGCGGACCGCGATCCAGCTGGTTTCCTCCTACAGCGGCTTCGGCATCAACGCGCTTTTTTCGATCCTCAAGAATTTTCCCGACACCTACAAAAACCTCATCTTCGTCTCGGTGGCAGTCATCGATTCCGGCTCGTTCAAGGGGGCCGACGAGTTAGAGGCCCTGGAAAAATCCACCGCCGCCTCCTTGCGAAACTACGTGACCCTGGCCCGGAGGCTCGGTTTCGCCGCTGACCAGCGGATGCTCGTAGCCACCGACGTGGTGGAAGGAGCAACCACCCTGTGTCGGGAGATCTCCCAGGAGTTTCCCAAGTCCACCGTGTTCACCGGCCAGCTCACCTTTGGCCTGGAAAAATTCTACCACCGCATCCTGCACAACGAGACCGCCTTTGCCATCCAGCGCCGGTTGCAAAGCGACAGTCTGACCACAGTCATTCTCCCGATCCGGGTCGCCTTATAACAAGCGAGGGGCCTGGGGGCATTCTTTCCTTGCCCCAGACCCCCAAGCGGTCTATAATTGCGTTTCTTGTATCCTTCCGGCTGGTTGCGCCTTGTTGCCCCAGCCGTGCCTTCTTTGCTCAACAACCCCAGGAGCCGGTCCGTGACCCTATCCAGCACAAAGAAAAAACAGCTGCGCGATGCGGTTGGCAAATTCAAATCCGCCAATATCCTGGTGCTCGGCGACATCATTGTCGATCACTTTATCTGGGGCTCAGTTTCCCGGATATCCCCGGAAGCGCCGGTGCCGGTGGTGGATGTCACCCACGAAAATCTGCTCCTTGGCGGGGCGGCCAACGTCCTGCACAACATCTATGCCCAGAACAGCAGGGGTTCCCTCTGCGGCCTGATCGGCAACGACGCCATGGGCGACCATCTCTTGAGTCTGCTGGCGGACCTCGGCTCGCCGACGGCCGGAATCGTCCGCACCGGGAACCGCCCCACCACCCTCAAAACCCGAATCGTGGCCCAGCACCAGCAGGTGGTCCGCTTCGACCGGGAAAAAACCGGGGAGCCAAGCCCGGAAAGGCTGGCGGAGATCTGCCGCTTCATCGACGACAACCTGGAGAGCTTCGACGCGGTCATCGTTTCGGACTACAACAAGGGCATGATCAATCTGCCCCTGATGGACCATCTGCGGAGCCGGATCAAAGAGCGGGACATTCCGCTGATCATCGACCCCAAGCCCCAGCATCCGGAACGCTTTCGCGGCGCCACCATCATCACCCCCAATCTGCACGAGGCCGAGCGCATGGCCGACATGGTGATCAAAACCGAAGAAGACCTGCAAATCGCGGCCCATCTCCTCCAGAAAAAGCTGGCCAGCGACGCGGTCCTCATCACCCGAGGCGAGGCGGGCATGGCTCTGTACGAAAAGGACCAGCCCCTCTTCACCATCCCCACCATGGCCAAGGAGGTGTACGATGTCACCGGCGCCGGCGACACGGTGATCGCCACCCTGGCCCTGGGGTTGGCCGTTGGCCTCACCGCTGCCGATGCCGCCACCATCGCCAACTTCGCCGCCGGCATCGTCGTGGGCAAGGTGGGCACGGCCACGGCCTCCACCGCCGAACTTCTTGAGGCCATCGGATGAAAAGACCGTTGAGTATGACCGGCTATGGCCGGGGCGAAGTAACCGGGGCCAAAAGCTGGACCGTGGAGGTTCGCTCGGTGAACCACAAGTTTCTTGATCTAAGCATCAAGATCCCCCGCAAGTATATGGGTCTTGAAGACCGGATCAAAAAAGAGATCGGGAATTGCTACAGCCGGGGCCATGTTGACGTCTACGTCAACCCCGGCGCTGAGGCTGGCGACAATATCCGCCTGGCGCCAAACCTACCCCTGGCCCGCAATTACTACCAGTGCCTGGAGGCCATCCGCCAGGATCTCTCCCTGGACGACCGACCGACCCTGGCCATGATCCAGAACTACAAAGAGATCATCGTTGCCCACGAGGAAGAGGAAGACCTGGAGGCAGTCTGGCCGCAGGTCTCCGAGGCTCTTACCCAAGCCATGACCATGGCCCAAGCCATGCGGGCCCAGGAAGGCGCCGCGCTCAAGAGTGAGCTGGACCAGCGGTTACAGGAGTTTGCCAAGACTGTGGAAACCATTGCCCAGGATGTCCCCTCCATTGTCCAGCGGAGAACCGAGAAGCTCAAGGAACGATTGGCCGTGCTCCTGCAAGGCGTTGACCTTGACCCCCTCCGGTTGGCCCAAGAGGTGGCGATGATGGCCGACAAGAGTGATGTCACCGAGGAGGTGGTTCGCCTCAGAAGCCACATCAGCCAGTTTTCCGGCTTTCTTGCGGCGGACGAGCCCGTGGGCCGCAGGCTTGATTTTCTCCTCCAGGAATTCCTGCGGGAGATCAACACCCTGGCCTCAAAGATCAGCGACGCGCCCACCGCCCATCTCACCGTGGAGTTGAAAACCGAGGTGGAAAAACTCCGCGAACAGATTCAGAACATCGAGTAGGAAAAAACATGTCAGACCAAAGAATGATCAACGTGGGCTTTGGTAACGCCGTCCTTGCCAGCCGAGTGCTGGCAGTGGTGAACCCCAAATCCTCCCCCATGAAAAAACTGCGGGAAGAGGCCAAGGAGCAAAAACGGCTCATCGATGTCACCGAAGGGAGGAGGACCCGCTCCATCATCATCCTGGACAGCAACCATGTCCTGCTCTCTTCGGTACAGCCGGAAACCATCACCCTGCGCTTCATGGCCACCTACGACAGGCACGACGACGAGCAACCGGAAAAGGCGGGGAAATGAGCCAGGGCAATCTTTTTATCGTCTCCGCGCCCTCTGGGGCGGGCAAGTCCACCATCCTGAAAAAGTTGCTGGCGAAGGTGCCCAACCTTGCCTTTTCCGTGTCGCACACCACCCGCACCCCACGCCCTGGCGAGAGCAACGGCCAAGACTACCACTTTGTCGATCGTCCGACCTTTGAAGGAATGCGCGAAGACCAGGCCTTTCTCGAATGGGCCGAGGTACATGGCAATCTTTACGGCACCAGCCGGACAGCCATCGAGGCGCAGCAAGCCAAAGGGATCGACGTTTTTCTCGACATAGATGTTCAGGGGGCCAAGCAGCTCCGTGATTGCGGCCACCCAGGCGCCATTTTCCTCTTCATCGCCCCGCCTTCTTGGCCCGAGCTGGAAAGACGGTTACGGGGCCGAGGCACCGACCCCGAGGAAACCGTGCAGTTACGTCTGCACAACGCCCGGAAGGAGATGGAGGATGCCGCTCGCTACGACTATCTGGTACTCAATGACCGGCTTGATGAGGCTGTAGAGGTTCTACGGGCGGTGATCATCGCCGAACGCTGCAAGACCCGCCGCAACCCAGATGGTCTCCCCCTCGATCTTGCGGCCCTGGGCTTCGGCCCCCAATAATTTCGAACTTCTCTTTTGGAGGCCCCATGAACAACCCGACAGACACCGACGACATCCTCTGGGGCATCCATCCCATCCTGGAGATGCTCCGGCTGCAGCCCAAAAAGGTGCGGGAGGTGGTCATCCAGCAGGGCAAAGGCGGGGCCAAGATCCAGGAGATCATCACCCTGGCCCAGGAGCAAGGGGTCAAGGTCCGTTTTCTCCCGGGTCAGCGCTTTCCCAGCTCCCCGGACAAAACCCACCAAGGGGTGCTGGCAAAAACAGCGCCCGTATCCACCTGCAGCCTGCACGAACTGTTAAAAAAAGCCGGGGAGTCGGAACAGCCGCTCATCGTGGCCTTGGACTCCATCCAAGACCCCCACAATCTCGGGGCCATCATCCGCAGCGCCGCAGCAGCCGGGGCAACCGGGATCATCCTGCCCAAGGACCGTTCGGCCCCGCTCAACGCCACCGCAGCCAAGGCTGCGGCCGGAGCCATGGCCCACCTGCAACTCTGTCTGGTCACCAATCTGGTTACCAGCCTACAAGCCGTTAAGGAGAAAAGCTTCTGGGTTTACGGGGCAGCGGGTGAGGCCAAACGCACCGTATATGAGACCAAATTCTCCGGCCCCGTCTGCCTGGTAATCGGCGGCGAGGACAAGGGGATGCGCCCCCTGGTTCGCGAGCAATGCGATGAACTGGTCTCCATCCCCATGGCCGGCAGCCTCAACTCCCTCAACGCTTCGGTGGCTGCAGGGGTCATCCTGTTTGAGATTGTTCGCCAGCGGCAGGGCAGCAGCTGAACCTCCCATTTCCCCTTGACTTACCCCCCCCTCGCGCTGATAATCTAAAATAAAGACAGCTACCGGGACGGGCCAGAACCCACTCTCCCCCTCATCTTCCCCACACAGGAGCGCGGCCATGGCCCAGGCGACAGCAATGCAGCAACTCAATCTCCCCCTGAACCGCGATATTTTCCTCAGAACCCTCATCCGGGAGCTGGCCGGCACCCTGGAAGAGGTGGTGGGCTACGAGGAGGCTGCCGGGTACATCAGCCTGGTCGGCCAGCACATGGGAGACTGGCTCAATTCCCTTTACACCAAGGAGCTAGGGGTGACCACGCTCAACCGCCAGCAGGTGGGAGAGGTTCTCGTCGATCTCAAACAGCGGATCCACGGCAATTTTTCCATCGTGGAACAGAACAACGGAAAGATCGTCCTACAAAGCACCAGCTGTCCCTTTGAAGATAAGGTGCTGGATCGACCCTCCATGTGCATGATGACCTCCAACGTCTTCGGGGTCATCACTGCCGCCAACCTGGGCTATGCCAAGGTGGTCCTTGAGGAAACCATTGCCACGGGATGCGGCCGTTGCCGGGTTGTTGTCCACCTGGAACATGGCCCCGCGGCCGAGGCGGCCCAAGGCCGGGAATATTACGGGAATTAAGACATGCTGACCGAGCTGTTTGCCGACCTGAGCGGGCCCTGGCCCGACGCCTGTTTTCTTCTCACCAGGGACGGGGAGATCAAAGCGGCCAACCCCGCTGGTGCCACAATGCTCCGGCTACCCCTCCAGAAGACGGCCGGACACCGCCTTACGGAATTTGTCCGCGAATCCGCCGAGACGATCTCCAACTATCTTGCCACCTGCGCCAAAAACCGACAGCAGATGCCAGGCGCCCTCTCCCTTCTAACGCCAGACGGGCAGGTTCTTCGCTACAGCTGCTTCGGCTACCGGATTCAGGCCAAAACGGCGGAGACACCCCTGATCTTTCTCCGCTGTTGCCAAGCCAAAACCGCCAGCAACCGCTTCAACGCCCTCAACCAGCAACTGGAACGGCAGCTGGCGACTCACCACCGGCTCACCGCCTCCCACGCCATGCTGAAAACCATCCTGGACAGCCTGGAGGCCCTGGTCTATGTGGCGGACATGCAGACCTATGAAGTGCTGTTCGTCAACCGCTACGGTCGGGAGCTGCTGGGCGGCGACATCACCGGCACCATCTGCTGGCAAACCATCCAGAGCGGCCAAACCGGACCGTGCTCTTTTTGCACCAATCAATTTCTGCTGACGCCTGAAGGCAAACCCGGCGAGGTTCACGTTTGGGATTTCCGCAACACTGTCACCAATCGCTGGTTCCATATCCATGACCGGGCCATCCCCTGGAGCGATGGTCGCCTGGTCCGGCTGGAGATCGCCACCGATATCACGCCCCTCAAAGAGGTAGAGGAAAAAACCCACCGCGAGGAAGAACAGGCCAAGGCTCTGCTTAATCTGGCCCAGCAACCATGGACCACCAGGGACGCCCTGGCCGACCATGCCCTGGCGGAGGCGGTGCGGCTCACCAACAGCAAGGTGGGCTATCTCCATTTTCTAGCTGCGGATCAACAAACCATCGAACTTTCTTCTTGGTCGGCAGCGGTGCAGGCCAAATGCTCGGCTGCGAAATCGATGCACTATCCAGTGGAGAAAGCCGGAATCTGGGCCGATTGCCTCCGCCTCCGCCAGCCGGTAATCCACAACGACTACCCAAACACCCCCAACCGCAAAGGGTATCCTGAAGGCCACTTTCCCGTGCTCCGTCATATGAGTGTGCCGGTTTTTGACGGGGAGCGCATCGTGGCCATCGTCGGGGTCGGCAACAAGGAAGAGCCCTACGATCAGGCAGACACAAAACAGCTTTCCCAGTACATGAACAACCTCTGGGCCATCCTCAAACAGAAGCTCGCCGAGGCTGAGATCCGTAGCATCAAGGAGCAGTGGGAAAAAACCTTTGACGCCATCGATGATATTGTAACCATCCACGATCTTGAGATGCGGATCGTCCGGGCCAACAAGGCGGCTGGCAACCTACTCGGGGTTGCGCCGACGGAGCTGATCGGCAAGCACTGCTACGAAATGTTCCGGGGAGCGTCCGAACCCTGTGCCGAATGCCCCGAGGTTCTCGCCCGCGCTGATTTGAGTAATCATAAGGCAAGCATCTGCCATGCAAATCTGGGCAAAACCTTTGCCGCAGCCTCCTTCCCCCTGGTTGACGAAACAGGGCTCACCGGCTTTGTTCACATCGCCAAGGACATCAGCGAACAAATGCGGATGGAGGAGAGGCTGCGGCAATCCCAAAAGATGGAGGCCATCGGCACCCTGGCCGGCGGGATCGCCCACGACTTCAACAATATCCTGGCCCCCATCCTCGGCTACACCGAACTGGCGCTGACCCGGGTTTCCCCGCACGATCCCCTGGCCACCGACCTGCAGCAGGTCACCCGCGCGTCACTACGGGCCAAGGAACTGGTGCAGCAGATTCTCGCCTTCAGCCGGCAATCCCCGAAGGAACGGAAACCCCTGCGACCGCATCTGGTGGTGAAAGAAGCGCTCAAGTTGCTGCGGGCTTCCCTGCCATCCACCATCGAGATTCGCGAGGATATTTCCGCCGAGTGCGGAGCCATTCTGGCCGACCCGACCCAACTGCACCAAATCATCATGAACCTCTGCACCAACGCCTACCAGGCCATGCGAGAGACCGGCGGGGTGCTGGGGGTGAGTCTGAGCAATGTGACCATCGGAGAGGAAGACAGCAAGGTGATCAGCGCCGAGCTTGTGCCCGGAGAGTATGTGCTACTTGAGGTCAGCGATACCGGCAGCGGCATGGACCGCGCAACCATGGCCAGAATTTTTGAACCCTACTTCACCACCAAGGCAACAGGAGAAGGAACCGGCTTGGGGCTTTCCGTGGTCCACGGAATTGTCAAAAGCCACCAGGGGCAGATCAACGTATACAGCGAACTGGGCCAAGGCACGAACTTCCATGTCTATCTGCCCAGGGTCGCGGAAACGCCAACCCTGGCGACCGAGGCGCCCAACAAAGAGGCCATCCCCACAGGCACGGAGCGGCTGCTGGTCGTGGATGATGAAGAACAGATCACCGATATGCTGCGGGTGATCCTGCAAAATCTCGGCTACCAGGTCACCATTTCCGGCAACAGTCTGGAGGCTCTGGCCCTCGTGGCACAAAAGCCAGAAGCCTTTGATCTGCTGATCACCGACATGACCATGCCCCACCTGACCGGCTTCGAGCTGGCCAAAAAGGTGCTGGCCCTCCGTCCTGACCTGCCGATCATTCTTTGCACCGGCTTCAGCGAACTGATCAACAGGGAGCAGGCACTGGCCCTGGGCATCCGGACCTACTTGATGAAACCGGTTTCGGTGCGGGAGCTGGCCCAGGCCGTGCGCAAGACCTTGCAACCCACCGGATAACCCAGGTCATTTCCCGTCGAGCAACCGCATGACTGCCCGAAAAACCTCCTGAAGCGCACTCACCGGGGCGTCGGCCATGGCCATGACAACCATTCCCGAGGTGGTCGCGGTTATCGCCCCCGCCACCCCGGCGCAGTCAAACCCCGCCGGGAACTCCCCCCGCTGCACGCCTTCCTCAAGAACCCTCTGCACCACTTCCCGCTCATGACGGAACAGCGACGCCACCATTTCCTTGGTTTCCCGGTCATGCTGGTGGCGCTCAAGTGCAGAAAGAATCACCAGGCAGCCGCCCGGCGTCTTCGGGTTGAAATGAAAATCAATGACAAAGACCAGCCAGTTTTTGATCGCTTCCCGAGATGACGGTGCAGCTCCGGTGATGCTGGTGAGCATCCCTTCCACCTGGCCAATATAGAGGGCCAAACATCTCTTAAACAGACTCCGCTTGTTACCAAAAGCGTTGTAAATACTGGCCCGGTTCAGCCCGGTTCCCTTTTCAAGATCGTGCAACGAGGTCGCAGCATAGCCCTTTTCCCAAAAAAGGTGCAACGCCGCTTCCAGGACCTGATTTTCATCAAAATTCCTTGTCCGGGCCACAGCTTCCCCCCGCCGATCTTTTCTTTACCATTCGATCAACAAAAACGATTGACACCCTTCAATACAGGTTTATATTTTAGTACATATTGTAATGGTTGGTACAAAAAAATTGGAGACCGCCCATGAACCGTTTCGCCATGTCCCTTGCTGCCCTGCTGCTTGTTCCCACCTTTGCCAACCAGGTGAACGCCGCCCCCTCAACGCGCTATGACGCAACCACCCAAACCTGCCGGGTTCTCAATGACGGCCCGCTGGAATGGGAAAGCCGCCCCTGGGGCGAGGGCGGCAAGATCTTCAAGAGTGCCTGCAAGAGCTGTCACTCCCGCAACAATGACAAAGGCGCCTCCTTTCTCTGGGTGGAATCAAAAAACTCAGCGGGCTGGAACAGAATTTTCGAAACCCGCTCCCCAATCTGCGCCAAGAACGGCTCCTGGGACAGCATCACCCTTGAGCAGCAACTGAAGCTCAACGACTACCTGTACCGCTGGGCGGCAAACAGCCAAGATCGCAACGACAGCTGCTGACGCTAAGCCAACGCTCCCGGTCCGGGAGAAAAACAGCAACCAAGCCGCCGCACCCTACTTTGCCTTCCCCTTGTTGAAGAGATCGGCAAAGGTGGCCATGGGTGCGGCCTCCTTCTTCTTTTCCGCAATATACTGCCGAAAATCACCCTGATTTTCACCCTCACCCGCAGCCCTGTTCTTTTTGCCGCCACCCTTGCCGGTCTCCTGCCCCTCAGCCTTGGCAGGCACGGGTAAGGAGAGGGACAACCGCTTTTTCTCGGGGTCGACACTGTCGATCTTCACCTCAAGGGCATCACCCACCTGGACGACCTCACGCGGATGACTGATGCGTCGCCCCGCCCCAAGCTTGGAGATATGCACCAGGCCATCTATGCCGGGAGCAAGTTCAACAAAGGCGCCGAACTCGGTAAGACGGACAACCTTGCCGGTGACGACGCTGCCCTCTGGGAACATCCCACTGATCTCCTCCCAGGGGTTGGGCAGAGAATCCTTAAGGCTGAAAGAGTAGCGGTCCTGGTCCCAATCGAGCTTGAGCACGGTGACAGTGACTTCCTGGCCCACGGCCAAACGCTCGTTGATATCCTCAATCCTCCCCCAAGCGATCTCGGAAACCGGAATCAGACCCTCGATGCCGCCGATATCGACAAAGGCGCCGAAATCGCGGATGGAGGTAATGACCCCCTTGACGGTCTGACCGATGGCCAGGGATTCTTGCAGGGCTTCCTTCTGCTGGGCCCGTTCCTCCTCAAGCAACGCCCGGCGGGAAACCACGATGTTCTTGCCGTGTTCACTGAATTTGGTGATCCGGAAGGCAAATTTCTTGCCAATGTACTCCTCGGCGTTTTCGATCCTCCGCATCTCCATCTGGGAAAAGGGGCAAAAGGCCCGGACACTGCCGGAGAAGCGGACATCAAAACCGCCCTTGACCTCAGCCGTCACCGTGCCTTCAACCGGGATGCCGTTCTGGCACGCCTCGTCAAGATGGCCAGCCACCGCCCCACCGCTCACCTTGGCGGTGAACAACCGTTCGTTCCTCTTCTCGGAAAGGAAATAAACCTGCACCCGGTCGCCTTCCTGCACGGTCAGGTTGCCCTCACCATCGGTGAACTCATTTTTTGCCACCGACCCTTCGCTCTTGGCGCCAAGATCGAGAAAAATCCATTCCTTGGCAATGCGCACCACGGTGGCCTCAATCTTCTGGCCCGGCCGCAACCGTTCCTTGGTGCTGGCTGGGGTTTCCTGAAACATTTCGGCAAAACTTTTATCATCATCGGACATTGTCATCACCCTTACCCACACGTTGTTTTTCCATGATTATCAACTACGAAACGGAAGCTTTTCTCTTGTCGTCTCAATCCTTGCCAATGGCGGAGCCAATCTCTACCCTTTCCACCTCTTTTGTTTCACACTGCAAAATACAAAATCCGGGCTGTTCATCCTTGCCCAACAGCTCGCCGGGGTTCACCAGCAGACAATTGCCAACCTTTTCCACCTGGTAGCGGTGGTTATGGCCGCAGCACACCACGTCGAACATGCCCTGACAGGCAATGCCCCTGGCCAGCTGCGGATAATGGGTAAAGGCGAGCTTAAGCCCTCCACCCTCCACCGCGCCTAAAATCCCGTGGTGGCTGATGGTGGGAAAGCGGAGCCCGCATGACTGGGAGATGATATGCTGGTCGCCGAGGTTGTTGCCGTAGATCAGATGCACCGCCCCGCTGAAGCGGGCGAGTTCGTCAAGCATGAACGGGGAGATCAAATCGCCGCAGTGGATGATCATACTCACGCTGTAGGCGTTACAGTATTTCACCGCAGCCCGCAGGTTGAGAATATGATCGTGGGTATCGGAGATGATCGCGATTCTCATGGCCTTTCTCCAAGGATTCCGGCAAGCGCGGCCAGACACCGCGCATTGCGGCTGGGCTCTTGCAGCGAAACCCGAAAATAGTGAGCATCCAGGCCGGTGAAATTGCTGCAATCCCGAATCATAATCCGCTGACTGAGCATACCCTCCCGCAACTGGGGTGCGGTGATTAGCCCGCTCAAGCGACAGAGGATAAAATTCGCCGCACCAGGAATCACCCGCACCCCTGGCAACGCAGCCAGCCGGGCGACAAAATCTGGCCTAGTCTGAGCAAGAAAATCGCGCACCGCTTGGACATATCCGTCGCCATGCTCCAGGAGATACTCCCCTGCCACCTGGGCCATGCGGTTCACCCCCCAGGGTTTGCGCCGCGCCGCAAATCGGGACATCTTCTCCTCGTTGGCCACAAGAAAACCAAGACGCAGGCCGGGGATACCGTAGATCTTCGAGGAGGAACAGAGCAAAAAGAGATTCCCTGGCAAAGGAAACCCAGCCAGGGATGGTTCGTTGACAAAGGGAAGGTACGATTCGTCGACAAGGAATTCCGAGGCGGGATGGGCAAGGATAAAATCATGCAGCTCGCGGCTTGCCACCACCCTGCCGGTGGGATTGTTGGGGTTGCAAAGAAACACCAGCTCGCCCCCGGTAAGACGGGCGGACAACCGGTTGAAATCAAGGGCGAAATCCTCGTCGGCTTTGAGGGTAAAGAAGTCAACGCTCAGCCCGGCCCACTCGCTGGCCGTCTGGTAATCACCATAGGTGGGGGCAACAACCAGGGCGCGCTTGGACTGGACGCTAGCCGGCATGGCATAGATGAATTCGGTGGTGCCGTTACCCGCCAGAACCTGCTGCGGGCTACACCCGTATTTCCTGGCAAACAACCGGACCAGGGTTTCGCTGCCGCTTTCCGGCAGAAAGCTGATCTCCGGGAGCCTTTCGCTCAACGCTTCCCGCAACCCCGGCACCATGCCCAACGGGGTCAGATTGCTGCTCAGGTCGACAAGATCGCCAACGCCGCAGCCCAACCGCTTAGCCATGGAGAGAATATCCCCACCGTGAGCGCCTTGGGCGCTGATCGTGCTGGTATCCATTTAACCCTTGAGCCGCAGAGGCAGACCAGCGGCCACCAGAACCACCTGCTGACAAACCACAGCCATCTGCTGATTGGTCCAGCCAGCCAGATCACGAAAGCGTCGACCCAGGGGTGATTCCGGCACGATGCCAAGGCCAACCTCGTTGGCAACCAGCACCACCGAAGTATCAAGACTGCTTACGGTCTCACACAACCGGGCAACCTCCCCCTGGATTTTCTCGTCGTTGAACCCCTGCATCATCATATTGGTAAGCCACATGGTTAGACAATCCACCAAAAAGATCTCCGAGCCGGTCTCGTTTTTCTCAAGCACCCCGACCAAATCCAGCGGCTCTTCCACGGTCAGCCAGCCGATGCCCCGACTCTGCAAGTGCAGGGCGATGCGCTGATCCATCTCCGCGTCGTTGCGCGCTTCCAGAGTGGCGACAAAGACCTTATCAGAAAAATTTTCCGTAACCCATTGCTCGGCGTAGCGACTCTTGCCGCTCCGGCAGCCGCCGATCACCAGTTTTTTCATGGGAAGCTGTCTGGCCCTTTCCGTATTCGTCATAACCCTTTTCCCGTGTGTACCGCCAAGGCAAGGTACCTTGTTCCCTGGGCAAAGAGCAACCGTTTTGCCGCGAGTTCCTCAAGAAAAGTTACCAGCTTCTCCCTCCCAAGGGTGGGAAACAGGCGGGCAAGCGCATCGAGCTCCACTCCCGTTTCGCAGGCAAGATAAATGGCCCGGGAGGTGCCGCGCAATCGGTGGTGCAGGGTCGCCTGCTCAGGCAGTTCCTGACGAATGATGAGCAAGTTGCCCGCATCCCGATAAGAAAGCAGCGGGACCAGATGGGCCGGACTAGGCCTTGCCTGATGAAACCGTTGCCAATCGCGGATCTTTTTGACCACCGGCTGCCAGAGTCTGCGCTGATGCGCCCGATCCCCACGATAGTCGTTAATCAGCAGGGTCAACCCCTGGAGCATCTGCGGCGGGAAGAGCCTGCGATTATGGGGATGCTGAACAATGGCGCGGATGCCATAGTCACTGGGCTTACTGGCCACCTCGCAGCCATGGCCGAGAAAGAAACTCGCGGCGGTCAGAGGGGTAAAGGGTAGGACAAAATCAAGGTTGGCCAGGGTCTCTTGCACCTCCGCTTCGGTGGATTGGGGAAAGCCGGTGATCAGGTTCCCATCCAGCCGGATGCCCAAGGCAACACTATCCTTCATCAGGATCAGATTCTCCATGACCGTGGCCCCTTTGCGCATCCTCTCAAGAAGGCCCTGGCTGAGGGACTCTATCCCGGCCTGCACCGCCACCAGGCCGCCCTGCCGATATGTTTTGAGCGTCTCCCCCCGCTGGTTGACCCGGATTTCGGCAAAAAAGCGGAAATCTTTTTTGCCAGAGGCCATCGTGGCAAAAAAAGTCGGGGCGTCCCGGTCGGGCAAGACATTATCCGTAAAGCTGAAATCAAGGCAGCCATGCCGCTCGGACAAACTCAGCACCTCCCGCTCCATCTGCACCGCACTCTTGCCACGATAGCCGTGCCACTGGAGGTTGAGATTGCAGAAGGTACACTTCCCCCACCAGCAGCCTCGGGAAAATTCCACCGGGAGCTCCGGCACAAAGGGCTCACCGGAAAACTCCCGGCGCAGATCGTGAAAATAATCATCGTAATCAGGAGTCGGCAACTCGGAAAGGGCCTTGAACTGGCAGCCGGTGAAGGCCTCTTTGTTTGCCTGCGGATTTCGGGACAAGACCTGAGGGACCAAAGCGGTTTGCCTCCCGGCCAGCACCTGGCAGAGGTTCACCAGCGGCATTTCCCCTTCGCCATGCACCACATAATCAAGCCAGGGAAAGGTTGCCAGCAATGAGCTTCCCATTTCCGCCACACAGGAAGAGCCGCCAAAGACGATGGGCAACTGCGGTTGCAACGCCTTGAGCTGCTTGGCCGCCAGTAACGAAGCCAGCAGCTGGTTGAAGCAGACGGAAAAACCCACCAGCTCGAACTGCCCCCAATCCTGCCGGGCAAGCCATTGTTGCAGATGGGCATCCACCTTCTGCCAGAGATCTTCTATGGAAAGTGTGCCCGCCGCCTTACAGTGCTTAAGTCTTTTGCCGAGAAAACCGCGCAACACCTCGCATTGCCCGGGAAAGAGCAGCCCGGCGTAAATCCCCTCGCAGAGCCAGACATCCTGGGAAATTTCCCTATAGAGATCAAGGCCAAGGATCTTGGCCAACCCCAGATAGGGATGCAGACAGCTCACCTGCATATCCGGTTCGGTCTGGGACAAATACCCTTTGAGCGCCCCCAACTGAATAGAGGGACGGTTGAAAAGCGCCCAGGGCATGGAGATCAACCCCAAGCGGAATTGAGGATGCGGGTGGCTTATGTTCACAACCATTCTTGCTGCTCATGATCGCTAGAAGCATTAAAACATCGGCAACTCCAAAATAATAACCATTCAAGAGTGCTGCAGATGCGCGAAAGAGGCGTACAAAATATGCTATTGCACATGAGTGGGCCGATGACAATGCAGATGCGGTGCTGTTGGACGGTTTTTACTGCTCGATAATTTCCGTGCCCAGAGGCGGGGTGAAAACGAAAACCTCCGGCGAAACCGGTTCGTTCCGACGAATATTTGAAAAAGCAAGATCGGTTATACTGCCAAAATGATCGACAATCTCAAGACGACGCACCATGAAATTCTCGTCGATCCAGACATGGAGATAATCCACCTGCGGATGGGCAGTCTTGGGCACAAGCTTGATCGCCCTCATGCTTGCATCCCCCTGCCTTTCCGGCGACAACACGTTGAAATCGCGGACAATATTCCCGGTGCCAGCAAAGAAGGCATAGGTGACATCAGAGTTGATATATTGCGAAACAGGCTGCACAATCATCTGGGCTGAATTGGCAAGATACATAAAAACCTTCTTGCCGTCGCTGATCAATACCTGCTTATCCGGCGCCTGATAATCCCAGCGGATGCGACCAGGTTTGGAGATCACCACCTTCCCCGCGCCAAGCCGCTTGCGGGTACTCATGGGAACCGAGGTGGACTGCTTGAAATCGGCAGTCATGGTTTTGGTTTCTTCATAGCGAGCCTGGAGTTTTTGCGCCAACTCCAGAGGGGTCAGGGCAGCACACCGCCCTGTATCGGGAAGAATCGCCAGGACCACGAGGCCAATCAGCAGAGAACACAGGGATTTCAGGAAAAAAGCAGTACGGTTCATGACAAATGGCTCCTGTTGAAGATATCTGAGGCAACCTTTTCCAGGGCAATGGGGCGGCCAAAGACCTTTCTGGCTATATCGACAGCCGCATCGGTTACGTCGGAAACATAATAATGGCTTTCCCCATTTCGTTCGAGCTGCTGCTCAATAGCCGGGTTGCTTTTCAGAAAAAGGGACAAACTTTCCGCTACCACCTCAGAGGAATCGATGATCGCCACCCGTTTGCCGATGCGCGGTTGGATCAAATCCTTGAGCAGCGGATAATGGGTGCAGCCCAGGACAAAGGTGTCCACCTGCCGCAACCTGAGCGGCTGGAGATAACGACGGAGGATCATCTTGGTTTCTCGCTTGCTCAGCCAGCCTTCTTCAACCAGGGGCACCAGAAGGGGGCAGGCCTGGGAATACACCGTGTATCCCGGCTGCTCGGCCAGGATTTTTTTTTCATACACCCCGCTCTTGATGGTGGCCCGAGTGCCGATCACCCCGATCCGGCCAGAACGGCTGGTGGCTATAGCCTTGCACACCGCCGGAGTGATGACCTCGAAGATGGGCACGGGAAACTCCTGCTGGAGAATCTCGGAGGCCACGCTGGCTGCGGTGTTGCAGGCAACAATGATAATCTTTGCCCCCTGCCCGAGGAGAAACTCGGTGTTCTGCCGGGCATAGGCAATGATGGTTTCTGGACTTTTAGAGCCATAGGGGGTACGGGCCAGATCGCCGAAATAGGCAATGCGGTATTGCGGCAGAAGCTGCTCAACGGCCTTGGCCACAGTCATCCCGCCCACACCCGAATCAAAAATACCAATCATGGATCGGTCTCACACAAGAAGTAAAAAAAAGGGCCACTAAAACTAAGATCAACAAATTACAGCAACGAAGCGACGACTGTTGTAATCACGGCTTTTGACGATTTAACAAAAATAAATCGACTCACATAAAAAATGGAAAACGGATTATACACCAAGCCGGAAACGATGTAAAAAAATACCGGAGACTATGCTGTGTATTCAAGGAAAAGTCAACATCCACCCCTTGCCTGAAGCAGCACGGCTCGCATCTCCAGAGAACAGAACCTACATCGCCATAACAACAAAGGAGGGCCTCCGACCTTCCGGTCAGAGGCCCTCCTTGAGGGACAACTGCAACACCCCAAGCAGGGGCTATTTTTTCTCGGCGACCGCCTTCGACTTCTTGGGCTGACCGTTTTTCTTGCGCTTGGCTATAGCCTTACGCAAATTATCCGGCAAGCCACGATCCTTGCCTGCTTTCTTGCGCCGCTCAGAAAGAGACTTTGCGCATAAAGGCTGCCGCAGGGCAAAACCCCACTTCCCCCTGTACTCCCTACCGGTCAAGCCATGGGAGCGCAGATGCTTGGGCGACAGCATCTTAAATTCCTGTCCACACTCCAAGCAGACTATTTTATTTTTCTGGATGGATTTTTCCGGAGTCATACCTGGAGTAACCACCACTCCGGCAGTCCCTTCTGAAATTCCAGCCTGCTGTTTTGCTTCACCTGCCTGCAACACCTGCAACGCATTAAAAGTAGATTGCAACGCCAGAGTTATTTCCTCTGTATTCATAGCCTTTGAAGCACATTGCGACTGAACCAGATCTGCCGCCATTTCAACAAGCGATTTTCCCATACTCAAATCCTCCGCCATTGATCATCACAAGTAAACAACATATAGATTCATAGGTAGCGGAAAACAAACATCAAAGCAAGTCTTTTCAAGACAGCCCAAAGCAAGCCCCATTACCGCCCAGACATCTGTTTGTTCTGCCAGTGCTGCTTTCTGCCCCTTGTTACCTGCATCCTCACATACCAATATTCAGCACAAAAAAAAGCACCTGCATCCAAATTCGGTACAGGTGCTGCACGTCTCATCTGTATTTGACCCCGATCCCCTGCCACTTTCCTGCATACAACAGACCGGCTGCTATGTATCCCGCCGATCAATCAAATAATTACTGCCTTCCAGTTTTTTCACACAATGTTTAAGTTGAGAAGCAACAGAAGAAACCTCGCCATAATGCGTATACTTTCCGCCGCCAGTTGTTACCACGGCGATGGAAAGGCTCAACAACCCGAAGCGCGTCTCGCGGTCCTGACGATCGCGGCCGACAAACTCGCCGACAGCAATATCTTCCGCACTCAAAAACATGTTTCGCACCAGCTCGAAATTGGCCAGAATCTTTTTACAGACCGGCTCCACCATCTCTTCCCGAACGATAAAAACGAAATCATCCCCGCCAATATGCCCAACAAAGCTGCCTTTCCTGGCAACCTCGTCCACAACATTGACCATGACCCGGGCCACCATAAGGATTACCTCATCCCCACGGGAGAAACCATACCGGTCGTTATAAGGCTTAAAATTGTCAATATCCACATAGCAGACAGCATAACCGTCCGGTTCCCCGAGAACACGCTGGATGGCACGGATAATCGAGGTGTTGCCGGGAAGCCGACTAAGGGGGTTGTTGTCAAAGGCCCGAATCATGCGGGACTCCGCCAGGCGAATCCGAGTAAGCAGGATCTCGGGGGTGAAAGGCCTGGTGATGATGTCATCCACCGGATAATTGTCCCAATCCAGCTCGGCATGGAGCTGGCTCTCGTCCATGACCAGAAAAATGGGGATGTTGGCCTTTTGCAGACAAGCCTTCACGGCCTTGATCAATGCAATATCGCCGTCATTGCCAGAAAAACCCTTTTCCGTCACCAACAGATCAGGAGGATCTTCCAGCAACAGCGACAATGCCTCCTGAAGATTCGCGCTACGCGTCACCGTATAGCCCTTGGCTTCAAGAAAAAGACGACATTCCGGGATGATCAGCGAATCGCTGCCAGCAATCAGGATACGGGACATTCTCGCTGCGCCTCAGGCAGAGGATCGCATAACGGAAAAAATTCTCATGCCACGCTTTCCGTACCAGGCTGAATATCGAGACTGAAGCCCTTAACATCCCAGAGCTTTTCCTCTATCTCCTGGAGCAGCGGATCAATATCGCTGGGGGCAAGGGCCAACAGCTTCCAAGCCTTGTTGTTCAGCGGCGGCACCCAAATATCTCCAGCATGGCCATAGCCAAACCCCCGGATCATGATATTACCGAAATGGACAATGGCACTGGCAAGCCGTTCTTCCCGGGCAAGCTGCGGATCATGATGACAGGCAATGGGCTCGATCAGCTTGTTGGGCAGGTTCCAGCTTTTGGCGAGCCAGCTTCCCACCTCGGCATGATCAAGGCCCAGGATTTCCCGTTCCGCCTCAAGCCTGGAAATTTTTTTCTCTTGGGACAGCGCGGTGATCATTGCGTACTCTTTTGGCAATTCCATTTTGATGGCAACCTTGCCGAGATCATGAATAAGCCCGGCGGTACTGATCTCTTCCGGATCCTTCACCCCCATATGCCGGGCCAAGACATTACAGACCACGGCGCAGCCCAAGGAATGCTCCCAAAGCTCCACATCCTGCGCTTCCATGACCTCAAAAATAGAGGCACTGATAATCAGACTCTTGATAACATTAAAGCCCAAGAGGATAATGGCGCTGTTCAGGGAACTGATCCGTTGCGGAAAGCCGTAGAATGCCGAGTTGACCAGCTTAAGCAGCTTGCTGGCCAAAATGTGATCCTTGCTGATCACCCGACCCATCTGCTCCGTGGTCGTATCCGGATTTTCCGCCATCTTGCCCAGCTTGGCGACAATTCCGGGGAGGGTCGGCAGATTTTTTATCTCCCGAAGCACCTTTTTGAAGTGGAGACGTTCTTGCTCATCCATCATAAGCCGCCATTCAGAAATTAATGTAATAGTGCAACATTTGGCACGACATATAAAGACCGTACGATAGTGGATAAAAATGTATCGATTATTTCGTAAGAACCTCTAAACTCCTTGAGGCCACCAGCTTTGCCTGCATCCGCTTCTTGAGATACATGAGCGGCACGATATCTTCAACCCGCTGAAAGCGCACATCAATCTCCTGCAATTCCTCCTGCAGGGTCTTTTCCCCCTCAATGTTGACGGGATGCCCTTCCACCGTCACATCAACGACGTCCATACTGGCCAGGCGCCCAATCAGGGCCGGACTCAACGCCGTGCCGGCCCCACAGAGCACCATCCCCTCGGGGTTAAGAATTTCCTTGGCCAGAATCATTCCCTCAGCAGCTTGGGCTAACAGTATTCTCTGCACGCCTATTCCTCATCATTTTTTTTCTAGGACCAGCCGTCTCTGCATACCCGCCAGAGAATCCATCGCTAGACATTGACAGATCAGACAACCAGCATTAAATTATACTCCATTTCCGTAGAATGACCATATTGATATATATAGCAAATTTTACAGATATTCTGCGGGAAACAATAAAACCCCCTGTTTCTCGCTCTTTTTTTAACGCATTACCGTACTGGACTCAAAACGGAGGGACCAGAAATGCCTATTTATGAATACCAGTGTGAGGCCTGCCAAGATGTAATTGAGGCACAACAGAGCCTGTCCGACAAACCGCTGACCACCTGCCCCGCCTGCACGGGCAACCTCAAAAAACTTATCTCGCGGAGCTCCTTTCAGTTGAAAGGCGGGGGGTGGTACTCCGATGGCTACAGTAGCAGCCCCGGCAAGACAAGTCCCTGCCAAGCAGCAAGCTCCGGCACATCCACGGCCTGTCCGGCAACAAGCTCCGACGCAACCCCAACCTGTCCGGCCAAAGAAAACTCCGCTTGCAAGTGTAAGTGCGACTGAGCAGAATCACCCTCGGGGATGCCGGGCAATCAAGGCCATGGCATCCCCGTAGCTATAAAACCTGTACCCCTTCCCCACCGCCTCCCTATACGCCGCAAGAATCCGCCCCCGTCCCACCAGGGCACTGACCAGAAAAAGCAGGGATGACTGCGGCAGATGGAAGTTGGTGATCAGGTTGTCAACCACCCTGAATTGATACCCCGGATAGATATACAGATCGCAAAAACCGCTTCTGGCCACGACTTGACCAGAAACCTCAGCGGCAAACTCCAAAGCCCGCACCGAGGTCGTGCCCACCGCCCAAATTCTCCCACCTGCTGCCTTTGTTTCGTTGACCAGCGCCGCCGCCTCTTCGGAGACCTTGAGATATTCGGCGTGGATCGCATGCTCCCGGATATCCTCGACCCGCACCGGGGCAAAGGTGCCATAGCCGACATGCAGCGTGACCTGGGCTACCCGAACCCCTTGCGCCTGAATCCTCGCCAAAAGCTCGGGGGTGAAATGCAGCCCAGCGGTGGGCGCGGCCACTGCCCCCGGATTTTCGGCATACACCGTCTGATAACGCTGCCGGTCTTCCTCTGTCTGCCCTTCCTCTCGATGAATATAAGGAGGCAGAGGCATCTGCCCATGCACTTCCAGAAGTCCAGCCAAATCTCCCCGATACCGCAAGACAACCCGCACCTTACCGTCGGGGAGCAATTCCCGCACCGTACCAACCAGATTTTCCGAAAAAAACAACTTTCCTTCCGGCTGCGGCCGCTTGGCGCTTTTTACCAATCCAACCACCTCGGCCTGATGCCAACCTTCCGAATCCCCATCGCCAGCGCCTGCTTCCGTAACGGGATACTCTAAGATCAACAGCTCCACCTTGCCGCCGGTTTCCTTTCTGCCAAGCAACCGGGCAGGGAAAACACGGGTATTGTTGACCACCAGAAGATCCCCTGGCGCAAAATAATCGCAGATATCGGAAAATTGCCGATCCCTGCTCTCTTCGGCTAGGCAATCCACCACCAGTAATCGCGAAGAATCCCGCCGAGCCAAGGGGTGCTGAGCAATGTTCTCCTCGGGCAGCACGAAATTATAAGAGGCAAGAAAAAAATCAGCGTTACTGGGCATGGAATCCATTGCGTTTATTTGGGATGGGGGAAGTAAGGAGGAAACGGGAACAAACTGATCCCGTCAAGGAAAAAGAGCGGTTCGCTGGGTGAGATAGCAGAGCAGAAGACCAAGAGCTAGAGCAAACAACCCCGTGCCCCGCAAAGCTCCGGCGGGCATCTGACTGATTCGCGCCAGCCACCGCTGCATACCCTCGGGAAAAAGGACATAAGGAATCGCTTCCAGAACAAAGATCAGACCAAGGACGGTGACAAAGAGTTTCATGGCCGCACCCTACCAGCTGCCCGGCATTTTTTCAAGACCAACACGCACGATGATCGGCGGCCAGCCAAAAGATGGATGCAGGAAGAAAAGCAAAAGTGTATACTCTCGCACCATGATAATCCGTAGAAAAACACGCCAAATCAAGGTGGGCAACGTAGCAGTGGGCGGCGACGCCCCCATTGCCGTGCAATCCATGACCAACACCGACACCCGGGATGTGGACGCCACCGTAGCACAGATCGGGCGTCTCACCGAGGCGGGCTGCGAGATCATCCGGGTGGCAGTCCTGGACCTGGAGGCGGCGGCGGCCATCGCCCAGATTCGGGAACAGATCTCCATCCCGCTCATCGCCGACATCCATTTTGATGCGCGGCTGGCCGTGGCCAGCATGGAGCACGGCGCCCAGGGTATCCGGATCAATCCCGGCAATCTGGGCGGCCCGGACAAGCTGGCCCGGGTTGTCGCGGCGGCAAAGCAGCATCGGGTGTCCATCCGGGTGGGGGTCAACTCCGGCTCGGTGGAGAAGGATATCTTGCAAAAATACGGGCACCCCACCCCGGACGCCCTGGTGGAGAGCGCTTTGCGCAACGTGCGCCTGCTGGAGGCCCTTGATTTTCACCAGATCAAGATATCCCTCAAGTCCTCTGACGCCATGACCACGGTAGCATCCTACCGCCGCCTCTCCAGCCAGTGCGACTACCCCCTGCATCTCGGGGTCACCGAAGCGGGCGGCCTCATTGCCGGCACGGTTAAATCCAGCGTAGCTCTTGGCATCTTGCTCAACGAGGGCATCGGCGACACCTTCCGCATTTCCCTGACCCGCGATCCGGTGGAGGAAATTCGGGTCGGCTTTGAGCTGCTCCGCAGCCTGCACATTCGCGAGCGTGGGCCTGAGCTGATCTCCTGCCCCACCTGCGGCCGCTGCCAGGTAAACCTGTTCTCCTTGGCAGAACAGGTAGAGCGCCATATCCAAAACATCGACACCCCCTTGAAGATCGCGGTCATGGGCTGCGTAGTCAATGGGCCGGGCGAGGCGAAAGAAGCCGATATCGGGGTCGCAGGCGGCCACGGGGTCGGTATTATTTTCAAGAAAGGCCAGCTCTATAAAAAGGTGGCCGAGGACAAACTCCTGGCCGTTTTCCTGGCCGAGATCGACACCATGATCGAAGAGGCGCGCCAAACCGCGCATAAACCATAACTGCTGACCAGGTGCCCCATGCGTTTTTCCCAACTGCTCATCCCCACCCTGAAAGAAACCCCCTCCGAGGCCGAGGTTGTCAGCCACCAGTTGCTGCTCCGGGCCGGATATATCAGAAAACTCTCCTCCGGAATTTACTCCTACCTGCCCCTGGGTCTTGCCTCCATTCGCAAGGTCGAACGCATTGTCCGGGAGGAGATGAACCGGGCCGGGGCCCAGGAACTACTCCTACCCATGGTTCAGCCAGGCGATCTCTGGAAGGAATCGGGGCGCTGGGAAAAGTATGGCCCCGAGCTGCTGCGCTTCACCGACCGACACGGACGGGAAAGCTGCCTCGGACCCACCCATGAAGAGGTAATCACCGACCTGATCCGGCTCAATGTTCACTCTTACAAAGAACTGCCCCTGAATCTCTACCAGATTCAGACCAAATTCCGGGATGAAATCCGGCCCCGTTTCGGCCTGATGCGCGGCCGGGAATTCATCATGAAGGACGGTTACAGCTTTGATGCCACCGAGGATGGGGCGGACGCGACCTACAAAAAGATGCACGAGGCCTACCATCGAATCTTCAGCCGCTGCGGTCTGGCCTTCCGGGCGGTGGAAGCAGACACCGGCACCATCGGCGGCAGCTTCTCCCATGAGTTCATGGTCTTGGCCGACACCGGCGAAGATACCGTGGTGATCTGCACCAAGTGCGAATACGCAGCCAACATGGAAAAGGGACGCTACCAGGAACCGCCCGCTCCGACCCCGCCACCCCTGCTCGCCCTTACCAAGATCGAAACCCCGGGCAAAAAGAAGGTGACTGCGGTCACGGAATTCTTAAAGATTTCACCGAAAGAGCTGGTCAAAACACTGGTCTACATGGCAGAAGACAAGCCGGTGGCGGTTCTTCTCCGTGGCGACCACGAGGTGCAAACGGTCAAGCTGGCCAACGCCCTGGGGGTGAACACCGACAACCTGCGACTGGCCGACGACAAAGAGATCTTCGACACCACGGGCACACCCAGCGGCTACCTCGGCCCCATCGGGCTGCAAATCCCCGTGCTGGCGGACAACGAACTCACCCGGATGCACAACTTCGCCATCGGCGCCAATGAAAAGAATTTCCATCTGCTCAACGCCAATCTCAATCGGGACTTTACGGTGCAAACCATCACCGACCTGCGCCAGATCACCAGCGAAGACCGTTGCCCGATCTGCGGCGGGAGCCTCGAACTGACCCGCGGCATCGAAGTAGGGCACATCTTCAAGCTGGGAACCAAATACAGCGAGGCGCTCAAGGCCAACTTTCTGGACAACCAGGGCGCCGAACAACCCTTCATCATGGGGTGCTACGGCATCGGGGTCAGCCGCACCGTGGCTGCGGCCATTGAGCAGAACCACGACAAGGATGGCATTATCTTTCCGCTGCCCATCGCACCTTTCCAGGTCATCCTCCTGAACCTCTCACCCAAGGATGAAGCGATTACTGGTGCGGCCAACGATTTATATGCCCAGCTGGGCAAGGTTGGCATTGAAGTGCTCCTGGACGACAGGGATGAACGGCCGGGCAGCAAGTTCAAAGACGCTGATCTCCTCGGCATCCCTTACAGGGTCATGGTTGGTAAAAGCTTCAACGAAAAAGGGTTGGTGGAAATCCGAGACCGTGCTACCGGCACCACCATCACCCTGCCCCTGGCCGATGCCGAGGCAAAAATCATCGAGATGGTCCGTAGCGCTCTGGCCCTGCCACAGTGACCGGGCATAACCAAAAAACAATTCCGCTGCCAACCGCATGGTTACAATAGAAGAAATACTCGCCCGGGCCAGGGGCTACATGCCCGAGGAAGATCTTGGCCTTCTCAGCAAGGCCCATGCCTTTGCCAAAGACTTTTATTCTGGCAAGCATCGTCTTTCCGGCCAACCCTATCTGTACCACGCCCTCATGGTCACCGATATCCTGGCGACCATGCGCCTTGATGTCCCCACCCTCTGTGCCGGTCTCCTGCACGGTGTTCTCAAGAAAGCCGAAAACCTTAAGGATACGGAAAAAATCCTCCGAGAAACCTTTGGCGATGATGTCACCACCATCGTCAAGGGCGCCACCAAAATCACCGATGTCCAGTTCAACAGTCACCTCGCTTACCAGGCAGAAAATATCCGGAAGATGCTCCTGGCGATGTCTTCCGACATCCGGGTTTTACTGGTCAAACTGGCCGACCGGCTGCACGACATGCAATCCCTGCAGCATGTAGCACGCGAAAAACAAATGGAATTTTCCCAGGAAACCATGGAGCTCTATGCCCCCCTGGCTAGCCGTCTGGGAATCGACTGGCTCAAACGGGAGTTGGAAGACCTTTCCTTCTCGTATCTCCACCCTGAGGAATACGAGGATCTCGCCACCAAGGTCCACACCTCTCTGGCCGATAGGGAAACCTATGTCGACGAGGTCAAAGCGCTGCTCAACCAAAAACTGAGCGAGCATGGCCTTAAACAGTTCCGGGTGCTTGGCCGCCCCAAACACCTTTACAGCATCTACAAAAAACTTGTGGCCCAGAATATCCCCTTTGAGAGGGTATACGACAAGGTTGCCTTCAGGATTATCGTCCCTTCGGTCAAGGAATGCTACGAAGCGCTGGGAATCATCCATTCGCTGTGGCCACCGGTGGACGGGCGCTTCAAAGATTTCATCAGCACCCCGAAAGGCAATATGTACCAGTCGCTGCACACCTCGGTGGTTGGTCTGCGCGGGGAGTTCATGGAAGTCCAGATCCGCACCGAGGAGATGGATCAGGTTGCCAAGGAAGGTATTGCCGCGCACTGGGCCTACAAGGAAGGCAAGGCGATCACCACAAAGGACGCCAAACTCTTCAAATGGCTCAAGCAGCTGGTGTACACTCTCCAGGAGCTTGAAGATCCCAGAGAATTTCTTGATGCGGTCAAAGGTGAACTCTACGAGGAAGAAATCTTTGTCCTGACCCCCACCGGCGAGGTAAAGGAATTTCCCAAGGGCAGCACCCCCATTGACTTTGCTTACAGCATCCATACCGAAGTGGGCAATCACTGTACCGGCGCAAAGATTAACGGCCTCATTGCCCAGCTCAAAACCCAGCTCAAAAACGGCGATCTGGTCGAAATCCACACCTCGCCCAAACAAAGGCCGAACCGCTCCTGGCTCGGCCTTGTCAAAACCGCCCGGGCCAAAAGCCGGATTCGTCAGTGGCTCAACCAGGAAGAGAGAGAAAGGACCCTGCAAGTCGGTCGAGAAATCTGCGAGCGTGAGCTGAAACGGAACAACCTCAGTCTCAAAAAACTGATCAAGACCGGTCATCTCAAGGAACTTCTCAAGACCATAGCCTGCAACTCCCTTGACGATCTCATGCGCCGTATCGGTTCGGGCAAAATGATGGTGCAAGCCCTCATTAAGGAGTTGCAGCCCCAGGAAATCCGAGACACCCTGCCGGAGGATATTGCTCAGGAGTCGATATCGCACAAGGGAGGGAAAAAGCGGGACAGGGACAATGTTATCCTGGTGAGCGGCGCGGACAATGTCCTCACCAAAATCAGCCACTGCTGCATGCCGGTGCCAGGAGACGAAATAGTTGGCTTCATCACCTCAGGCCGAGGCATTTCCGTACATAAGGCCTCCTGCCCCAACCTCACGACCGCGGACCAGCAACGTCTTATCGCCGTCAGTTGGGCTGAGGACATCAAGTCCACCCACCGGGCTCAGATCCAGGTTATTGCCCGCGACCAAAAAGGATTACTGGCCTCGCTCAGCAATGCGATCAGCCACGACGACGCCAACATCCTTACCCTTGAAGCCACAACCTCAAGCGGCGGGATCGCCAAGATCTCCATAGTTGTTGAAATAAACAGCAGAGAACATCTCTTGCGCCTACTGCAGCATGTGCAACAGCTTGATGGCGTCCTGGAGGCCAGAAGAACCTGAGCCAGGCAGGGAGGAGTCCGGAAGGAGATCGCCCGGATGCCGAGACTGCTGCCCCCTGGTGGCGTTTCAAAAAAAAAGCCCCAACTTCTTGCGCAGAAGCAGGGGCTATCAAAATCGACTGCTCTAATGATCAGGCAGGTTTCAGCACGGAGCCGGAACGGATACAACGGGTGCAAACACGAATATGCATACCATTACCACCGGAGGTAGCCATTCTAACACGCTGCAAATTCGGCAGCCAACGCCTTCTGTTCTTATTGTTGGCATGACTTACATTGTTACCGGTGGTCGGGCCTTTTCCACAAATCGCACATTTTTTAGACATAAGAAAACTCCTTTAACAAACCGCGCCAGCGGGTATCTTGAAATCATTATCCCGAGACAGCCTAATTTTTTCCGGCTTAGTCCCTTTTCAAAGAGGAAAATGTATACACCGTCTCCCCTCACTTGACAAGTATTTTGTTCTCTTTTTTTATCCACCACGGGAAAAACGCAATTCGGAGAAAAAGGCCGGAACAAACCCGAGAGAGTGGTGTCTTGTTATAACAGGGCAAAAGCCAATTTTCCCTGTTCCATCACCATCTGCGGCCTACAACCACGGCCCGCGTGCAGGCTAAAACACTCACCTTCTGGGGAGTTTTTTTATTGACAGCCCAAGGCAAACACGGGTAGAGATTACAGACAATTACCCAACGCGATTACATTGCAACTAATAGACAGAATATTTTGTCTCTTTCTCATCCATTCAACTTAAAAATCACCTCGCACACAAGGCGCATATGAAAAAAACAGACAACATGGTGTGGCGCTTTTTCGCATCCGTCAGGCTTGCCCTTTTTTCCCTGCTGATCCTGGCCACTACCTCTATTATCGGCACGCTTATTCCACAAAAGAATCCGCCTGAATTTTACATCGAGGCCTTTGGCCAGCGCACCGCCCAGTTTTTCCAGATGCTCGATGTGCCGAACATGTATAATTCCTGGTGGTTTATCAGCCTGCTCCTTTTGTTTAGCATCAACCTCATCGTCTGCACCATCGACCGTCTGCCCAACGTCTGGCAGATGGTGGTGATGAACAACCTCGATACCGACCCTGAACGACTGGAAAAGATGCCGCAGCGCCAAGTGTTCCATGCCTCTGGGGATGCCGTTGCCCTTGCGGAAATCGCTACCACCCTGCTTGCAAAAAACGGCTGGAAACCACAGCGCGAAGACAAACCGACCGGCGCGCTCCTCTTTTCCCAAAAACAGGCTTGGAGCCGCCTGGGTGTATATGCGGTCCACCTGAGCATCCTCGTAATTTTCACAGGAGCCATCATTGGATCCTTGCTCGGGTTCAAGGCCGGCGTCATGATCCCTGAAGGAAGCGGCACCGACACCGTCTACGAAACCGGCACCGAAAAGCCGATCTCTCTTGGCTTTACCGTACAATGCGACGATTTCAACGTTTCATTTTACGCAGACGGAACAACACCGAAAGAATTCCGCTCCAAACTCAAAATTATTGACAGCACGGCCAAGGTGCCGCCTCCAGCTAAGGATATCATTGTCAACGATCCTCTCGACTACAAGGGGATCACCTTCTACCAGTCCAGCTACGAACCCATGCAGGGCTTCAACGTGGTCATCACCAACAAAGCCACCAAAGCCAGCCAGTCCTTCCAAATCCCCTTTGGCCAAAAAATTAGCTGGACTGAAGGCGGCATCGACTTCGGGGTAATCAACCAGGAAGTTCGCAGTCGGATGGGAGATATCAACAAGTTGAAGGTATGGTTTTCCGATGGACAGGGCGACCCCAACATCTTCTGGATGGACAACAACGCAACCCAGACCATTTCAAGTCCGACAGCGACATATGACTTCCAGGCAAGCCAGGTGTACGCCACCGGCCTTCAGGTAGCAAAAGATCCTGGCGTCTGGACCGTCTATGCCGGGTGCGCCCTCATGCTGATAGGCCTCTACGTTGCCTTCTTTCTTTCGCACCGGAGAGTTTGGGTATATATTGTCCGAGAAGAGATTCCGGACCGTTGCCGGATATTGGTTTGCGGCGCCAGCAGTAAAAACAAAATTGCCTTTGAAAAAGAATTTAACGCCCTTGTCGAGTGTTTCACACACGACTCCACGTTTCAAAACGCTTAAGGACCTGCCATGAACAGTTCGCAACTATTGGGCATAACAACGCTTGCCTATCTTCTTTCCGCCATTCTTTACATTGCAATCTTTGTCTTTCGGGCAAAAAAACTCGGCCTTTTTGCCACAGTGATCACGGCCTGCGCCTTTTTGATCAACACCGCAGGCATTGGCTTACGCTGGTATGAATCGTATCAAGTGGGCATCGGCTACGCGCCGCTTTCCAACATGTACGAGTCCCTAGTATTCTTCGCTTGGGCCATTGCCATTTTCTACTTAGGCCTTGAGTGGAAGTACAAGAACAGAGTTCTCGGCGCATTTTCCATGCCCTTTGCCTGCCTGAGCATGGCCTACGCTTCATTGTCCCCTCAGTTCGGCAAAGAAATCAAGCCCTTGATCCCGGCTCTGCAAAGCAACTGGCTTATCGCCCACGTTATCACCTGCTTTGTTGGCTATGCCGCCTTTGCGGTGGCAAGCGGCATGGGCATCATGTACCTGCTCAAGGACCGGAAAACGAACGAGACTCCCGGCTCCCTCCTTGCCTCTCTACCCGACCTCAGGGTCATTGACGATATCATCCACAAAACCTTGGTTTTCGGTTTTCTCTGGCTCACCGCCGGGATCATCACCGGTGCCGTCTGGGCCAACGCCGCTTGGGGCACCTACTGGAGCTGGGATCCGAAAGAAACCTGGTCGCTGATCACCTGGTTTATCTATGCGGCAACCCTCCATGCCAGATTCACCAGAGGATGGGGAGGGCGACGCATCGCCTGGCTGGCTGTACTCGGCTTCCTTTCGGTGATCTTCACCTACTATGGCGTCAACTTCCTGCTTTCCGGCCTGCACAGTTACGGCGGCAGTTGAACTAATCCGCTAGCCACTTGGAACAAACCGGCTGAATCTAAAATATTCTTCCTGCTTGACAAGGCTTGGCAAGTGGGTTTATAAAACAACATTTGTAAGTGAATGGGGATTCATAAACCCATTTTTATAAACCAACTGTATTAAGGGAGAAGACCAATGAAGAAATCCATTATCTGTTCCGCAGCCTTCGCGCTTGTTTTCGGCTTTGCCGTTGCAGGCTCCGCTCTTGCCGCAGACAAGGGCCCGGCCGAGATCACCCTGAAGACCGATGCAGCCAAGAAACCCGCTGTATTCCCCCATGCCAAGCATCAGGCTAAGCAGGATTGCGATTCTTGCCACAAGAACGCAAACTTCCCGGCTGACAAGAAATGGGACATGAAGAAAGGCCATGGCCTGTGCCAGGATTGCCACAAAGCCAAAGGCGGCCCGACCAAGTGCCCAGATTGCCACAAATAATTCTCGCTTCATAAAACAAAAAAGCTGCTCACTTGAGTCTCGTTTGAGTCTCGCTTGAGCAGCTTTTTTTATGTCGATTGTTACAAATAACATTGGCCTTGACTGACTATAGCCACCCCACCGACTATGAAATACTTTGCCCTAGTACTCGCATGCCTGCTGATTTTCATGGACACGCCTGCCCAAGCTTCGCCACCGGCCGAAATGACCCTAAAGACCAACACCGCCAAGAAACCCGCCGTATTTCCCCATGCCAAGCATCAGGCCAAAAATGAATGTGATGCCTGCCACAAGGACGCAAACTTTCCAACAGACAAGAACTGGGACATAAAGAAAGGCCACGCCCTCTGCCTGGGTTGTCACAAAGCCAAGAATCAGGGGGCAGTTAAATGTGACGGCTGTCACAAATAAGCGGACTGGCTTCATGGACATAAAAAAAGGTTGCTCAAGCGAGCAACCTTTTTTTAAACTTTACGCTACCCCCTGCAACCAAGGGTCAATCACCAGTCTGTTTTCCCTCAACTGGTCGCTCACTCCTGATCACAGCATTTATGGCGACATCCTACCGTTTTTTTGTGCAAGGGGAAACCCCACCCCAATTAACTCGTCGAACTTCACCTCAAAACATCGCCTCCGGCTCAACCCCATTCCCTTGCTTTGCCAAGGAGATCACACTACAAATGGCGGCAATGGCAGAAAACGGCCCCAAGAGAAGAAACAGGGCAAAGGTCACAACTCCCCAGAAACCCTCACTGACCTGCTGAAAAGAAACCTTGACCGGATCGCTTCCCGCAGCTTCACCCACACCCACTGTACCGATACTGATTTTATCCAAAAACTGCGTAATAGTAGTCATTGTCGTTCTCCTCGTTAAAAAATAGCCGCGTCCATTAATCAGGCGGCAACATCCCCCGACCTCTGTTCCACGCTAATCTTTCTGGGAACAAGTCCACTGGACATAAAAGCGGTGCATTGCTTTCTTTTCTCAAAGGGACAATCGGCAATATTCCAGCAGGGGGTATACTGCAGCAGTTTTTTGATCGCGGCGATACTAATTCCATGCTCATGGATCATGTCACGCAGGCACTGAATCCACTTGATGTCATCCATGGTGTAGTAGCGCCACTGACCGTTTCGTAACGGCGTGATTAGATTTTCTTTTTCATAAATCCTCAGGGTCCGCGGATGCACTTCAAGCATTTTCGCCGCGGTTCCTATGGTGAAGATTGCCTTGTTGTCAGATATCATAATCTCTACTCCGGTTTGAGCTTCCTGCGGGCCAAAGAAACCACCCGCAAGAAGCTCATTGATCTTTACCTAGCCTCGCATGGGGCAGTTATCAATGATGACCGGGCCTGAAGGCCTTACCAAAAAACCGCTCGCCAAGCAGGAAGCCAAGACCAATAAGACCGAAACCACCGAGGGCGATCAGAAACTCAGCGACAGAGGGGATATAAGAAAGATAAGTCGGCAGCGCATCCCAACCGTCATAGATCGGCACGATCTGACCGGCAACAACGAGGTCATAGCGCTGAAAGTAGGCTCCGACCAAAACCATAAGGGCCGCTGCAGCCAAGGCCTGCTGGCTCTTCATCCGGGACAGAGTCAAGATAACGATGGGAGCAAGCATACCGATCACGGTCTCAAACACCCAAAAATTCATGGAGAGCGGTCCCTGGATCAAGCTCAGCGCAGCAAGACGAGCCTCTTCGGTACCACCGGCGAAAGCGGCGATGAATTTCCAGGTCGTGGCAATGACCAGCAGAACGAGGGTGCTGAACATAACCTTGCCGGCACCTTGAAGACCTTCACGGGTGAGTTGGCTCATTTCTTCGCCACGCATCTTATAGGCCCAGTTGCTGAACAGGATGATCGCGGCAGAACCGGTCATCACAGCCGAGGCAAGAAAATACACCGGCAACTGAGAACCGTACCAGAAAGGACGAGAGGAAAGAGTTGCGAACACTGCGCCCAGATTGGTGTTTGCGGCAAGCTCAGCCAGAGCCCCAAGCACGCCAAGAGTAACGGCCATGGAGTATTTCTTGGTCAGGATCAGGTAAAACTCAACAAACATGAAACCAACGGCCATACTGTACAGCGTTCCCATCCACCAGATGTTGGAGGTCAGGTTCGGGGAGAGCATGTTGTAGAGAAGCATGCGGTGGGGATTTTCAAGTTCAAGACCGATAATAAGGAACCCGCCGAAAATGACCACGATGGAAAGATATACCATACGGTTGGCAAGCGCGGTCAGGCGGTTATGCCCAAAGATATGGCTCAAAACAGCAAGAAGGCACAGCCCCGTGGAAATGATGGCGAAATAAGCATAGTTCGCGATCAGAATACCCCAGGGCATTTCCCTGGTGTTGGCAAAGGCATGTTCATGGCCAACGACCTGGGCATACAGACCGGCACCGATACCAACAAGGGCCAAGACCGCGCAGAGGATGGTGGCTTTGGTCACGGTCGGGGTAGCGACCTTTTCCTCTGCCATCTCAGCGATTGAGAATGTGTTCAACATGATTTTTCCTCCCTAAGATTTTTTCGTACAGATTAACAGTTAGTTTTCAACTCACTCCCGGCCAGGGAGTTATTTTTTCCACAAGTTTCTTTTATTTTTCAATTTCAGCCTGCCCTCAAGCAGTTGCTGATATTTTCTGGAGCAAGGTCTACTTTTTCCGGGCCGCCACCCGATGATTGAGGAGTTTTTCCTCTCCAGAATATTTCCCAACCTCTCCCCGGCCACCTCCTTTTCTGTGCATACGCTTATTCGGCAATGGGCTTTTCCCGCGCAACATGCCTTGTTGATCACAGTATAAAGCAAGGTACATGCCACAACAAACTATCCTGGGTTCGTTTCTTTCAAGCATCCTATTTTCCCTAGAGAAGCAGGTAGTTAGAGTTATACAAAAATTCATTTCATATCTGTGCGGAACACATACTGTTTCAAGTTACTTAACACAGTGGGCATTTTTTGATCCTACCCACACATCAATGTGGACTCAAAAATATCCCACGCAAAATAGTACGACAGACGCATCAAAAAACAGCAAAACAATGCATCTTCAGCGTGATACACAACAATGCGCCCTCAATGCATACTTCCATTTGCACCATACAGACACATAATAGACCTAGATTGCAAACCTCATTTTATCGTTTAAAATCAAATATATACCAGCTTAAAATCGCAGACATAACGCAAGATGCGCCATAGCAAGATGCCCCTAATTGCGCCATTCTTGATTTCAAAAAATCTAACCGGGAGGTAACAGGGAAGAAACATGCTGGTTTTACTCAACAAAAAAAGCAAGAGCGTCGCATGAATACGAACGTCCGCCTTGCCATACTCTTACAGACTAAATCCTCGCAGGCCCCGATTTGACGCAACACCACTTAAGGCGATAACCTACCTATTATTTGACAATAATAATTACAGGGAGACCAGAGAGTACGACAATGGGCGCTACGTCTTCGGGATTGTTGCGTGGACAGGTTTGGCCAAAAAAGGACAAAGGCGATTAAAGAAAGAGAGGAAAATAAAAAAAGCGGAAAGCCTTTGCAGTGCAAAGGCTTTCCGCTTAAAAATAAACCACGCTGAACACCACCGCCCTCAGGCTATCGCGCCGGACGGGTTGGTGTTCAGCCACAGAATAAAATCAATGCTTCCCTTCAGCCTTGCCCTGAGGCGCTGCCCCGGTCAACTTATTGTACCCCTTCACACCGACATGGCATGTTGCGCAGCGGGTGTTGGAGGCAAAAGCCATCTGCCCGTCATGGCATGCACCACAGTATTTCCCTTTATACAAAGAAGCCATAGTGAAATCGGCCTTCTGCTCGGCAGTACCAGCAGCCATCTCAAAGATCTTGTCGTGGCAGTTGTCACAGGAAAGACCTGCATCCATGGTGTGGGTTTTATGGGAAAACGCCACACCTTTCACAGGTTTTGTCCAAAGAATTGGCGCCTTCGGCCCATAGGTGTCCTCATCGTAGGCTTCTTCACCAAAAGACAGGCTAGAAAAAACAAGGAGCCCGATAACAGCCATCAAGCCCACTATAGTCATTACGCTCTTGTTGTTGCGTTTCATTACGACCCTCTTCGCTGTTTGGTTAATCGTTCATGTAAAACACGTTGGGCATGGCGCCTGTCTCAGGCCGAAGAACCCAAACCACCTTTTCAGGCTTGTGAATCAGCTTATAGGCTTCGCTGTCGTAATTGGTGAGATCCCCGAAAATACGAACTCCAGCCGGACACGCAGCAGAACAGGCCGTCTTGCTCTCGCCCTTGGAAATGCGGGTATCAAAACAGAAGTTGCACTTGTCAACGGCCCTGTTCTCTTCCTTGAAATAGCGGGCATTGTAAGGGCAAGCAGCCATACAGGTTTTACAACCGATGCAACGCTTGTAATCCATCATGACGATGCCGGTTTTCTTGTCCTTGTAAGTTGCAGTGGTAGGGCAAACCCGAACACAGGGCGGCCGATTGCAATGGTTACAGAGCACCGGCATAAAAACCCGCTCCTTCTCACCCCTGGCAATCTCCCGCTCCTGCTGGAGAATGGTAGTACGATAGCCATAGGAAGGAACATTGTTGGTCTTCACACAGGCCTCCATGCACCGCTCGCAATCAATACAACGATTCTGGCGGATAACCATGGTGTAATGCGGACTGTAAGGGAAAGCCCCGGTTGCCGGCACCGGCCCCATGGCGCTCTCAGCGTTACGGGCAGAGGTCAGGGAAAGCACAGACCCGCCAACAAAAACCCCGGTTACCGCCAAACCAAAGCGAAGGAATCGCCGCCGCTCCTCGGAAGGAAGGCTTTCCGCCCCCTCATTCTCGAGTTTTTCAAGATCATCTATCTTCATTCTCACGTCTCCTCAATGTATTTCAGAAGGGTGCTCGACCTCTTCCACCCTTCAGGAATCGGATAATCCGGAAGGTACTTAAGCAATTAATCTTTGGATTAATTGCCGATGGGTAAATTGCCCGCATTGTAATTTGACAAGCCCGCATGTCAAGACAATTTTTTTTACGAGTGTTTTCATAAAAATCAACAAACTGCTCTCCTCTACAAACAACCCCTATCAACAGACCAGAAAAAACCGCTGGTTGCGCCTTTCTGCAAGCATACCCTGTTTTTTTCTGCTATATTTTTATACTCGATAATTCTTATTAAAATATAGCGGAACAACTAACCCTGAACACCACAATGGAAAAGACGACGACCCCACCATCTGCCCCCCCTGTCCAGGAAGCAGTTTTCATCGTAAATGAAAACTGGCAGATCACCTCCTTCAACGAAGCAGCCCAAAGCCTTATGGGCCTTACTACTGGCGAGACCATCGGCAAGAGTTGCCAAGATGTGTTTAGCGGGGCAGGCAGATTCGAAGCCCTTTGCAGCCTTTATGGACCGTTGGCCACAGGAAAGGCCATGCATGGACTCCGGGTCGTGATGAACAAGCCGGACAGCAAGGAGTCGATTATCCTTCTGGTCACGGCGATCCCTATTCCCGACAAAAACGGCAAACTCTCCGGGGCAATCATCACCCTCCGGGACGCCAGCGACCCCGGCCAGATCTACCCGTTGGTCCTGGACAGCATTGCCGATGGTGTCTTTACTGTGGATAAGCGCTTTCGCATCACCTCCTTCAATAATGCGGCGGAACAAATCACCGGCTGGACAGCACAAGAAGTAGTGGGCACCTCCTGCCATAAAATTTTCCAGTCCAACATCTGCGGGGCGGACTGCATTCTGGCCCAAAGCGTCAACGAAGGAAAGTCCATCGTCAATCGTTCCATCTATATCAAGGGAAAAAATGGCCGTACTATCCCAATCAACATCAGCGCCTCACCGCTTGTTGATCCGGAAGGCCAGGTCATCGGCGGGGTCGAAACTTTCCGGGATGTTACCTCCAGCCTACAACAGGACCTCATCCTTGACAGCATTGCCGACGGCGTCTTTACCGTGGACCGGAACTGGACCCTTACCTCCTTCAACCGGGCGGCGGAGCACATCACCGGCTGGCATAAGGATGAGGTTCTCGGCAAACCCTGCAACACCATTTTCCACTCCAGCGTCTGCGGAGACAACTGCATTCTCGCCCAGAGCGTTGAGAGTGGCAAACCCATTGGTAACCGCTCCATATTTATCAAAGGCAAAGACGGGGAGACAATTCCGATCAGCATCAGCGCCGCCCCACTTACCGACCCGGATGGGGACGTGATCGGCGGAGTGGAAACCTTCCGCGACCTAACCTCGGTCATGACCAAGGATCTGGTGTTGGAAAGTATCGCCGACGGCGTGTTCACCGTAAATCGCAGCTGGAAGATCACCTCCTTCAACCGGGCGGCCGAACTGATTACAGGCTGGAAACGGCAAGACGCTATCGGCAAGTCGTGTAGTGACGTGTTTCATTCGAGCATCTGCGGCGATAACTGCGCTATTGCTCAAAGCCTTTACAGCGGCAAGCCTGTGTCCAACCGCTCCATCTTTGTCAAAAACATCGAAGGCAAGCAGATTCCTTTAAGCATTAGCGCCGCACCGCTTCTTGACCACGAAGGCAATGTTATCGGCGGAGTGGAAACCTTCCGAGATCTCAGCGTGGTCACGGAACTCCGCAAGCAGCTTTCCAGACGCTACACCTTTGGCGAAATTCTCAGCAAGAGCGCCTCTATGCAGCGCATCTTCAGCATCCTGCCAGAAATCGCCCGAAGCGAGAGCAATGTCCTAGTCCTCGGCGAGTCTGGCACAGGTAAGGAACTGGTGGCCCGTGCCATTCACACCTCAAGCCAGCGCAACAAAGGCCCCTTCATGGCGGTCAACTGCGGAGCCCTACCTGAAACCCTGCTTGAGTCGGAACTTTTTGGCTACAAGGCCGGCGCCTTCACTGACGCCAAACACGACAGACCAGGCCGCTTTGCCAGCGCCGAGAAAGGAACCCTGTTCCTCGACGAAATCGGCGATATCCCTGCCTCCCTCCAGGTCAAACTCCTGCGGGTTCTCCAGGAAAAGGTATATGAGCCCCTGGGCTCCAACAAACCGGTCAAATCTGACGTGCGGATCATCGCCGCCACCAATCGCAACCTGCAGCAGCTTGTTCAAGAAGGCCTCTTCCGAGAAGATCTCTTCTATCGCCTGAACGTGGTGAAGATTCTGCTCCCGCCCCTGCGTGACCGCATGGAAGACATCCCCATGCTCGCCGAACATTTCACCAAACAGTTCAGCACCCAACAGGGCAAGGATATCGTCGGAATCTCCGACGAAGCCTTAGGCATCCTTATGCGCTACAACTTCCCCGGCAATATCCGCGAACTGGAAAACATCATCGAGTACTCATTCATCCTCTGCCATGGCGGCTTTATCAGACCGGAACACCTGCCCGAGCCCTTTGCCCCCAAAACCCAAGGGAGCCAGGAACCCGGCGCCATCCCCCTCCACAAGCCACAACCCCTGGACGAGATTGAAAAACAGGCAATTTTTCAGTCCCTGGAGCGGAATCACTGGCGGCGGATGACCACCTGCCGGGAACTGAAGATATCCAAAGACACGCTGCGCCGAAAGATAGAACGGTATGGACTGAGAAATCCATTTGACGAGGAACTCGACTAGACATCCCTTTTACATTACAACAAAAAAAAGGCCGGAGAGAGTTTCTCTCCGGCCTTTTTTTGTTATTCGTTGACCACCAGCTGTATCAACTGCGCCCGACCTGTTTTTTGCGACCAGAACCGGCACTTTTCCTGGCCCGGTCGGCCGCCTTGGCTTTTTTTTCCGCTACCTCGTCGCCCGCGACACGCAACGACCGCGGCACAGCCCTGTCACAAAGACATTCGCAGGTTTCATGCACATCACTGGGACATTCTGCAATCTCCCAGCATGGCGCAAGCGTCAACAACCTTTTCAACCCCGGAATACTGATCCCCTGATCGTGGATCATGGAGCGCACACATGACACCCACTTTATGTCATTCAAGGAATACAGCCGCCGGGAGCCATTATGCTGGGGATGAACCAGCCCATCTGCCTCGTAGATACGAAGTGTTCTCGGATGAACATCCAACAGCTTTGCTGCCACCCCTATGGGGTAAATCGGCAAATCGGGCCGCAAAGGCTGGATGGCCGTTTTTTTCTTGGCCACCATATCCTTCTCCTCCGCGCGCTTAATGATCCTCGGACAGATGCCCCCTGAAAAGTCTCTCACCCATGAAGAAACCCATGACACAGAGACCCATTGCCCCTGCAGTAATCACAATCTCATGCAGGGAAGGGGTGTAGGTTAACAACTCGGGCATATCAACAACCCCGAGTTCGCTATACCAAGGAACAAGCTGCCCAACCACAACCAGGTCGTAGCGCATGAAGAAGATGCCGACTATACCGGAAACGGAGGCCCAAAAGAGAACGGGGATGTTTTTGGCGCGGGCGGCCAGAATCATGGCAAAGGGAATGACCATGCCGAGCATGACCTCACCAAGCCAGAAATTAATCGCATAGGGACCACTCACCAGAGCCATCATGGCCTCATATTTCCCTGGCGGCTGACCACTGATGCCGGTGATCATCTTCCAGGTGGTGAAGAACATAATCACCGCAATCAGGGTTGCCCCCAATTTTGCCGTGGCCATAAGTGAACCCTCCAGCTTCTCGCTCATTTTCCAGCCATTTGCCCGATACCCCAGGCAATGGAAGAAAATAACCGCAGCGCAGCCGGACATCATGGCGGAGGTGATAAAATAAATGGGCATATACGGACCATGCCAGAACTCACGACCGCTGAGCAGGCCAAAAACCGCGCCAAGGTTACTGTGCGCGGCGATACCGGAAATAACCCCCAGCAGACCGAGCATTCCGGCGGTTTTGTGCTTTTCCATCTGCAACAGCGCAAACTCGACAACCATAAAAAAGAGATACGCACCATACAAGGTTCCCATCCACCAGATATTGGAAGTGGGGTTTGGAGATAAGATATTATAGATGGGCATACGCCAGGGGTTTTCGATCTCAAACGCGATCACGAAAAAACCGGCGACGATGGTGACGATAGCCATGAACACCGAACGCTTGGCAATGGGCTTGAATGCTTCAACCCCAAAGACATGACCAATGGAGGAAACCAAACACAGACCTGTAGAACTGACCACAAAAAAAACATAGGCGGCGATCAGCAGCCCCCAGGGAACATCCCGGGTAACGCCAAAGGTGTGCTCATGCCCGGCATACATGGAATGCAACCCGGCAGCCAAACCAAGAGCCGCGAGCAGACCACCGATGGCAATGACAGCATTATACGAACGCGAGGGACTGGCAACAAGGCCTCCCTCCTGCGGCAAAACATCCGCTAAAAAATTATTCATGGGACAACACTCCTTTTGCGTAATTTAATCGTTTAATCTTGCGATCCCGCATGACGTAAACCTTGCTCTCAGCCTCAACAGAAGAGGCTTCAAGGCAATGTTTCCTCATTGGCCTGAATCAACGGTTTGATCTTGAGATCAAATACGGTATGGAGCGCTGCGCCTCCGACCCAGAAAAACAAAAACAGTAGACCTTCCATTTTTTTCTCCTCAATCAAACGACCTGATCTCCCAGGCTTTTGGTTCATCGTCGACCCGATCGGAATGGCGGTCCCGGACGAATCACTTCTGCGACTTACCAGACAATATTACCCTTCCCTGCGGCCCTCCTTTGCATGTTGTTTATTAGTGAAAATCTCCAGGGCGCTCCACGATGTAGACCACCCAAGCCAAGTATCTTTATTAGTCAATCTACAGAATGGAAAAAGCTATTGTCAAGTTCTTATTCTTTTCATATTCCACATTTTGGTCTTTTTTTTATGCACATTTATCCCACTATTCAATTACCGCTGCATAGAATGGCGCAATATCGCATTTTTCGGCAATATTGCAACTCAGGATTTCACGCCGAATCATAGCGCAAAAACAGCCAGATAAACAACATAACAAACGAACACCAAACACAGACCTCTGGCTTCGTCGCCAAAAAAACACCAACCACATAACACTGACCACACCAACCAATAATGGCTCGTTTTGATCCTGATTACACCACAGGAAGGATCAAAACGAGCCATCAGTGTACAACTGTCCCCACAGGGGAAATCCGGAAAACCCAAAAAATACCGCAATATAAATCAGGCAACCTACTAAAACTACACAACAAAAAAAATAACAACGAACAAATTGCCAACTATCGACACACTGGCACGCACATTGCTAAGACTACACAGAGGGACAACATGGTTCTCCAACCATGAGAAAAGAGACAACGACCTTCTGTCTTTCCGCGCAAGCGGACTCAATCATCCCCTTCTTTGCAAAGGATCCTCGGTGGCGGCCCAGGATCCTTTTTTTATCCCGCCACCCCCCTTCCAACCTCTCCCCAAGAAATGTAGTGACCTCGCGGGGCTAACCCTGTATTATCTTTCGCTGACAATACTGTGGCGGAACCGACATCGTCCCATGCCGTTCCATAAATGAATACATTCTTCATGTGTCTGCCGTGTATAATAAGACCCAGCCCACAATCAGAACCTGGACCCATGTTCAGCTCACCTTTTTCCTGCTCACCATCAGCCTCGCCCTGACCCTCGCTCTGGGCGGCGCTTTCTACATCTTTATCTCCCTTGATCTTCCGGCTATCGGCTCGCTAAAGCACTACCAGCCAGCCATGGCGTCCATCATCTACGACTCAGCCAAACAACCGATCACCTATGTGTCCCGGGAAAACAGAACTCTCGTCCCGCTTTCCGCGATGCCGGAATTACTTCCCCAGGCCTTTGTCTCTGCGGAAGACTCCCGATTTTATCAACACAGCGGGGTTGATGCCTGGTCGATCATCCGGGCACTTCTCCATAATATCCGTGCCGGAGAACGGGGTCAGGGTGGCAGCACCATAACCCAGCAGGTCGCCAGGGCGCTTCTGCTCACCCCAGAAAAAACCTACACCCGCAAACTCAAGGAAGCTATTCTCGCCTACCGAATCGACAACGCCTTGAGCAAAGAGGAAATCCTCCATATTTATCTCAACCAGATATATCTTGGCAGCAGTGCCTATGGGGTCGAGGCCGCAGCCCAGATCTACTTCGATAAACGCGTTCAGGATCTGAACCTTGCGGAGATCGCAATTCTGGCAGGACTACCACAAGCGCCAAGCCGCTATTCACCATTTCGCAATTTCAAACTGGCCAAAAACAGACAGCTGTATGTCTTAAATCGCATGGCCGAAGAAGGCTATATCACCCCGACTGCTGCGAAAAAAGCCTTTGAAACGACGCTCCTCTGGAATCCGGCCAAGGAAGGGCCAACTGAAAACAATTACTTCATTGAACATGTCAAGGCCTACGTCGAAAGCAAGTATGGCAGCGAAGCCCTCCTGACCGGCGGACTTCGCATTTACACCACCCTTGACCAGAACATGCAGAAAGCCGCCAACATGGCCATAAAACGCGGCACCGCCAAATGGGCCATCCGCCAGAGCAAACATGCCGACACCTTGCCCCAGGCCGCCCTAATCTCCATGGAGGTAAAAACCGGATATATCCGGGCAATGGTGGGCGGCACAGATTTTGAGAAGAGCCAGTTCAACCGAGCGACCCAGGCCAGACGTCAGCCTGGCTCCGCCTTCAAGCCCTTCATCTACGCCGCCGCCCTTGAAAAGGGAATGACCCCGGCCACCATGATCCTTGACGAACCGATTCAATTCCGCGGTGCCAGCTCAATGCAGTACTGGGAGCCCAAGAATTACAACAATAAATTTGAAGGCCCAACCTCCTTCAGAAATGCGCTGGTCCATTCGCGGAATATCCCCACCATCAAGATTCTGCAACAGGTCGGGGCAGCCAACACCATTGACCTGGCCAGAAGACTGGGCATCACTTCTCCTCTAGGCAAAGACCTTTCCCTGGCCCTAGGAACCTCCGGCGTCTCCCCCCTTGAACTGACAAGGGCATACGCTGCCTTTGCCAACAGTGGCCGGATGCCCCAGGCGCTTTTCATCGAAAAAATTGTGGACAGCAACGGCAAGGTGCTGGAGGAACAGCACCCAACCTTCAGCGATGCTGTTGATCCCCGGGTTGCCTACCAGATGACCCACCTCATGGAAGCGGTCATCACCGACGGCACCGCCAAGGGCATAAGCAGCTTCGGCGCACCCGCAGCTGGCAAGACCGGCACCACCGATCAGAATGTAGACGCCTGGTTTGTCGGCTACACCCCGGAGCTGACAACCTGTGTCTGGATAGGACATGACCAAAACATCTCCCTGGGATCCGCCGAAACAGGCGGACTGGCCGCAGCCCCAATTTGGCTCGATTTCATGAACCAAGCAAAGACGACGTACCCTTCGACTGGGGGATTCCCCGTTCCACCGGGCATTGTCATGCTCCCCATGGACAACGCCTCCGGCAAGGCCGGAACAAGAGTCGGCGGCAGTGTCACCATGGAAGCCTTCCGGGAAGACCTCCCGCCGTGGCCTCCAGAACCACCCCGCTCAGAGACCACCGAACTCCCCAGCCCATAAAAAAAGCCGTATTACCGGGGCACCCCCGGCAATACGGCTCATAATGCGCCTTGTTTTTCTTTTGCTTATTTCGTAACGATTCCTACATCAAACAGCCCGCTTGCGCGGCATATTTTTCAACTCGTCCTTGCCATGATACACCACGGTAAAGGTTTCCCGCAGCTCCTTGGCCATCGCCTCTTCCTGCCCGGCATCACTGATCATCACGCGGATGGCTACCCGTTTTTTCCCTTCGGGGGCATCCTCAAACGAAGTGAGAATACTGATAACCCTGACATCGAATTTGCGCAGACTTTCAATAACCTTGGTCACGGAGCCAGCGGCATCCGGCAAGTCAAAAACAAACTGAATAGCGCCATCCTTGATTCCCGTGCTGTGAATAAAGCCACGCAGGACATCGGTTTCGCTCAGCAGTCCGACAAGTAGCCCCATTCCGTCCACAACGGGCAGACCGGAAATCTTGTCCTCCAACATGACCAGCGCGGCCTTTTCCAGGGTATCGTCCTGGCTCAAGGTAAGAGGATTGGCGGTCATTACGTCCTTTACCTTCATTTCCGACAACAGATAATAGAGCTCATGGATATCCAGAGATGTCGTCTTGGAAGGGGAGGCGTCTTTCACATCCCGATCCGTCACGATCCCGATCAGCTTCCCATGGGAAACCACCGGCAGGCGGCGGATACTGTTTTCCTTCAGTATCCTGGTGGCCCGCATCAGAGATGTATTCTCATCCACGGTCAGGACGTCTTTCGCCATCCAGTCTTTAATCAGCATAATACACAACCCTCCATATAAATTGCCTTACCAAGCTCAGCAAAGAGCGATTCTTATCCACACCGTAAATACGTCAGTCGATAACCAGCACCTGTTTTTATAAAATATTCCTATTGTTCCTGCAAGATGAACTGCGCCTGTTCCCCCAAAAATCATAAAGAAAGCCGCAACTCACCCACCTGTCCCGTTTTTTTTACCTTGCTTAACTCCCCGCTAATCGGTAAAGGAGTAACATTTAAAATAGGGATATTTCCCTAAGACATATGTCCCCAAACAAGAAAACCCCTCGCGAAAATGCCCGTATGCCTTGCCCCCTAACAAACGAAACCTTAGCCCGGATCATGGCCATAGCGGCCGCCGAGGACTGTGTTTTTCTTGAGACCAGCAAGGTAACTGCGGAGGAATCCCACTCCTATTTATTTCACCGGCCTGTAGCGCATCTTGCCTGCTACGCCCATGATGACCCCGCCCGGTTTTTCCAACAGGCTGAAAGTTTTCTAGCGGAAGGGTTGTATCTGGCAGGTTGGCTGGGTTACGAATTCGGCTATCTGCTCGAACCTTCCCTGGCAAAACGAATTCACCCAGATTCCCATAAACCCCTCGCCCGCTTGGGCGTATTTCGCGCCCCCCTGATCTTCGACCACAACACAGGAGAATTACTCGGCACCCCCTGGCCCAATCCGCCCATAACGCAGGCCTCCACGAACTACCGTATCACCAACCTGCACCCCAACCTTACCCAGACGGACTACACCGCCGCCCTCGCCAAAATTAAGGGATACATCGAGAGCGGCGACACTTACCAGGTCAACTTTACCCTGAAGCTGCTCTTTGACTTCGAGGGCTCCCCGGAAGCCCTGTATCAAGCGTTACGCCGCAACCAGAGTGTCTCCTTCGGCGCCTATCTCCGCTCCGGCGCCCAACAGATCCTCTCGTTTTCCCCGGAGCTGTTTTTCAAGAGAACCGGCGAGCAATGCATGGTCCGACCCATGAAAGGCACCATCCAGCGCGGCCCGTACCCTACGGAAGACGCCCGACTGATAAAGTTTTTACAGGGGGATGAAAAAAACCGCAGCGAAAATGTGATGATCGTCGATCTGCTGCGCAATGACCTCGGCCGCGTCTGCACCCCAGGAACGGTCACGACCCGATCCCTTTTCGACATCGAAACCTACGAGACCCTGCACCAGATGACCTCCACCATCACCGGCCATCTGCCTTTGGCGACAAAAATCGAGCCCCTGTTCCGAGCTCTGTTCCCGTGCGGCTCAGTCACCGGCGCTCCCAAGATCCGAACCATGGAGATCATCCACGAGCTAGAAAGCGAGCCGCGCGGCGTTTACACCGGGGCCATCGGCTTTATCGCTCCCTCCGGCGAGGCAACCTTCAATGTGCCCATCCGGACCATAGAGCTTAACGGCAGTAAGGGCGAAATGGGCATCGGTTCCGGAATCATCCATGAGTCAGACCCGGAGCAGGAATGGCGGGAATGTCTGCTCAAGGGCCGTTTTCTCAGCAACCCGGCCCCAGCCTTCAATCTTATTGAAACACTCCTCTGGCAACCGGACTCCGGCTACTGGCTTCTGACTGAACATCTGGAACGGCTGGCCGCTTCCGCCGCCTACTTCCGCTATCCCTTCAGCAGGCCGGAACTCATGACCCGGCTCGACAGACTGGCTATGGATTTTGGTGCCTCACCCCTGCGGGTGCGGCTAACCCTGGCAAAGAGCGGCCGGATAGAACATAGCGCCACCCCCTGCCCTGCCCCGGCCGAAATCACCTGGCCAACGCGGCAAACCGCTCCGTCTGAATTGCCAAGGGTTATCTTCTCGACCCAGGCCACCGACCCAGGCTCCCCCTGGCTCTTTCACAAAACCACCCTGCGAGAACTCTACGACACCGAGCGGGAACTGGCCCTGGCCGCCGGTTTTTACGAGGTGCTTTTTTCAAACACCAGGGGAGAGGTGACAGAGGGAAGCATCACCAATATCTTTGTCCAGCAGCAGGGCTCCCTTCTGACCCCAACCATGGAATGCGGGCTTCTCCCCGGGGTTTTCCGAAGATTTCTGCTCGAGCACGCACCTCTACCGGTGCGGGAGGCCATCCTAACCCGCCGGGATCTTGAGCAGGCAGAGGCACTTTTCGTGGGCAACTCAGTGCGCGGGCTGGTCCAGGTCCGCCTCAACTGAATTACCCTCTGGCCAAGGTCCGAATGATATCGGCCTTGCCGACCACCCCGACCAGACTGCCGTTCTTGACCACCGGCAGGGTATGAACCTTTTTCTCCGCCATGATGGTGGCGATCTCATCCAGAGGGGTGTCCTCCCTGATGGTGACAGGCTCACGGGAACAGATATCCCCCACCGTGGAGCCGGTCATGCGGCTGATTTCTTTTTCCACATTTTTGGCGCGGTCCAGAAAGATAACCGAGTCCAGGATGGAAATGGCCGTGGGGATATGGAACTTTTTGGTCTGATCCACCAAATCGCTTTCTGTCACCACCCCGATCAGCTGCCCGTCGTCATCAACAACCGGCACCCCGTTGATCCGGTGGGACCAGAGGATACCCGCCAGTTTCTCCACCGGCAGATCTGCCTTTACCGAAACAACCTTTTTCGCCATGATCTCTTTGGCAATCAGCATACACTCTCTCCCTTCCTGGATTTATTGAAATCGTGAAAACGAAAAATTAACGCAAGGCGAAGCAGAAAAAAACTGCTCGGAGTCTATTTCTCCCATTCAATCTACCTTGTGCGTCCAGAACCCAACACCTCCTGAAAGGCCGCCGGAATCTCCGCAGCCAGCTCACTGGCCAGAAAGCCAAAAGGACGCCCTGCTCTGACAATCCGGTCCGCAGCCAAGCCATGGACGTAGACCGCCAAACAGGATGCCTCCCAGGGAGCCACCCCCTGGGCCAGCAACCCGCCGATGAGACCGGTCAGCACATCGCCCATGCCCCCCGCGGCCATGCCGGGATTGCCAGTGGGGTTGATGGCCAGCCGCCCATCCGGCGCGGCAATCACCGTGGCCGCCCCCTTCAAGACCAGATACACCCCATGTTTTTTGGCAAAATCCGCAGCCACCGCCCGCCGCTTGCCCTGGATCTCCACGGTTGAAATCCCAGCCAGACGCGACATCTCCCCTGGATGCGGGGTCAAAACCCTGGGGCCGGCGGCAAGCACAGCAACCTCTCCGGCGAGCAGATTAAGACCATCAGCATCAACCACCATGGGCTGCCGCAACTCCCGATAGAGCTTACGCACCACCTGGCCGGTTTCTTCCGCCGTGCCTAGGCCGGGGCCAATGGCCACCGCATCCTTACCATGGGTTGCCGCCACCAGCTGCTCATAATCGGTGTCAGAAAGAAAGTGCTGCGAAAAAGAGAGCACCTCTGCCATGGCCTCGGGTAATGCCCCCTGCACCACACCATTAAGCGTCTTCGGCGCGACGATGGTCACCAATCCTGCTCCGGACCGCGCCGCACCCAGGCCACAGAGCACCGCCGCCCCACCCTTGCCAAGCGAGCCGGCCAGCGCCAACAGATGGCCAAAGGTTCCCTTGTGGGAAGCCAAGCCACGTTCCGGGATCAAGGCCTTCACCGAGACATGATCCAGCCACTCGACCTTCACCCCGATCCGTTCAACAACCTCGGCAGGGATACCGATATCAATAACTTCAAGCAACCCGACATACTCCTTTCCCGGCGGCTCAACCTGGGCAAACTTGGGCAGCCCAAAGGTACAGGTAAGCCGGGCCCGAACGCTAATGCCTTGGGGAATACCGGTGTCACTGGCCAGCCCGGAGGGGATATCCACCGCCACCACCGGTAGGGGGCTGGCATTGAGACATTTAATAACCGCAGCAAAGACCCCGGTTATCAAACTGCGCAACCCCGTACCCAAAAGGGCGTCCACCAGAAGATCGCTCTCCGCCACCAACCGTTCCACCCAGGGCAGCTCGTCTTCCTCAAGGCAGGTGTACAGCGGCATGGCCAATTGTTTGACCCTTTCAAGATTTCTCGCCGCATCCCCCTGCAATTTTTCAAGGGGTACCAGACTCACCACCTGTGGCAGGGCACCCTGCTCGAGAAGAAGCCGGGCTATGACCAGACCATCACCCCCGTTATTGCCAGGGCCGGTAAAAATCACCACCTTGCGTTCAGCCAACGGGCCAAAATGGCGAACCATCGCCGCCACCGTGCCGCGCCCGGCATTTTCCATCAACTCCAGACTTGGGATGCCATATTCCGCGCTGGTCAATCTGTCGCAGAGCAGCATCTGCTCGGCAGTGGCAATCTTCATCC
>CALMMG010000052.1 GCA_937868185.1 uncultured Pseudomonadota bacterium
TAACGATCCATGTAGCTGTTGTAAGCGGCGGAAACGCCGTTCATGTCATTGACAACGGATTTGATCCGGGCGTTTTCTATCATTTCCTGTCCCTTCAGCACACCGCCTAACAGCAAGCCGATGATGACCAGCACGATGGCGATTTCCACCAGGGTAAAGCCTGATTGGTTACTTTTAATGTCTTGCATGGCGCTCCTCTTGAATTAAATTCAGATCCTTAATACACATGCTAACACTGTATCATGGCGAGATTTCTTGGCAATATGTCTATTTTTTATACATGTGCCCGCCATTGATGATTTCTCCCGGCAGGCTGACCCGGAATTGCAGCAGCCGGTTGTGTGTTTGCTGCACCCCCAGTTTCCCCCCCTGCATTTCAAGCAACTGTTTGGCTTGATACAGCCCGATTCCGAGCCCATCCGGGGTGCTGCTCCAGAAGGGTTCGAACAATCGCTCCACCGGGATGTCGGGCGGCGTATGCTGTGACTCGAAGGTGATATCCACCCCCTCGCCGTTTTTTGCAATCTCGATAAGGAGTAATGGTCGTGCGCTGTTCCCAGGTTGTGAGAAATCGTTGTAGTTTTTCAGGATATTGTCCAGCACGCTGTCGAGGGTGTGCTCCGGCGCAAGTATATCGGCCGAGCCCTGGATTTCACAATCAAGACGGTGCAGATGGCACAGTTGTTCGATTTCGTCCTGCAACCGATACGGCCGCAACGGGTTGTTTTGGGGTTGCCCGCCTTGGAGGGTGCGCACGATGCGGTCGGCACGATCGCGGATCAGCGGGGTGGCGGTGCGTAGGTATTTCAGCACCTGCTCTTCGCTGCCAACGGGTGTGGCTTGAAGCTGGTCTGCCGTGAGTTGGATGAACTGGGCAATGTTCTTTATGTCGTGCTGTAAAAACAGGTTGAGCTTGGCCATCTGAGCAAGGGCGGCATGGGTGGCGCCGGTCTTGATCAGCATGTCGGTGCGTAGTAGCAGCAGGAAGGTCTCGATCAGGCTTTCGTTGAAATAGCGTTGCTCGCCTTGGCGGCTTTTTTGGTAGAAGGTGACGGCAAGCTCCATTTCCTCTGCCTGGAGTTTCCGGGTGAGTCCTTGTCCGTTTTGTTGCCCATCATGTCCTTCGACCGGAATCCCGAACCAGTCCAGTTTCCAGGAAAAGCCTTGCAGCCCCGCATGGGAAAGGGGTGCCCAGGCGGTGCGCAGGAAGGCCAGGGTGTCGAAGTCAAGCTGTTCATTCAGCCGGATCAAGGCAAGATTAAGCCGGCTAATCCGGCGGGCCAGGCGCCACAGGTAGAACAGCACCGCGCCGATGGTGCTGCCGACCAGGATCAGGTAGGGGTAGATATGTTCAATCATTTCGCTGGATACCGAATTTTTTCAGGAAGTAGTAGATGTTTTCGCGTTTTACGCCGAGGCGTTTGGCGCTTTGGTAAACATTAAAGCCGGTGTCCTTGAGCACCTGCCGCACCAACCGCTCTTCCGCATCGCTGCCCACGCCTTTCAATCCTTCGCTGAGTTGGGCGTTGAGGACGATGCGGGTGATGCCTTCACAGTACAATTCGCGCTCTTTCTGCTGGAATAGCTGGGCTCGCTTCACCGCGCCCAGAATGGTTTCTGCGGTGGCGGGCTTGGCAAGAAAGTCGAAGGCGCCTTCACGGATCGCCGCTAGCGCAGCAGCCTCCTGATCCTGACCAGTAAGTACGATCACTTTCACCGGTAGCATTGCTGCCTGGATCTCCTTCAAGGTCTGGATGCCTTCCGTAATCTGATGGGTAAACGGCGGTAATCCCAGGTCGAGGATCACCACTTCAATGCCCGGGTCGGTTTGCAGCTGTGCGAGTGCGTCATTGCGCTGTCCGGCCTCGGCCACATGGAAGCCGTTCAGTTCGAGAATGCCGCGCAGCATGGTGCGCAGGGCTAGATCATCTTCGACCAGCAGGATTTGGTTCTGAGTCGTCATTACCTTGCTTGTGCCTTTGTTTCCATTTCCTTGAGGCGTCCCTCGAGGAAGCGTATTTCATGCGGGTCGGTGATTTTTCCGCTTTCCAGCAGGCCACCGATCAGCACCTTGGCGCTTTCCAGCTCATCCATGTCTTCCAGGATAAAGATTTCCATCTGCTTCGCCCAGAGCGGCACCTCGCTGCCGGTGGCGTATAGGCGGATGGCCCGGGCGTATTTACGCGCCAGGGTCAGGTCCTTGAGCCGGTGTTTGGCAATGACTGCGGCATGCGCCAACCATGGCCAGCGGCGGTTGGGGTCGTCGAGAAATTTTTGGTACACGAAATCCAGCATCTGCCGCTGGCGGGGCTCATCCGATACTTCGCCATAGATGTTGCTGGCCACAAGCAGCGGGTATTGGCCCGGTGGGTCGAGTTCCAGTATCCGTGCCAACCATTCCTGTACTCGGACGTAATCCAGGTTGCGGAACGGGATGCTGATGCCGGGCTGTTTATCGAAGGCCTGCACATAGAGCATCAGCGCCTTGGCCAGCGCAATCGGCTCGCCGAAGCTGGCGATTCGCAGGGCGGATAGGGAGGGCGGTTGAGGTAAGTCTTCTGCCTTGGCAAGCCTCGGCGGCTGGCTGGAATGCCAGGCTATTTGCAGGCCCAGGGCAAAGAGCAACAACAGCAGGGCGGGTTTGGGGACGGTGGCAACAGGACGTTCGCGCATGTTACAGGTTCTTGCGGTAGAGGTCGAACAACGCCGCCCCTGCCAGCAAGGCGAGGTAGATGGCGGTTTGCGCCAGCAGCGGGGGCAGGGTAGCCCAGGTGCCGTTGTGATAAACCAGCCACTCGGTGCGGGCAAAGTCGTCTAGGCGTGGCAGCAAAGTGGCAATGGTATCGATGACAAAGTTAATCACTTTCTGCGACAGGGTGTTCTCGCTTAAAGGGCCTTTCCCGATCAACTGGAAAGCTGCGATGGAACGCGAGAGCAGGTAGAACGCCATGACGGCGCTTAAGGAAGCCATGATCTGGTTGAAGGTTAGAACGCACAGCAGGCTGAAAGCTGCGATGATCCAGAGCTCACTCAGGAGGGAGAGCGTCCAGAGAGCGGCCTGGGCGGGCGGGGTGAAGAAAAGTGTGAGCAGGCCGAAGAGTAGCGCAGGCACCAAGGCGAGTGCCGCAAATCCGGTCAGTTTGCCCAGCAGGTAGCCGGCGCGAGGCAGCGGCAGGGCCAAGACCAGCTCCAGCCCCTTGTCGTTCAACTCCCGTACCATGCTGGTCACAACAAAGGTGGCGAGGAGAAAGGCTGCGGAGAAACGCAGGAAGGCCGCCAGCAGCGCGACCTGAACTTGCCGGCTCTCGGTGATGGCGATTGCCCCCAGAAAGCCGCTGATTCCAATGCCGGCCAGGGCAACCAGCACCACCAGCCACATCAGGCGGTTGCGCAAAGCTTCGAGCAGGGTATAAAAGGCAATGGTTCTGGCTTGTTTGATCATGGCTCTGCTCGTTGATAAAAAAATGCGGCGATCCACAACACGGCGCCGATGATTACCTCCACCAAACCAATAATGGTCAGTTTTACGGTAATTGGGGATTCTGTCTCTGGGGGGATAGAAACAAGCCCGTAGCTAAATAGAACCATTCCGGCCATGGACCATATGATGACTTTTCTGATGGGCAGCTTGCGTTTTTTTGGGTGAGATATGTCGGCCATGTCAGGGTAAGGTCCCGGCTGCAATCATGCGGCTAAACAGAGTGTTGACGGAAATCCAGGTAACGATGTCGTCGAACTCGCCATTGGCTGCGGTTGAAGTGGCTGGGGTGTGGTTAATAAAGACCTGATCGTTGTTAGCGCTGCTGGGATTTGGGTTGGCAGCTTCATCTATGCCTGTTGCGGCAACGCCAGCGTTTTTCCCCAGAGAATAAATAACCACCGGTGCATTGCTGGTCCGAGTATTGGCGGCGGCTCCTCCGCAGGTAGTGGCGGTGATAGCTGTGGCGCTGGCACAAACGGATAAGTTGGGGGTGAGTGTCCCCATGCCGGTTGCCCTCATGCCCCCCGCTGTTGTGAAGGCTGAACCGTTGGCGGTGGTAACGGCATAGTGGATGGGGTTGTTCCATGCATCAATGGCCAGGCCCGCATTATTAATGGGGGACAATCCTAAAGTGACGGCAGGGAGAAACCCGTTGTAGGGATTGGTGCACACCCCTCCGCCAACTGGGTTTTCTAGCCCATTCGAGGCGGCGGTCGCGGGACAAGGTAAGCGTCCGTTGGCAGCGGCATAACCGAGCAGCGCTTCTTTGATCTGTTCCAGATATTTCTCGGTTTCTGAAATTCGTTTCTGTTCCATCTGGGTGGCGATCGGCATCAACAGTCCGCCGAGAAGCAGGCCGACGATGACCAGCACGATAGCCATCTCGACCAGGGTGAAACCGGATGTTTTATGGTAGCTCGACTTCATAGTCATACCTTCATTGCGGGGCGAGATGGTCATGGTTGCTTGACCTTAAGTTATTCACTACGCAGCTGGAAATTTTGGATGGTGACTCCCTGTCTTGCGGCTCCGGAACGGAAGCCGCCGGTGAAGCCGAAATAAAACGAGTTCAGTTCCGTGTCGAGGTCGATGCAACGGTTGATGGTGGGTGTTTTCGCGGTACGATCCAAATCAACGATTATATCGTCGCAGTCCGTGCAATCTACCCAGGCGGTGATGCGGGCATAGGTGTTGGGTGCTAAATGATGTGCCGGGTCGCAGGTAGAACAAGTGGAATTGCAGCCGGTGTGGATTTCGATGCGCTGGTTGTGATCTAAGGGGCTTGGTGATTCCTCGAATTTGTTGGCCGGGGCATGGCGACAGCCAGGGGCGGTGCCATTACAGGCGGTGGAGAGATAACCGTTGTTGCCTGGAGGAGTGGGGCTGCCGCCATGGATGAGGTTGCCGTAGGCCATGATGGCAGTGTGATTTTCGTTCGGGTCGGCATTGCCGGCGTCCTTGTGCACATCGGTTTCAAAGATGAAAGACTTGAGTCCCCACGGATCTCCCAGGCCAACGGGGACACCGGGGGATAGTGCGCCCATGTCAGCCTCGCGCCCGCAGACGCCGGACGGGGGGCCAATGTCGTTGCGCACCATTTGAAAGGTGAAGCCGTTCCCCCGGTCGGTGCCGCTTCCCGTGAGCGCGAAGGTGTCGGCAAAGGAAAATTTGTAGTCATAATAGGCGCGCACAATCTTGCCGGCGAGTGGGATGGTGTTGGGGAACCAGAAACAGCCGCCAGAAGTGCCGGCGGCATCGGCAACGGTTACTGTTTTATCGGTGGCATTGGTGGTGACACCGACGCCAGCGGGAACAAAGCTGGCAAAGTTGGCGGCAAATGATTTCTGTGTGGCGGTAACTGTAGTAATGCCGGCCCATACATCCTGTGTAGGCGCTGTGGGGGAGTATGCCAATGGTACACCCGCGAAGGTGGTTGCGCCAGGAGGAGTGAAGGCCGTAAGAGCATTTTCCAGGTAGTTGGCCCAGGTGTTCTTTTGTGCATTGGTTGCTCTAGTCTGCGTATTGCTGCGTTCGCCGGGAAAGATAACCACCCCTCTGTAACTTACGCCATTCACTGTCAGGCAGTTTCCGCCAGAAGTACATTTCGCATACAGCAGGTTGTCCTGCCAGTTCTTTAAAGATTTTGTTGTCAAGGCTGATGCCGGTACCCGTCCGATCTCAAGGCTGCCGACAGTTGTGCCTCCCGAGGTTTCGGTTGGTACTGGGTTGGTGAAATCTATAGTTGCGGGCGCAGGAAAGGCAAGGCCAAGATTATTCTTAGCGAGATTTAATAAATTTTCATCTACGAATGTTTTGAAATCGCTGCGTCTTCTGATGGTCCTGAAGAGGTCGTCTGGGGTAATGGCCAAGAGCCTGTCATTGATCAGCGTATTTTGGGCGGCATCGGAAACTGGTCCGATCGCCAGCGCCTTGGGGGAGGCAAAGAGATAAGTGCCGGTCGCATTGTTGGTGCCGGTGAAATAGTTGACGATGCTGTTGATTAGCGGATTGGCTGTAAAAGTATCCAGGTAATTGCGTGTGTTGTAATTGCCCCCGCATTCGGTCACGGTGTCCACTGCGGAGGTCGTCCTGCTCTGGCCAGTCAATATGGCGCCGGGAGCGAAGATCACGGCGGCTGGCCTCTGGTGGTAATTGGTCCCTATTGTGTTGATGGTGCCGCCTGGTGTGCCATCGGAAGAAAATGTGTCGAATTGCCCCAACATATCCCAGTTCATGAAGGCGGTTTGCTGGACGTTTTGGTAGGCGCCGGAAACGGCAAGCCAGAGGCATTCTCCTTGGCTGTCGCGCAAAGCAGGAAGACCAAGGGTTCTCCATGGCAGTCTGCCGATGACGGTCATGTTTTTGGCGTTCCCTGTGAAATTACCCGCGGCATTGCCTTCTTCGGGCGTTCCATTGCGGGAAGAGCCCAGGTCCGGCAGGGGTAAATAGCCGAAGACCTCATTGGTGTGAGTATCCCGATAGGTTGCCGCATACCCGATTAACGCCTCTTTTGCCTTAGCCAGCGTCGCTGAAGTAACCTTATCCTTCCCGATCTGTAAATTGGCCTTGTTGAGTGCGGAAACCAGCAGGATTGCTGCGCCGATTCCAATGATGGTGAGGATAATAAGCAGGGCGGAGCCGCGTTCTCCGTGGGGCGGGTGTTCAGGCTGGTCGGGTGCGGTCATGGACTTTCCCTATTTTAAGGCTTCGGCGGGTAAAGGGGCGGCTGTATCTTCGTAACCCTCACGGACCTGGCCCTTGGTGGTGTCAAAGGTTTGTCCCGGTTTCAGGCGAATTTGTTTGCCGGAAGGGAGTTGCAGGGGCACGACGGGCGATTTGGCGGTCGATTTCAGCACGGTGACGGGCTGCATTTCGTTTTCGCGTTGCGGCATCTGGTTGACCCAGGCGGTTGTTTTGCCACCGCTACGCCGGACGATGCCATTCAGGGTGACTTGTTCGGATGGCGTCTGTCCGATTTGGGTATAGTCAAGGGTATTGGTGTTGCGCATTTGGTCGAACTTGGCCCGTTCAGCGGGGCTGAAAAATAGACGACCGATAGGTTCTGCACCGGCACAGGCAGTGTGGCTGAGTAGAAAAAAGGCTGTTAGCAGAACGGTTAAGCGTACCATGTCATCCCGCTTTTATTGGTTGTCCAGCTGGGGGGATTCATTCTGACTGACTGTCCGTGCGCCAAGGGTCAGCCAGTACAAGGTGCACTCGCCAGTAAGACTGGCTGTTTGTAGTGCTTCTGCCGTGGTGTCGATTCGTTTGAGTGTACAGGCTTGAACAGTATAAAGCCCTTTAGTTCTCAAGTCATCCAGGAAATTGAGCAGATCCCCCTCATGCAGGAGGTTCATTTTTAGTTCTATTTTGCTGCCGCGCAACTCCAGCTCGTCCATTGCTACCTCGGGGTCGATCTGAAAAATCTGCTGGGCAGCAATTTCGTAAGTGACAGGGAAAAGTTTCCGGTTTTCCCGGATAGACTTAATATGGGTTATCAAATCGAGGCGTTTTTCTTCGCCAACGAATCCGCTTTTTCGCAATTGCAGGTACTTCTCCTGATAATCCTGGATTTCCTGTTTGTCGTTTTCAACCTGACGGCGGTTGGTAAGAGCCTCGCTCCGTTGTGCCTGGATTAGGGTCATGCCCTCCTGCTGCTTGGTCAGAAAGGCTTTGCCTGCGCCGATCAGTGTCACGCTCGATAACAGGCTTGCGACGAGGACAATGAGCGCTTTGCGGATGAGCGGAAAATCATCCTTCAGGAAAGAACGCTTGGCCGGTGCGTTCTTATCCTTTGTCGGATCTTGAGGGAGGTTAGATTTGCTTTGGGCCATTTTCAGCTCTCCGGTCTCAATGTCAGCTTTAGGTTGAAGCGGGCTTTGCTCTCTGGGTCTTCATTGCCCGCTTTGCCCGTCAACTTTTTTGTTGGCCTAATATCAAGGGGCGGCTGGGTGATTTCCGCTTTCAGCTGCTTGTTCTTACCGAGTTCCGCAGCGAACTGGTGCACGCTTGCCAGCGCAGTCCGGTAATCGTTATCAAACGGTGTCACTTCCCCTTCGATCAGCAGTACCTGGTTGGTTTTTTTAGGGATGCCGACCACTGCGGAAGAGGGTGGTGGCTCTTTGCCCTCCGGACTAAGTTGCGGAGCTGGGGCCGGTTGCGCTTGCTGTGCTTCTGCGGATTCGGCCTCTGTGCTGACCTGCCAATGCAATTGGTCGATCCGGATTTGCGGCAGGACATCGAGCGCATGACTGACGATGCCGAGTAGCTGTGAAGGTGCGGCTGCGTTGTGGGAAATCATCTGCTCGAGGTTGACGGCTACTCTCATGCTTTGCGGGGTTGCAACGGTGGGCGGTAGGGCGTGAAGGAGGGTTTGGTACTGTGCTTGGTTGATCTCGGTTTCCAAGATCATTTGACGGTTTTGCCGAAAATTATCCATTATGGAAATACTGGTCGATCCTGCCCATAATAGCGTTCCCGCGAAAATGCCAGCACTCAGGATATAGAGAAAGATGCGTATTTGCTGCAGACGGAAATAACGGGTTTGTTCTCTCTGTGCATAATGGCTGGCAGGGATGGAATGGCCGAGCAGGGATAAAAACAGCGAGTCGCAGAGCGTAACGGAATTGGGTTTTTCCACCCCGAGCAGGTTGGCGGCATCCACCAGATCGAAGAAACAGTACGCCAGGACAGGAGTATCATTGCTTATCGACTGGAGTCGCTGTAAGACTTCTTCATGCGCCAGGATTACCACATCCAGAGTTTCGCTGTAGCTCAACAGGCGGGTGCTTGTCAAGAATTGCCGGATACTCGCTGTTTCATGTGCGGTCGTTTCGGTAACGGTATTGGGGTGGTGGTTGGCTAGGGGTGTCAGGCGGCTGAATTTGAGTGCGGACCCCTGGAAAAAACTTTGCCGCACACCGCAAGAGTGGTGCGTGACCAACAGGAGATTGTTGCTGGCAAGGCCAAGTTTTTTGATAAGGGTGGCACTTAAGAGTGCTGGTGAGTAAATGCCGGTAAGCGGAATCTTTTGTTTTAAGATATTGTCCAGCCAGGGTTTCAGCAGCCCGATGTTGGTCAGGGCACTGAACAGCATCCGGTCATCTCTGCGACCAGATTCTTCCCGCCCTTGCTGGATGGCCTGGCGGTAGGGGGTGTCACGGTAAAGCTGGCTTAAACGCCGCTGGACAAGTGCTTGCCTGGATCTGCCCAGCACGTGCGGCAGGGTGTCGCGCTGAAAATCTTCCTCGATCAGGTCGGCTAGAAGGTAGGTTAGGGTGTCGTGTGATCCGGCAAGATAGAGGGAAAAATCTTCCCATCCGTCCTCATCGTTGGGGAAGATGTGGCCGATGGAAAGGCTGTCCTTCTCCCACTGGTAGGCGGTGAGCTGGTCGTTGGTCAGGTGGAGCAGCTGTTTGCGGAATACACCCATTTCTAAATTCTCGTCAAGTCTTGATCTTACTGATGGTGTCGTAAATCGGGCCAAGTACAGAGAGCATGATCCAGCCAAGAATGGCGCCGAGAACGACGGTCATGATCGGCTCGATCATGGTTTGCACTTTCCCGATCGATTCATTGATCTGGCGGTTGTAAAAATAGCTGACGTTGCGCAACGCCTTGTCGAGCGAACCGGTGGTTTCGCCGACCTTGAGCATCCGCACCACTAAGGGCGGGAAGATGCCAACGTTTTGGAAACTGGTGGTAACGCTTTGTCCCTCCGAAATGAGCTGGCTGGCGCGTTGCAAGCCGCTTTCTATAACCTTGTTGGCGACGATTGCTTCCGAGAGCTTAAGGCAATCGAGAATGCTGATGCCGGAGGCGTACATCAGGGCGAAAAAAGTGGCGAAACGGGCCAGGATGATTTTATGGAGGATCGGGCCGATCATCCATATCCGGAGCTTGAAGTCATCTGCCTTGTAACGAGCGCGCGGCTCTGTTCTGATCAGGAAGGTGAGACCTGCCCAAGTCAGTATCGGAAGGGTAAGAATAAGATACCAGTAATTGACGAAAATGCCAGAGACGAAGATTAGGATCTTGGTATGAAGCGGCAGCTCTTGACCCATGTTTTTGATGAACCCGACGAGTTGCGGCACGAGATAGATCATCAGAAAGAAGGTGACGCCGAGCACGGTGGTGCCGACGAAAGCCGGGTACATCAATAGTTTTTTTGTCTGGGAGGCAAGTTCGTCCTGCCATTTCAGGGTCTCGGTCAGGTTGAGGAATACCTCCGCTATTTCGCCGCTGTGTTCGCCAGCGGCGACAAGGCTGACGAAGGTATGGTCGAAGGTGTCGGGGTGGAGTTGCATCGCCTGTGAAAGTTGCATGCCCCCTTCGATGTTCTCGATCAGGTCGGCGATGATTTCGCGAAAACGCGGATGGTCGAGGCTGTCGCGCAGATCTGCCAAAGTTTCTAGCATCGGGACGCCAGCACCGGTAAGCTGCTCCATGTAAAAGCAGAAGTTGATCAGATCCTGACGTTTGACCGGGCGCTTGCGCAGGGTCAGGGTTTGTTCTCTCACCGGCTTGAAGTCGATCAGGTCCAACCCCATGCGTGTGAGGCGCAGTTCAAGGTCGGAATTATTGGCCGCATCTATATTGCCGCGGACGATTGTGCCGTTGGCATCCATGGCCTTGTATGTGAATACGCTCATCAGTTCAGTCTGTCGGTTAAGTCCACCATGCGCGAGACTTCCTCGAGCGAGGTGGAGCCATCCAGCACACATTCCATGGCAGCGTCCACAAGTGGACTGAATCCCTGGCCTAGGGCCATGCTGGTCAATTCGCGGGTGGTTGCGCGGCGGGCAATCAGCTCATCCAGGTCGGAAGTCATCTTGAGCAGTTCCATAATTGCCATCCTGCCTTTGTACCCTTGAAAATCGCAGGCATTACAGCCCACACTGCGGTAGAGGGTGATGTCCTGTTTTTCCGGAACATTGCCAAGCAGACGGCGCTCCAAGGCATCGGGCTGGAACGCCTGTTTGCAGTGTGGGCAAAGTTTGCGGACCAACCGCTGGGCAATAACGCCGATGATGTTGCCGGCCATGATGTCGGGCAGCATGCCGATGTCCAGGAGACGCGGAATGGCGCCCACCGCTGAGTTGGTGTGTAGGGTGGAATATACCTGGTGGCCGGTCATTGCGGCACGGAAGGCCATTTCTGCCGTATCTTCGTCGCGGATTTCGCCGATCAAGATGATGTCCGGGTCCTGCCGCATCATGGACCGGATACCGTTGGAGAAGTCCATCTTTGCGGCTTCGTTGACCGAGGTCTGGCGGATCATGTTCATCGGATATTCCACCGGATCTTCCAGGGTCATGATGTTGACGCTTTCGCTGTTGATGTGGTTCAGGATGGAATACAGGGTGGTGGTTTTACCGCTGCCGGTGGGGCCGGTCACCAGGATAATGCCATTCGGCCGGGCCAGCATAATTTTGAGAAGGGTCAGCTTGTCTTCATTGAGCCCTAAGCCGTTCAGGGGTACGATGCCCTTCTGGCGGTCCAAAATGCGCAGCACGATGTTTTCTCCGTGGGCGGTGGGCTGGGCAGAAACGCGGAAATCGATTTGACGTCCAGAGAAGGTGATGGAAATCCTGCCATCTTGAGGGGCGCGGGTCTCCGCGATGTTCATGTTGCTCATCACCTTCAGGCGCACTACCATGGCTGACCAGTATGTCTTGTGTAGGCTGCGGATTTGCCGGAGCACGCCGTCGATGCGGTAGCGGATGCGTAAAAAGAACTGCTCCGGCTCAAAGTGGATGTCCGAGGCGCCGTGTTGTACCGCATCGACCAGGAGCGCGTCTATCAGGCGCACCAGCGGCTGGGTGTATTCGTCGGAAATGGTTTGCAGGCTTTGGTAATCGACTTCGCCGGTCTCGATTTCATGCAGGATACCATCGATCGACAGCTCAAAGCCGTAATACTGGTCGATTGCCCGCATGATCTCGGCATCGCCCGAGAGCATCGGCGAAAGAGTGATTTCCTGGCCAAGCATGGCGAGGATCTGGTCCACCGCGACGATGTTGTTGGTATCGGACATCGCCAGCTTTAGCACGAGGTTTTCTTTGTCAAAGTCCAGCGGAAAAACGCGGTAACGCTTGGCGATATCCTTCGGGATCAGCTTGAGTGAGGCTGCGTCCACCGCCAGGTGGCTCAGGTCGGCGCTTTGCTGGTTGAGGTTTTCGGAAAGGGCTTCACGTATCGTGGCCTCGGTGACGAAACCAAGATTGATGAACAGCTTGCCCAGCGGGTCGAGGGTGCGTTTCTGCTCAAGCAGGGCTATGCGTAACTGGTCCTCGCTGATTACGCCCTTCAGAACCAGCAGCTTGCCTAGGGGAAGTTTGGTTTGTTCGGCCATGTTGTTTTAATTGCCCGCCGGTAGTTGGAGTTCCATGGCGCGGTTCTGGGCCGCCGTTTTGTCGAAATTTGCCGGACCGGACAGGGAAAGCGCGCGCTGGTAGTATTCCAATGCCAGCTTGTTCTGGCCCAGATGGTCGAGGCTGATGGCGAGGTTGAAGACGTAATCGGCATTGTTCGGTGCGTTGCTATATGCACGGAAAAAGGATTGTTGTGCTTCTGCCCAGCGCGACTGTTGCGTGTATACATTTCCCAAAGCGAAGTGGATCGCGGCAGCCTGGGGATTTTGCACCAGGATCTTTTTCAGTCGGCTTTCGCTTTGCGTCGGATCGGTTTGCCCCTGTAAACCGATTAGCCCAGCAAGAGCATCGGGGTCTGCTGGGTTAAGGTCTAATAATTTTAAGTAGTAGACAGTTGCTTGTTCTGGCTGTTTCCGATTCAGTGCGGTGGCAGCCAGCCCCAGTATTGCGTCGCGGTTGTTTGGCTCCTGTTGCAGGGCTTTACTGTATTGCTGCTGCGCCATTTCGGTGTTGCCGGCAAGAAAGGACTGGTATGCCTTGGCAAGCATCGGGTTGAGCTGGTTGGTAGCATTGCTTAGCCGGATCTGTATGGCGGGATTTTCAGTGTGGGGTACGGGGACAGGTTTTTTCCCTGGGAGCGGCGCGGGTTGTAATGAAGCGCTGTCCATCATGGGCGGTGTCTGGCTGGGCGTCAGGTTGGTAGAAGGAGGTGGCGCTCCTCCATTGCTGGGCGGGGCGGTGTCGGTTACTGGCGTGGCGGGCGGTGGAGGTGGTACCTGCATAGCAACCTGTAGGGGCATGCCGGTTGGCAGGGTGGAAGTGTGGCTGGAAAGAATCTGCCAGTAATAAAAGCCGAAGGCGGCACCGCCGATTACAACGGCTACGGCTGCACCAAAGAGCAATAGGGTGCGGCTACGGGTTGGTTGCTTGGCAGTGAAAACTGATTTGGCTTTTTGCCGGGCGAGGGCAATCTGCTTCTCATCCCAGATATTTTTTGGGTTGCTGTCCGTGTTGGGTGCGGTCCGGCGCGTATTATCAGCCGACACAGGGTTGGAAACGTCATCCAACTGAATCCAATTTTCTCGACTATCACTGGGTGCGGTTGCCGGATTTTGATTAATGGATGCAGGTGCTGGATTCCTGCGGGCATTTTCTTCCGTGGAAGTTGGCTTGGCAAGGATGAACACTTCTTCGCCCGGAGCGGGTTCGCTGTGCGCAGGGGTGCCATCCTGCGCCGAACTGGACATGAGAGTCAACTCTGGCATGGCGGAGGTATCGACAGCACTGATAGTCGGTGGAAATTCATTCTGCCCGTCATTGCTCGGTGGGTGAAGCCCTGTGGAGGGGAGGCCGAAGTGGTTCTCCTGTTTTTCTGGCGGGGTTTGCATCACCAGGGTGTCAACGGGTGAGTCAGATTGCTCCTGCTTGGCGCGCTCAGCTTTTTTTAACGCATCCATCAGCAGGCTCATAGTTTGGCCGCCTCCGGCTTGACTGGTTCAAGCAAGGAGGTGGGGGCACCATCGAGCGAATCTGTGAGGGTGTTTTCGTTGGGCAGGAATTTGCGATAGGCCTTGAAGTCGCCATCGATGTTCCCATCCTTGACGACGATCGGGCGCAGGAAGATCACCAGCTCGGATTTGGTGCTACTCTCGTTGCGATAGGCAAAGGCGTCGCCGATCAGAGGCAATCTGGAGAGGAGCGGGATGGCATCCTTGAGGTTGTTGACAGAGTCTTGCATCAAACCGCCCATTACTGCCACTTGCCCACTGTTTATCTTGAGGATGGACTCCATCTCGCGGGTCTGGATTTCAGGAATCTGGCTCACCACGCCTGCCGCAGCGAGAGGCGGGCTGGGGTCATTGACGTAGCCAGTGATCCGGGAGATGGTTGGGCGAACGTTGATGGTAACCGTATCTGCATCGTCGATTTGTGGGGTAACGCTCATTACGAACCCTACTGGCACAGTATTGACGGTGGTGTTGTAAACGATCAATTGGGCACTGGTTGTGGTGGCCGGGGTGATGGTTACCTCGATGGTGAAGTACACTTTGTTGTCTACCACCTTAAGCAGGGCGGTTTGATTGTTCAGCACACTGATCTTGGGGCTGGACAGCACTTTGACATTGCCGAAAGATTCCAGAAGCTGGATGGAGGCGGCGATATTACCGAGTCGTGATGTCGGGTTGACGTAGCCAAAGGTGAAAATGCCCGGAGATACGCCAGGGTTCACGCCCGAGGGTAGAGTGCCTATCCCGCTCTGGTTGAAGTTGAAACCGGAGGTCGGATTGGTGTGGATTTGGGACCAGTTGATGCCTTGTTGGTACTGGTCGGAAAGCTTTACCTCGACCACCGTCGCTTCAATTAATACCTGACGCTTGGCGCTGGACATAATCTGGTCAATAAATTCCTGTACTTTCTCATGCTGGCGGCTTGTGGCCCGCACCCCGAGAAGACCGTTTTCCGGATTGGCAATGACGGATGCTGCTTCGCGAAAGGTGGTGACCCGCTTTACCGTGGTGTTGTCAGTGCTCAAGGTGGCTGGATTTGGGCTGCTGGCCAGAGTGGTCGGTGCCGCACTGCTGCGATTGGCCGACTGCCTCGCGGTCGTGGCGGCGCCTGTGCCGGAGGTGCTCTGTTTGCCGGCCTGTTCCGTGGAAGTTTCGGAAGAACCCTCAGGAAGGACCTTGTCTGTCTCCCGCAGGATGTCCTTGATGTTTTGCACCAGGGTTTCCCAGAAGCGGTTGTTGGAGATGTTGGTAACGGAGGTGGTGGAATTGTTGTTGCCAGTGCCACCGCCTCCCTTGCCAGCACCGGTACCGGTTGTGTCGATTTGGGTAGCGATACTGATGTTGCTGGTGGCATCCCGCGACATGTTGAGGTAATCCACCTTGTAGTTACGCAGGAAAGGCGTGTCCGGCATGACGACCAGATTCGGCCCGTCCAATTCGTAGCGCATGTCCACCTGTTTGGCGATGCGGGTAAGCAGCTGAGGCAGGGTCTGGTTGAGGGCGTTGAGCGTGACAGTGCCTTCGATTCCTGGGTGGATGTCGATATTCACCTTGGCATCCCGCGCCAGAGCGAACAGTAGTTCCTGTACCGAGACATTGTTCACCGCCACGCTGTAAGTTTCTGCCTTGGGGGTGGCTTTAGGCGGGGGCAGTGGCGCTGCTTGTTGCACCGTTTTTGGGATGTTGCCAGCAGGCCGCGAATCATCCTTGATGTGGCCGGATGATGGCTTAAGCGGCTGCGTGCCGCAGGCGGTAAGGAGCGAACAACTTATAATGGCGATTATGATTTTCTTCATCTGGACTTAATTACCATTTGGAATATTTATAATCAAACTGTCGGTAATATTTTTAATCACACAAAGTGATGTTACTGCGTTTGATGTTTAGCTATTTCATCTCTGATACCCTTGACTGTGCGCAGAACGGGTCGATTGCTCAGGTAACCGGCGGGCAGCCTGGCAAGGGCGGCGAGAGCCTGTTCCCGCAAGGGAAAAGTGCCGAAAGTGATGCTGAATTGGTGATCAGTCTTGATCCGGGTAGGGTAGACGTAAATTTGTGTCAATCCGAAATCTTTGTCCAGTCTACTTAAAATATTTCCTAATCGGGATTCTGTATCGGTCAGCAGCATTAATTGAATGGTGAAGTGGGCTCCGTTCTCATTGGCCAGCCATGACTGGGTGGCGGCGATTCTTTGCTGTAGCGGGTTGGTCGTAGGGGCTGGAGCAGAGGTGGGCGTAGCTTGAACGGTTGGTGCGGCCCCCTCTGCTTTGTGCGCCAAGCCAGGGAGATACTGCAAGCCAGCCCCAAGGGCTATTCCAATGCCAAGTAGGGCGGCGGCTAAGCCGATCTGTTTTAAGGGCAAACTGGCAGGGGGAACGGAAAATTCACTATCTTTGATGGCGGCCTTGATATGCTTGGGTAAGATGTTGTGGTTGTTTTCCGAGAATGCCGCGAGCAACGCCTTGTCCGCAAGAACATTGATTCGGCGGGTAATGCCCTTGGAGGCGGTGGCGATCAGTTTGAGCGCGCCTTTGTCGAAGATGTCTGGCCCATGGTAGTCTGCGGCACGCATCCGGAACATCAGGTATTCTGGGATGTCTGTCTGGGTAAGTGGTGGCACCGTGAAGCTGTGCGTGATCCGCTCCTTGAGTTGACGCATTCGTGGCTGGGAAAGGTTTTCGTTCAACTCTGGCTGGCCGAACAGCACGATTTGCAACAGTTTGTGATGTGCTGTTTCCAGGTTGGAAAGTAGGCGGATTTCTTCCAGGGTGTCGAGCGGCATGGCCTGGGCTTCTTCAACCAAAAGAACGACCTGCTTGCCGGTTGAGTGTTTTTCGATCAGATAATCATGGATCAGATGGAGGGTTTCGCTGGTACGTTTTCCTTGGGTGGCGAGGCTAAGTTCGCTGGCGATGACATGAAAGACGTCATCTCGGTTCAGGCTGGGGTTGACCAGGTAGATCGCTTCCACGCTTTCCGGCAATAGGCTTTCCAGCATTCGGCAGAGCATGGTTTTGCCGCTGCCGATTTCGCCGGTGACCTTGACGATACCCTCGCCGTGGATGATGGCATAAAGCAGTGCATCCAGGATTGCCCCCCGATTGCCGCCAACATAGAAAAACCCGGTGTTTGGCGTGATCTTGAAGGGTGGCTGGCGAAGGCCAAAATGGTCAAGGTACATAGGTTACCAGGTAGAAATTCATTAAAAGTAAGATCGTACCAAAACTTATTATTATTAAAGGATAAATCTTTAAAAATCAATCTAATCGATGCATTTTAAATAGGCCTGTTCCAGTGTGTCGGCGTCGAATTCACGACAGCAATCCGCAGGTGAGCCGACAAAGCGGATTTTGCCATCGTGCAGGATCGCCATGCGGTCACAGATTTCCTCCACGTCCGCTAGGGCGTGGGAGCTGAAGAACAGGGTGCGCCCCGCGGTGCGCAACTTTTGTAAATGGGATTTGAGCAAGGCGCGGGCTTTTGGGTCAAGGCCGCTCATTGGCTCGTCGAGCACATAGAAATCCTTGTTCGCCAAGAAACAGGCCGCCAAACCGATCTTTTGTGTCATCCCCTTGGAGTAGGAACGCACCGGACGATTCAGTGCCGAAGGGGCCAGGTCGAGCGCTTGCAGCATCGCTTCTGACGCAGAGCGGTCATAGGGCAGGGCTTGCAGTTTCAGCATGTATTGCAGGAAATCCATGCCGGTGAGGTAATATGGCGGCATGAAACGCTCGGGCAGGAAAGCCAGGGGAATGCGGGACTCGGTCAGGCGATGGCTGGTTCCGAAAATTTCGATGGTCCCGCTATCGAGCGCGCAAAAGTCGAGTAGACATTTGATCAGGGTGGTTTTGCCAGCGCCGTTCATGCCGACCAGGCCGAAAAATTCGCCGCTGCTGATTTCCAGGTCAATCTCACGCAAAACCTGGGAGGCCCCATAGCCTTTGGTAACATTTTGAAAACGAAGGGCTGGTGAAGGCATGGCACGCTCGGGAATTCGAGATTTTTTCAAATTGTTATAATGTCAGTCGATGGCAAAATCACAAAGTTACCAATTGTGTGTCCCCTGATGCCGGGCTGCTGATATTTGACTGTCGGCAGTGTACATAAATGGCCTGATCAAGTCAACGAAAGGCTGGGGCCGGAAACGTGGAATATTATTGATGGGAACCGCCAGGAGATTGGGAAAGCTCTTGAAAGAGTCGGGCGTGATATCCGGCGCGTGTTTGATCGTGCTTAAGCTGCAGGTAGATTATGGCAAGTTCTCTGTGGGGTAGGGCAAACTTGCTGTTGGCGGCAATGGCCTGTTCAAATGCTTTAATCGCTTTCGGCACATGGCCTCGTTCACGTTCAACCAGGCCGAGGTTGTAAAGATAAAGTGATTTTTTCTTTGGGTCAAGTTGGATGGCCTCGTTAAATTCCTCAATTGCCTTTGGGTATTCCTTGAGCTGACAATAGGCTTTGCCTAACTGGTCGTGCGCCGCTCCGTCGATTGGCGCGATCTGTACCGTTTGGGCAAAGTACTGTTGAGCCTTGTGGTAATCGCGCAAGCCGTAATACGCGGTTCCGGTATTGAGCAGGGTAATGTAGTTGTAAGGAAATTTTTCCAGCATGGTCAAGAGGTGGGGCAAGGCTTCGTTGTAGTTGCCTAAGGCCAGATAGGCCGGGCCGATATACGAGTGCGGGGTCACATCGTTGGGTTGAAAATATAAGCCCTTAGTGCCATTATCAATGACATCCTTCCAGTTATTTTCAACGGTGGCAATGCTGGTCTTGAGACAAAAATGATTTGCGGCAATGGTCTTGAGGTTGTCTGCTACTATGATCGGCGCAAACACAAGCAGAACGATCCCGGCATAGGCTGGGAATCGTTTGGGGACATGGATCGGTTTGTCTGTTCCCTTGTCCCGTGCCAGGGAGGCAAGGAGTCCCAGCATGACCATGATGGTAAAGAGCGGGATTATTCTCTCCAGCGGGAAGCAGAACAGGGCATTGATACCGACACCCATCAGAGATAACCCCATGGCTTGGAATTCGAGGGTTTTGGGTAGATCGCCGGTAAAGTTTTTGAGAGTTTTGAAAAGAAATACTCCCAGTGATCCAATGAGGCAGGCAAAGAGCGTCAGGCCGACTAGTCCCAGTTCCGCCCATATTTGCAGATAATCGTTATGGGCATCTTTCAGGTACTGGGTATAGAGAGAAATGGATTCTTTTTGCACAGAGGGGAAATAGACTTTCAGATTGCCAAGTCCAACCCCGAGCAGCGGGTGCTGCTGGATCAGGGTAAGGGTGTCTGCCCAAATGGCAAAGCGGATCTGGACGGAGGCATTGGATGCTACCCTGCGGCCAACGGCTTCGTAACCTGGGGTGAATCCCGCAGGGCCTATGTTCGTCATGGTCAGGACAATGAGCAGGCCGGTGAACAAAGCCCATTTTTTTTGGATGGACCAGAAGGAAGCAAAGTTGACTCGGGCTGTCTTGCTCAGGATGGTGAATAGTAGGCACTGGCAGGTGACGGCCAGCCAGCCGGCCCGCGTTTGCGTGTAAATGAGATAGACAACGATCAGGCTGAGCATGAGGCTCGTGGTCCAGGCAGTGGTATTTTTTTCCGTGGTCAAAAAAAGGAAGCCACCTATTGGAAAGAGCAGGACAATAAAGTGTACTGCCATGTTTTTGTTGGCAAAGTTCGCAGATGGCGGAGCAATCTGGGGAATGGATGACAGGCCGAAAAGATGCTGGCTGATGCCCAGAATGGCCACCAGGAAGGCGGCGGTGAACAGGGCGGTCAGGACCTGGCGTCGTTGGGGTGACGAGACCGTAAGCTGCTGGGTCAGGAAAAAAAACAGGATTGCCGTCAGCCACAGGCGGCCTATTTTCCAGGTTTCATAGGGGTTAAGCGCAAAGACGACAGTGCATAGTGCCCAGCCGATAAAGGCAAGAAGCGGCCAGGTGAAAAATGGCAATCTTTGAAGGGGCAAGGCATTGTTGCTTGACTGGTTGGCTAGCCAGGTAAGGGCAAGGAGAATACCTGTGGTTTCCAGAAAGACACGTTGGGGGAGGTTCGCAAAATCACTCAGATTGGGATAAAAGACAAGGGGGGCTGAAAAGGCTGTTATCAGGAGGAGGCGAGAGAGATTTTTTTTAGCGAGGGACATGATGGATATGGTTGTTTATCAGCACAAGAGAAACGCGAAATACAGTCGCGTTTCTCTTGTGCAACAATGTTTGTCGAAAAGATATTAGGGGAGTGTCAGGGGCGATACTGTGACCCCAGCAGGACTATTAGTCTGCTCTAAGGGGGTTATGGTGTATGTGAAGGTCGTTCCATTGATGACTGCAGTAAACGTGGTGCCAGAAGGAGTCAAATTGTAATCGGGTGCTTCGATCTGCGCTACAAGAAGATCTGCAGCACTAACACCAGCAATTGCAGGGGTGGTACTTCCGCTAGCAATTCTTTTGCCAAAGGAAATGACGGCCGCGCCCTTGGCTGAACCCAATACTCCTTTGGAGGCGGCTAATGTTGCCTCTTTTGTCAAATCCTGATACTTGGGAATCGCTACTGACGCAAGAATGCCCAAGAGGACAATAACAACAATCAATTCGATAAGGGTGAAACCTTTTTCATTTCCTGCCAGATTCTTCTTCATGCCTTTCTCCTTGTAGATGTGAATGATTATTGAATTTTTTTACTCTGTTTGTCAATCTCCCGTCAAATCATTTATGCCGGGTTGTCCTGTTTTTTTAGTGGGTTGCGCCTTGCGCCATCTGTGTTTGTCTGGCTTACTTTCCTCCCCGCATGACGTTCATCATATCCCACATGGGGGTGAAGATGGCCAGGGCGATGAGCCCAACCATCACGCCCAGCACCAGCAGGAGGATCGGTTCGATCAGGGTGGAGAGGTTTCTGATGGTGTAATCGCTTTCCAGGTCGTAGTAATCAGCCACTTTTTCCATCATCTCATCCAACCGTCCGGACTGTTCACCCACGGCGATCATCTGGGGAACCATGGGTGGGATCTCTTGGTGTCTAGCCATGGCCTCGTGCAGGTTGACGCCCTCTTCAACCTCGCTGGTGATTTCCTCGACCATCTGGAACAGCACCAGGTTTTCTAGGGCGGTTGCCGAGAGTTGCAGGGTTTTGATGATGTTGATGCCACTGGTGGTGAGCACGGAAAAAACCCGGCAGAATCTGGCCATGTAAATCTTGGTGGTCAGGGGACCGAAGATCGGCACCCTGAGCAGAATCCGGTCGCGGAAGAAAACGAACTCCCGGGAGCCCAGGGCCAGCCGGTAGGAGATGAACAGGGCCAGCGCTGCCCCGACAATGCCCAGGGTATTGTCGGCAAAAAAGGTGCTGACCCCCATGAGAATCCGGGTGGCCAGGGGCAACTGGACCTTGGCTGCGGCAAAGAGCTTGGCGAATTTCGGGACCACAAAGGCCATCAGGAAGAAGACCGCGCCGGTGATGGCGATGATGACGATCTTGGGGTACCGGGTGGCGGACTTGACCCGTTCCTTGATGGCTTTTTCGTTTTCATAGAGGGTGGCCAGATAGGCAAAGGCCTTGTCCAGGGAACCGGTTTCCTCCCCCACCTTGACAATGTTGTAGAAAAGCACATTGAAGGTCTTGGGATGGCGGCTCACGGCTTCGCTTAGGCTGGCGCCGCCTTCCACCTCGGCTGTCATTGATAGGATGATCGCTTGGAGAATGGGGTTGCTTACCTGGAGGGCCAGGATGGCGAAGGACTCGATGAGGCTGACCCCTGCCGCCAGCAGGGTGGCCAGTTGCCGGCAGAAAAGAATCTTGTCTTCCAGGGTGACCCCGAAGAGCCGTTCGCTGAGCGTTGGTCCTGCCGCGGCCTCGGCGTTTTTTTTCACCCCGGCGGATTGTTGCTCAGAGAGGACCTGAATGGTCATGGGGCTCAAGCCCGCTTTTTGTAGCCATGTTTCTACCTCCGGCATAATTTCGGCGGCATGGGTGCCGGAAACGATCCGACCGGCGGAGTTGATGGCTTCGTAACGGAAGATCGGCACCGGTTATTCCTTCAGTTCCATAGTGACGCGGAAGGCCTCGTCTACCGAGGTCTGACCGCTGAGCACCTTGGCGATGCTGGATTGGCGCAGGGAGGTAAGTTCTTCCTTCTGAGCCTGCCGAAAGATATCGTGGCTGGAGGCTTTTTTGAGGATAAGATCCTCGATGGCCTGAGAAACGACCATGGTTTCGTAGATGGCGATCCTCCCCCTGAAGCCCGAACCTTCACATTGTGGGCAGCCCACCGGTTTGTAAAAAAGCCGGGCCGGGTCATAGGCAAGGCCCAAGGCTTCCTGGAGTTCTTCCGGCGGAGTGAAGGCAGCCTTGCAGCTAGGGCAAAGCAATCGCAGGAGACGCTGGGCAATCACCAACCCAACGGCCGAGGCAATGAGAAAGGGCTGGATGCCCATCTCGATGAGTCGGGTGATCGCGCCTGCGGCATCGTTGGTGTGCAGGGTAGAAAGTACCAGGTGACCGGTGAGGGCCGACTGGATGGCGATCTCGGCGGTTTCCGCGTCCCGGATTTCACCGATCATGATGATGTCCGGGTCCTGACGGAGGATGGAGCGCAGGGAGTTGGCAAAAGTGAGGTCGGCCCGGATATTGACCTGTACCTGGTTAATTCCGGCCAGTTCATACTCCACCGGGTCTTCCACGGTGACGATATTTTTGTCCACCGAGTTGATATAATTTAGGGCGCCATAGAGGGTGGTGGTTTTGCCGCTGCCGGTGGGTCCGGTGACCAGGATGATCTCATGGGGCCGGGTGAGATGTTCGATGAACAGGGCGCGCTGGTAAGGTTCAAAGCCAAGGGCCTGAAGATTGAAGCGCACCGTGCCTTTGTCCAGCAGACGCAGCACCACCTTTTCGCCGGCACTCAGAGGCAGGATGGAGACACGCACATCAAACTCCTTACCGGCGATGGGCATTTCAAATCGGCCATCCTGGGGCTTGCGGCGCTCGCCGATATCAAGCTGGCCCATGATCTTGATGCGGGAGATGAGGTTGGGGTGCATCTCCAGGGGGAAGGTGGCGGTTTCGCGGAGGATGCCGTCCACCCGGTTGCGAACCCTTACCCGCTCGTGATCCGGCTCGATGTGGATGTCGCTGGCCCGCTGCCGCACGGCCTTGAGCAGGATATCATTGATGGCGCTGACGGTGGCGGATTCTTCCCCCGCGTCTTCAAACCGCTGCTCGGTCTTGGCCGCCGAGACATACAACCGGTCCATGGCGGCCACGATCTCCGATTCGACCCCCACGCAGACTACGGTTTTGTCTGTAATGTAACGGCCAACCTCGTCAACGGCGAAGATGTTGAGGGGGTCGGCAAAGGCAACCAGTACCTCGCCGGGACGCTTGCCAAGGGCGATGACCTTGTATTTCCGGGAGATGGCTTCCGGGATGATCTGGGCCACCTCAGGGTCCACTACGATTTTGCTAAAATCGATAAAGGGGATTTTTAGCTGCCGGGCAATAGTGTTGGCAACGGCGCTATCGTTGACAAAGCCAAGTTCGTAGAGTGCCTCGCCCAGTTTTATCTCGCGGTCCGCGCCGTAGGACAACGCTTGTTGCAGCTGGGTTGCTGTGATCAGCCCGCCTTCCACCAGGATGTCGCCAAACTTTTTTCTTTTCGGTGGGGTCATCATCAGGAGCGCCACGGCTGGAGATTTTGAGAAGAATTATTGTACATGATGCTGCCGTTAACGGTTGCCTTGTGTTTCATTGTGGTCCTCTCCCAGAGGGAGGGGAGGGCAAGGGAGTCACGCTCTCCCCCGCCGGTTCTTCTGCAGAGGGTATATTTTTTTCTGCTTCCGCAGGAAGAGGGGGAAGTGCTGCTTGCAGAGGCATTGGCGGCGGGACCTGTGTTGATTGGTTGGGCGCAGTCCCGTCAGTATCAGTCAGGTGTTTGACCCAGGCTGTACCCTGAGCAAACCATGGGGTAATGGTCTGTTGGTTCCCGGAGATGGCGTGCGCAACCCAGATCGGGGGGAAGGCTACTCCCCAGAGCAGAAGCAGGAGGAACAGAAATCCTGCCCACCACTGCAAAGCAGGGGTGAGAAACAGGCGGCGCTGCTTGGGGGTGTTGAAGGAATCCATTGCCTCCCGGACAATTTTGCGGGAGATGCGGTTTTCTTTTTCGGCGTAGGCCACCAGGAGTGCCCTGCTCATGATCTTGTTGATCAGCCGGGGATAGCCCTTGGTTGCACGCCAGAGAAGGTCGGTGGTGGCAAAGGAGCGCGGCATTTCATAGACGCCGCTTTTCTTGAAACGGTGAAGAAGATAGCTGACCATTTCCTGTTTCGACAGGGGAGACAGGGTCTCCATGATGCTGACCCGCTGGACAAGCTGGCGCATGTTGTTTTGGGCAAGCTTGTCGCGCAGTTCCGGTTGGCCGAAGAGCACGATTTGTAAGAGTTTCTGGGTGTCGGTTTCAAAATTGGAAAGTAGGCGGAGCTGTTCCAAGCTCTCGTCGGGAAGATTCTGCGCTTCGTCAATGACGATGAGCAGCTTCTTGCCCTGTTGCGCCAGAGCATATAGATGGTCGTTTAAGATGCGCAGGAGCGAATCGAGGCTGGCAGTCTGGTCCGCCGGGACGGAAAGGCCAATATCCTGAAAGATGGCCTTAAGAAGCTCAAGGCGGGACAGATGGGGAGAGAGGATCAGCGCGGTTTCAAATCTGTCGGACAGATCGTCCATCATCAGGCGGAGCATGAGAGTTTTGCCGGTGCCGATCTCACCGGTGATGATGATAAATCCCTCGCCTTCTTCCAGACCATAGCGGATAACCTCCCGCAGGGCAGCATGTCCCTTGGTGGGGAAGTAATAATTCCTGTCCGGCGTCATGCGGAAAGGGTCTTCCTGTAGTCCGAAAAACTCAAGATGATTCATTGCGGCGGTATCGTGTTCCCCTGGGTTGTTTTTCTGGGGTCATCAGCGGGAAGCGCCAATTCCTTGTGTGTTACTGCGGGAGTCCCGGAAGGTGTCGGTCCCTTGGCCGTTTCCTTGTCGTTGCCATTCTTTGGGAGGAGGTTGGCAGCGGCCTCGTCGTTTTGTTTTTTGGTTATATTGACAATGCGCGGGGTAATAAAGACCATGAGTTCTGTTTGGTCGTTGCTCTTGTTTGAGTTTTTGAAGAGGTTGCCAAAGATCGGGATATCCCCCAGACCCGGCACCTTGCTGTTTGAATTGCTCTTGTTTTGCTGGATAATGCCGCCGATGACCACGGTGACATTGTCTTCCAGAAAGAGGTTCGTGGTGATCGACTGCTTGTTGATGAGGAGGCCGCTTGTGCTGGCAGTTGCTTGGTCAACGCTGTCGTTGGTGACGCCGACATCCAGAATGATGTAGCCATCCTGCAGCACCGTGGGCTTGACCTTGAGGCCCAGGTTGGCCTCTCGGAAGGTGGTGTTGACGGTGGTGCTGGTCCCGGTCACATAGGGAATCTCCTTGCCCTGCTTGATCTCCGCCTCCTTGCCGTCGAGGACAAGAACGCTGGGCGAGGAGAGGATTTCCAGCAGGCTGTCGGTCTGCATGGCCTGGAGTTCCACGTTGAGGTTGAAGTTTTGTCGGATAAAGCCGAAGGCCAGACTGGTGGTGGGATCTTTGGCGCCAAGGAGCGCGCTGGAATCTATGGTGTTGATCTTGGTGGTTAGACCAGAGGCATCCCGGTAGTTGCTGTAGCCCCAGATGATGCCCAGCTGTTTCTTGGCCTCGTTGGAGATGGAGACGATGCGTGCCTCAATGTGAACCTGGGGGATGGGCTGGTCAAGCTCGGCCAGCATCTCGCGCAGACGGGGGATGTTTCCGGCCCGATCCTGGATGACCAAGCAGTTGCCTCGGTTGGTAACGACAATCGAGCCATTTGGGCCTAAAAGGGGTTTCAGTTGGTCCACATAGGCGGCGGCATTACCGAATTTGGTGCAGAGCCGTTCGCTGGCAAGGTCGCGCTGTTGCCCCTGGAAGTCCGCCTTTTTTTCTACGAAAAGGACGTTGTTTTTCTGGTAGTAACGCAGCTGCTTAGCATCCATGATTACCTGGAACACTTCGTACAGGCTCAGCTTTTCTACATCAAGATTGATGGTGTCGGTGATGTTGTCCGCCACCAGGATATTGATCCCAGCCTGGCGGCCCATGCCGCGCAAGAGCAAAGAAACCTGGAGATTTTCCGTCCGCATGGAGGCGGGAAAATTTTTCAGGACACCGAGCAGGGGCGCTTCGTTTTCCGGCTCCGCTTGGGCGGCGGCCAGGCCTGGCACCGGAAAAAGCCCCTGGGCCAGGAGCAGCAAAGCCGAGAAGAGTATTGCGTGCAGGGAAGAGTTTCGCATCAGTGTTTTTTATCCTTCATGGGCAAAGGTCTGGGTGAAGACTCAAGCCACAGTTCATGGGAGACGCCATTTTGCTCAAAAACAACAAGATCCTTAAGTATCTGCTGGATAACCGAGTCGCCTACCGTCTGTCCCTTGGTAACCAAATGATCATTGATAACGGCTTGGGGATTGTTCTTATCCCAGATTATACCAGAGAGGGTCAAGCCGCCAATGGAATTGCTTTTTTCCCGTGGTTCCAGGCTTTTGAAGAAGTTGATTTGCTCACGGCTCCAGTTAAAGGGGTCTCTTGCCAGGGGCGGGCTGATTTTTTTGGACCCCAGAACCGCCTCGATTTTTTCAGGCCGTACGGTGAGAACCTGGGGCTCTCCAGCCTGAAGCGGGAGGGGGTGGCTAAAAAACAGGACAGCCAAAAGCATAGCGGTCGCCAGAGGAGGCGGGAGTGCTCTCGCTAATGCTCTGCGCGGCGGCATGCGTCGGTTACTCGTCATGGCTTGTCCAAGGTTGTTCTGCCGACAACCATGCTGAATTTAACCTTGGCCTGTTGGTCGTCGCCTGCGTTAGTCAGACGTGCCACCGCAAGATCCTCAATGATGCCTATCTCTGGTCTCCCTTCAATGTATTGCAGATACCGGTAGAGCACCGGAAAGGGAACCTCCCCGGCCAGGCTCACGGTGTTGAGGGTGAAGCCGTTTACGGAGCGGTCTTCCAGCTGGCTCATCTGCTGCAAATGGTTTTCCATGTTGATAGGCGCGTTGGCATGCAGAGTGAAAAGGGTCTTGGAGAATTGTTCGCGGTCGGTCAGCGATTGCCACTGTTCTTGGACAAGCCGGATTTGCAAGGCTAGGGTCTCTGTCTGTTCCCGCAGATCTTTTTGTTCCTTTTCAAGTTGAGAAACCTGCGCGGCAAGTGCGCTGCCCAATTGGGCGGGAGCGGTGCTTTCGATTTCTTTTTTCTGGGTGATTTTTTGCTGTAGCAGTTTTTTCTGCGGGGCCAAGAGCAGGGTTGACCCGCCATAAAGAACCGCAAGGCAGACCAGAACCCCAAGGCACAACTTTCTCAATTCGGCAAAAGCCTCCTGGTCGCTTTTGATCAGGAAGAACCATTCCTTCAGCTTTTTCTCGATGATGATGAGTTGCTGGGTGTTCACGATGGATCACCCTCTCGTGTTAGTTGAAAGGCGATGGTAAAGGTGAAGTCCGATTTTTTGGCGTCGGGGCTGCGGTCAAGGTCGTGGAGCAGCACATTGGTAAAGAGGGGGTTGTTGCTTAGCCCCTTAACAAAGGCGGGTAGCTCACGATACTGGAGGGCGGTGCCGCTAATCTGGCCGCCATCCTTGACAAAGGTGATTTTTGTGCAGCGGATAGAAGGTGGCATTTCCGTGGCTATGGTTGCCAGCACCTTGGAGAAATATTTTTTGCGCTCCTGGATGCTGGTTAGTTTTGCCGCCTGAATGCTCAATCGCTCTTTTTCGTCTTTCTGCTGCGCGATGCTGTTGGTCAGCAACGCAATCTTTGCCTGGGTTGCGCTTATTTCCCCAGCTCGTTGCTGCGCTGCGGCAATGTCGATGCTCAACGAGCTGATTCTGGCTTTGAGAATCCGGTCGCTTGCGAAAAGAAAAAGCATAATAAAGGCCAAAAGAAGTCCGACTGCGGGCAGAGTCGTTTTTCTAATCCTTTCGTCCAGAGGCAGTTGAGGAACAAGGTTGATTCGTTCAAGCATGGCTCACCACCTCGCGCCTGTGCCAAGGGCCAGGACATGCAATAAGGGTGAACAATCCGGGCTTCCGGTCGTGGCAGTCAAGGATTTGCACTGGGCACCAAGGAGATTGTTGCTGCTCTCAGAAAGCTCTGACCAGAAGGCGTCGGCTCCACCGACAAAGATGTTTCTGATGGTAGTACCCTTTTGAATGGAGGCGTAATAATCACGGGTGCGCATAATCTCCAAGGGGATTTTGTGTAGATAATCCGACCAAGGAGTGCTGTCCGTATCCGTCACTGCTTCTTCCGAAGACAGAGCAATGGCCTCTAGGTTGGGCGAGGGGGTGGTCTCTGTCCCCGGGTGTGCGGCCTCTTTGGAAGTTAGCACCGAGAAGTCGGCAAGAATGGAAGCAGTGTCGATGTTCTCTTCGGAGTGCGGCTGGTCTTCGTCGAAAATGAGCAAATCGTCTGTCAGCTCTGGCATGGACGAGGATGGCAACTCTATGTCCACCAACGGGTACAGGCTAACATCCCCCTCTGGCTGCAAGGCTTTTACCGTGCGGATCAGGGGAAGTTTCCCTTTTTCGTACACGGCCAGAGAGATGCTGTCTTGCCAGAGGAGCACGCACATGGCGGCCTCGTTTGGTGGTAGCATCTTTTCCTGGAAAAGAAAGGTGTAGGCCGCGAAGACGTCCGGTTCAAAAAAAGAGAGCTCGATCTGTTTTCTGATGAATTCTCGGCGGATTTTATGGAACACCCCGGCGGGGAAAAGGTAAACCGTTACCTGGAGCCGATCTTTGAAGCGGCCTGTGATTTGCCAGTCGTAAATAAACTCATTGAGCGGTTTATGCAGGGCTTTGGCAAGATGGTAGGGCAAGGCCTTTCCCACCGCACCATCCGGCAGAATGGGGATGGAGGTGGTGAGTACTTCAAAAAAAGCAAGGGGCAGGGACATGGATACCCGCCCATGAAGATTCCCAGCCCCAGCGAGCAGCCGGGGGATGGTGACATCCGCAGTGATGGCAGTATCGGTTTTGGCAAGAATATGCAGTTGAGCCGCGCCTGACGGAGCCTTTGAGACCTCTGCCAGCATGGTGCTCTCGCTGTCGCCGGTTAGGGCGAGGTATCTTTTGTTGCTGAAAGGCAGCTTCATAAAAAAGATAGTTCCGTTTTGTTCGTCATTGTGGTTGCGTTTTCTGCCTAGGCTGGGGTTGACCTGCGGTCAGGGAAGAGAACCATTGACCGTCAAAAAAATCTGCCTGCTGCAGAAGTTCGAGGTTTTGGCGGAGCAGGGGGTGGTTTGGTGCAAGGGCGTGGGCCTCGCTGAAAAGCCTTTGGGCTGGGGCGCGCAGCCCAAGTTCTGCTAGGGCCACTGCCATGTTGATTAGGGCCTCTGGTCTTTCCGGTTGCAGCTTGTGTGCCTGTTCGAGGTAGTAGATTCCCCGCCAGTGCTGGTTTTCCTGAATAAGGGCAAGGCCCGTGTCGTTGAGCTGGAGGTACAGGTCGTTGCCGCCTGTGCCAATCGGTGATGTTGTCAGAGAAACAGGGGGCGCCGGAGGCAGTTTGGGGGATTTATCTGCCTCGGGTGCTGGTTCAACAGGATGATCCGGTGTCTGCGTTGGGGCAGGAACGCTAGTGGCGACAGTTTTAGCGGGAACAGCGGGGGCGATAACAGCGTCAGTGGTGACAGCGCCAGTGGGTGGCTTGGTGTCTGTACGCTTTGGCCCCGAAAGAAATACGATCAGAGAAAGAACCAGTAAGACAGAGGCTACCAGCAGAAAAATCTTTTCCTTTCTGCTTTTCTCCGCGTTCCGGCCCAATCCCTTAACGGGAGCCGGTTTTTTTTCGAAAAGACCGCCCTGCTCTCCGGTGCGGATCTTTTCGAGAGTACTGTAAAGTTTACTCACGCGTCAGCTTACCATTCAGAAGGACGTTTGTCGGCGGAATCTATATTGTCTGTACTTGGCCGGTCGTCGTTCACATAGAAGATGGCGTCAACCCCCCGGCCCGCACTGTCGCGCTCATTGCCCGGATAATACGCCCAGCCGGTGGACTCATCCGCCACTCTGATGATTGCCAGCGCATCAGTCATACTTTTTCCGGAAACGCCGGATGGGCTGGCGGACATGCCTGGCGGCTGGTCCGGCAGGTTGCAGAGCGGCAGGGCCTTGTTTTGTTCGGTGGAGTAGAAGTCGCTGCGGACAATGCGCAGGCCGATTAAGGCGGCTGGACGGGTGTTAAGGCGTAGCTCGTTGTATTGCAGCTCTTCCAGGGTGGGCCAGTCCGGATTGTTGCCGGTGGGTCCGGTGCTGACCCCGGAGGTAAGGATCTTAGCGTGGGCCAGTTCGAGTCCGCCCCGAATGGCTGCGAGCTTGCCTTTGACCACGGCGATCTTCGCCTCTTTCTGGATGTTGAGATAATAGGGTATCGCTGTGGCGGAAATGAGCCCAAGAAGAATAATGACGATGATAAGCTCGATGAGGGTAAAGCCTTTGTTGTTAAGCCTAAGCAATGGAAAACCTCCTGTTCCCTAGTGTCTGTTCAGGTACAACATCGCTTCCAATCGTCTTTATTTTTACAGCCGAATCAATTCGTTGTAGCACATATTTTTCTGATCTCAAAGGAATAACATGTTGTTTTGTTGGGGAAAAATAACAAGAACCCTCTGTTTTCTAAGGCTGTCTGGGTGATGCAGAAAATAATGTCAAATAAAAAACAATGTTTTTAGGTGGTTATCGTTAGTGTGGGAGTGAATACCATGTGAGAAAAGTGCTGGCAATGGGGAGTACTCTGTATTTATTGGAAGGGGGAAATTATGGCGAGAGCAGCAGGAGATACTTTGCTTCAACTGTACGGCTGACATTTGTGCCGTGTTGGGCTTGAACCCGGATAGTTGCCGGTGTATTGGCTGTGGTGAAGGTGTCGGACACGATTATGGTCGGAATCTGTGCCACAGTGGGGTTTGCCACCCCGGCAGGAAGGCCTCCTCCATCATGGCGAAGAATATTCAACCGCATGACTGACTCGGCGCTGTAGAGGGATTGGGCCCAGATATAGTCCTCAGCCGAGGACATCTGGGTGGTTACGGTGTAGCGGGCGATCAACAGCCCGAACAGGGCGAGGATGACAATGGCAAACACCGCAGTGATCAGACCGATGCCGCGCCGGTTGGCAAGGGGGGCAAGATACTCAGGGCACATTGCGGATCTGGACCTCCTTGTGAAAATTTACGGTTTCCCCGTTGCGTGAGATGGCAAAATGGATGATCACCACGCTGTTTCTGGTTGAGGTGCCGGGTTCGTAAGTGAAATAGGGCAGCGGGGCATTTGACGAGTCTACTGCTGGTTGGACATTTCTGGCCAATGGGTACGGGTCAACAAAGCCTGCCACGGCAATGCCATTCTCGTCAACGGCAGCGGTCCAACGCTGGAGCGTTCCCGATGAAACCTGGAACCGTACTGCTTCATCACGCACGGCATAGAAGCGGCCATACGGAGAGGCTATGCCAATCTGAGCTGCAATCAGGGGGTCGACACCGTTGCCCTGTTTGAGGTTCATGGGGTTGGTTCCGGGGTTGGTGACTTGATAAATTTTGGTGCCACCGAAAAAATCATCCCAAGACGTATTGTAGATGGAAACCAAAGGGTTTTTGCCCGTTGGCGTTAGCTGGAGTGCTCCGATCCGGTCTTCGATGGTCTTTCCTCCGGTGGGGTGTGCATCCTTGTACTGGCCGAAGACCGTGGTCATCGCATTTTCATCGACCACCCCGATGCTGATGGTGTCATCAACGGTATCTGCATCCGAATCGAATGGTTCTTGTACCGCATTGGGCACGGCGATGTGGATCTCCCGCTCCATCCGCACCAGGGCGGATTTGCCTTCCTCATATATCTCCATGCGGATATCGGTGTCAAAGAAACCCTTAAACGCTTGGCTGATAAATCCGGCCCCCATGGCACCGAGGATACCGAGCAACACGACGACGATGATCAGTTCGATCAGAGTGAAACCGCTCTGTTTCTTTGCGTGTTGGGCCAGATCTTTCGTTTTCATATGTTGCAGGCCACGGCCACGAAGTTGAAGGTCTCTCCAAGGGGAGAGGTGATGGTTACCACTACTAGCTTGGTGTCAGTGGTTCCCGCTGCGGCCAATGTGCTCTGGTCTATGGGATTAGTGGCGCTGGCGATGTAACGCACTGACACCTGACGGCGATAGCCGGTTAAGGAAAAAGTTGTCCCGTTCTGATCCGTGAAGTTATTGGTTTCGTTAATGCCATTGTAATCGTCCACATCATCGAAGTTGGTCCGGAGTTCTGCCCCATCCGGGCCGAGGCTTGCCACCGGTGTTGCAACAGTAACACAGGCGTCGATGAGCGTCGGCCGGGTTGTTTGGTCGGGGCTTTCTCCGGTGCAGATAGGCCCTCCGCCCATGGGGGTATTCGCATCCCATCTTTTGGCCATGATTTCATCCATCATGGCTTGGCCCAGGGAGGTAGCCCGTTCGCGGATCACAGGTTCCGGGCTGTGGGTGATGGCATTGAGGAATGGCACCAGGATTCCGGCAACCGCGCCGAGGATGACGATGGTGATGACAATCTCCAGCAGGGTGAAACCGCGGTCCGCGGCAGGTCTGTATGTGCCGTGTTCCATGTTAGTTGACGTATCCTGTGCGCTGACGGACAGTGACGTTTGTGCCAATGTCATCCGCTTTGATGGTGAAAGTCGTGTCGGTTGTTAGGGGAAGGCCGGTGGCTGTATCGATTGGCTCACCCAGAGCGTTGAAATATACGAAGGCATTGCCTATAGCAGTGATGCTGGTATTGCAGTCGTTGTTGAGGCAGCGGTTTACATACTCCGCTTCTGCCGATTCGGTGTTGTCCGCCCTGCGCAGGGTATATTGATGGGGAGACACTGCTATTCCCCAGGCCGCTGCCGCCGTGGTGAACTGCCGGGTCATGGCTTTGTGCTGGGCATAGCGTACCGCCCGCCTAAATTCTTTCACCGCTGCGGCCTCTTCCATGCCCACAGGCCAGCGCGCATAGATGGTGGCGGCTAGAATGCCGAGGATGACAATGACCATGACCAGCTCGATCAGGGTAAAGCCGCTTTGTCGATTTATTTTGTATGGGCAAGGGATTGTGGCCATGGCTCAGCGGATGATCTCCCGCCAGTTGATGATCCGGTCGTTACCTCGATAGATGCCGAAGTTGGCGCGACCTGTGGGATTTTCATTGTAGTCGTTGTCCGCCCCGTCCCATTCGTAGAGCAGCCAAGGCAGGGAAGCATTGATCAGTGCGGTCAGGTCGGCAAAACCAGTATTGGTTTTGCCGAGTGGCGGAGCTGGCGGCGTTGTCGGGGTGAAGGACAGTTTGGCAATGCCCTCCTTGGCAATTCCTGGACTCGGGTCGGAGGGTTGGGTTTTTAACACCGAGAGAGTGGTTGTGGCAGTGCCCGTGCCGATGACAATGGTACAGGTTGAGTTGCTTGCCATGGCATTGAAGAGGGTGTAATTGCCTGTCGTAGGCGTACAGTCAGCTGGAGAGGAGAGGGTCGTACAGTTGTCCAAGATATTGCGGATGAAAGTTGTGCCATTGTAGTACTCCATGTGTACCGGCATGACGATGGTTCCTGTTTCCGGGCCATAGGCGTTGAGTGGCCGTAACCTCCCGTAGCGAATCTTGGTGGCGGTCCCGATTTTTCTGGTATCGCAGTCAGTGGCAGGATTCGTGCCGGTTGTGCACGCCCCTGGTGTGGTCGCGCGCATGTCCATGTTTTGGATCAAGACCCCGTCGCCGCCGGTGGTCTTCACCCCGAGCTGCAAGCTGTCGTAAGGTCCATCAGGAGTGGGTGGGGTGGCGCGGGCAAATACGGCACTACTGTCGCTGAAAATATACTTTCCGGCAGTCCATTTTGGGCTGCTGCTGGTGGTGATGCGGTTGACAAGATTGACCCCGGCATCGTTGTTTTCCGCCGCCAATGTCGGGGTAGCGATCAGAGTATAGCCAAGGGTGTTGTTGTCGTAGTTGCTGGTTATCCCGTTACCAAGTTTTTCGGCTTGCAGGGTATAGGCGATGAGCGGTAATGATTGCCCCATGTACGTGAAGCCGTTGCAGGCAGCTGTAATGCTGCTGGACAGCAAGGTGAAATGATGGGGATAGATCCGGCCAATGGCAGGGCTGCGACCGGTCAGGTTTACCCCTGTAACACCAAGGTAGTTTGTCGCGGTGGCATTCAGATACAGGCTGCCTACCTGGTCCCAGGCAAGATCGCTTACCGTTGCCTTGCCGCCTGAAAAATTGACCTGGGGTACCGGGGTGGTGCCGCTGAGTGTCCCGTTTATTCCACCCGCTGGCGTGTGGATACTTGAGGCCAGTGCTGTGCTGTAGGCAAAATGTGGGGTCAGGCCGTTGTCGGTAATGTCCACTCCGGCGTCAGGAATGCCATCGTTGTTGGCGTCATCAGCTGTGGCCCAGAGATAGCCGCCGACCGTAGCAGAAAAGGTATCGCCTGCGGCAACAAAGGCAATGCCAGCGGAGGCTGTGCCGCCGGGATTATTGGTGCCGCCTTTGTTGATGTTCGTAATGCCGAGGCCAAACGGTCGGACGATGAGAGAGTCTGAGCTTCCGCTGATATTCGTTCCTCCGGCATAGACGCGGGTGTCATCACGCAGGTTGAGGATGTATTTGCCCACATCGGTTGTGGACAGGGTGATATTTGCAACCCCGTTGGTGAAGGTCACGGACAGGTTGTTCGAGGCGGGGTTAACCGCGGGTGCGGTGGAAGGCAGGCTGACTCCGCCAATGGTAGGTGCTGTGCCGCCTGGATCCAGCGCATCGAGGGTAAGCCACCCGTCGAGATTTTTTGTCCCGTTGTAGCCTGAGGCAATGGCGCAATTGCCGGTGCCAGGATTTTTTCGCCACATCTCGACCCGAAAGCCGTGATTGCGCCCGGCCACAATCTCGGTGCTGTTGGCTACCCCACCGGTGGAAGTGGTGGGTGTGATGATAAAGGCATTGTCACTGAAGGTTACTGTGCCGGAGGTATTGGTCACTGCACCGTCTTGGGTGGTGATGGTCAAGCTTTCCGCATGGTGATTACTCAGTTCGAGGGATTTTGCTCCTGCATCCCCGGCGACAAAGGTATAGGTCGCCGCACCACTGTCGGCGGGTCCGTTGGTGAGGGTGCCGGTTACAGCCACTTGCGACCAGTCACCATGATTGGTGGAGGTGGTGATGCTCACCGTGCCGATGTACCCGGTGAACACGTTGCCTGCGGCATCGTAAGCCGTAATGATCACTGTTTGTGGGTCACAGGTAGTAGCAGATCCTCCGACCGTGATGGTGAAGTGATGGAGGGTTGAGGTACACGAAGTCGCACCAAGAGCGGTGCCAGGAATTTGTGTGTCAACCAGACCAGTTGTGCAACTGCCCGCCGTGCCAGAGGTGGCTCCGTAACTGCCCGCAGCGTAAGAGCCAAAAAGAATACCGTTGTTGTAAGTTATCCCGTTTGTTCCGCCTGTTGCACTACAAGTGGGTGGTGTTGCGGTGGAGGTGAGGGCGTACCCACCGCCGCCCCCGCCGCCAGGTCCATGGGGTGTCGCGGTGCTGCCGGGTGGTACCAGGTTGTTGCCGCCCTTGCCGCCTTTGACGTTGATGGTCACCCCCCCCATGCCCGAACCGGCACTGATCAGCACGGCGCCGCCCGCGCCGCCCCCGCCGCTCCCGTCATTGCGGACAGTATCGTCGCCATCGCTGCCGTTGGCGTTGAAGGTGGCAGCGCCGGTCATGCTGCCGGCTCGGATCATGACAATGCCACCCCCGGCCGCCCCGCTGGAGGACAATGCGCCCAGTGTGCCGGTTGAGTTGTTGGTGGTGCCCGAGCCTCCGCCACCACCCAGGGTCAGTCGCGTCGCGCCCAGGCCGGTGACAGGGGTGCCGCCGAAGCCGCCTGTACTGCCGCCGGGGTTTGTTGCTGTAGCAAGGGCAGCATAGCCACAACCGTAGTACGGTGCAGTGGTGGTGAACCCGGAACACCAGCCGATGCCGCCCATGCCGCCTGTGCCGCCGTTGGCACCGCCGCCGCCGCCGGGGTTCTCATCATTGGCCGCCGGATGGCGGTCCGTGGCGCCGCCGCCTGCATTCCCCGGCGCACCCCGGGCGAAACTGCCGTTGGGGTAGCCTTCCACTCCGGTATTGGTCGAAGTGCTGGGGGCAGTAAACACGTAGTACGGCGTGCCCGCGATACCTTCGCCCTTAGTACCGTTTGCCAGATTACCGACAAGAGTCCGGTAGTCGGTGTTGGCTCCGGAGCCCGTGGTCGATCCGCGTGCCGCCCCGCCCCGGAAACCCAGGCCATTCAAGCTTATCGTGGCACTCCCGAGGGTTAGTGTGCCCGTCACATCGAATGCCAGTACCCCGCCTCTGTTGCCGTCCCACGCGCTTGCCCCCAGCGTGGAGGTAAGTGTGCCGCTGGTATACACTGGTACGCGGATCACCTGATACTTTTTCTGCCCGGCACTCGCTGTTGCGGCAGCATTGCTATACGCATTCTTGGTGCCGCAGGCAAGTGTGAGCGTGCCACCGCCGAGGGGAACATTGCTGGCCGCGATTGCGTATTCATACAGGCCGGATTGCCCAACGCCTGTCGTGCCGCTGCCAGGGTCGCCGGACATACCGTCGCCGTAGGTGGCGGTGTTAGTAGCATCAAGACTGGCATCCTGCATCTGCATGATGAGCAGCGTGTCGCCGATGGCGAGCGGCGTAGTCGCTCCGCTTGCTGCGCCAAGCGTGATGGAGGTTGCCCCAACTGCCACGCTGGCGGTAGTGCCCGGATAGTAGGAATTAATCACCCCACTCAAAGAACAAGTCGAGGTTGTAAAGGTGAGATCTCCTCCATTGGTTGTGCCAGCGCTGTTCACACCTTTTGCACGGAAGTGATAGGTTGTGTTGCAGGTTAAACCCGTTACTGCGGCAGAGACGGCTGTATTCGTCGCATTGGCTGCCAGCGGGCTTTGTGTTGCGGTAATCGCACTGCCGTAGCCGGTGGTCAGCCCATAGTCGAACGTGACGGTGGTGCTCGCGCCATTGCTACTCACAGTGCCATTCAATGTTGCCCCGGTGGTCGTCAGGGCAGAAGCAGCGTTGGTGGTAACGGTAGGTGGTGCCGTCGGATTACAGACTGGCGTCGATGCTACCTCGGTTAATGTACCGAAATTCGTGGTTCCAGCAGTAACTCCGTTCATCGTAGCCGTGCCAGATTTGGTGATATTGCCACTCGCTAACGGTGCACTCGCCGTGGGGCGTATCCGGATGTCTTGCCAGGTCAGTGAATTTTGTACTCCACTGCTCGTGGTATCAGTTACCGTGAAGGTCAGCGCTGCGGAAGTTACAGCTGTTATTGCAACAGAGGTGCCCGATGCGACGTTGTTAATGTTTCGGAAATTGCTCCCGCTTCCAGATGTTCTGGTAATCAACACGGTTGGCACAGTTCCACCGGTGTCAAACTCGAAACCGGACGGCACATTGAGAATGATGGTACCAGTCGTGACCTCAGCTGTCCCTGCTTCAGTGTAGACCGGACCGGCCAGCGTCGTCCATGTCCCTGCAGAGACACACCCAGGGGCAGTGTTGGATGGAATTGCGTTGCCACCACTGGCGACAGTAACTGTCCCCGCATTTGCGGTTCCGCAAAAAATGGACATCAATAAAAAGTAACAGAGGAAAGACCATGTGTTTTTTATGTTAAATTCTCGTGTTACGAGAAAGGCATGGGGTCGTTTAGAGTTTTGGATATTCACAGACTATTGCTCCGGTGGTTATATCTGCAAAGTCGATGATAGCTTGTTTACGTAAGGAGTTAAGTGGAGTGAAATGAAAACTCCGAACTCGTTTCTGTAAGGGCCGGGAAAATCCTGTGGATATTTGGCAATCGGATCAATAAGGTAGATAGCACGTAATAGCCTAATGGAAGGAAAATACAGTGTCAAGGAAGGACTGGGGAGTAAGAGGAAATGACTTCTTCCAGGCTGGCAAAGGATGTCTGGCTAAATATCTGTCGTCTGATTTCCGCCCCGCCCGGCACCCCTTTGAAATATCGGCCCGCGTGATTTTTGATCTGGGAAGGGGGGGTGTCGGGCTGATGCTGGGCAATGAGGGCCAGGTGGCGGTTCAGGGCCGCGAGTCTGAAGGCCAGGGATGGGTTTTCCGGCGCATCGGCGGAGAAGATCCAGGGCGCACCCAAGGCACCCCGGCCAATCATTACCCCGTCGCAGCCAGTTTCAGCCAGCATCCGCAACCCGTCACCATGGGATTGGACATCGCCGTTGCCGATCACCGGGATGGAAACCGCCTGTTTCACCTGGCTGATGATCCGCCAGTCCGCGGTACCGCTAAAGCCGTCGCTCCAGGTCCGGGCATGGACCGTGATCGCTGCGGCCCCGTTGTCCTCGGCCATTTTAGCGAAGTCGCAGGCGGTAATGGACTTGTGGTCCCAGCCGGAGCGGAATTTGACCGTCACCGGCAAAGAAGAACCTTGCACTACAGCCCGAATGATCTTCGCAGCCAGGGTGGGGAGTTTCATGAGGTAACAGCCCGCCCCTTTTTTGATGACCTTTCTTGCCGGGCAGCCCATGTTGATGTCGATGCAGTCAATGGGGTATTCAGAAAGGATGGTCGCCGCCTCACCCATGATCTCCGGCTCACTGCCAAAAAGCTGCATGGCCACGGGACGCTCAGTCAGTACGGTTCTGAGCAAGTCCAGGGTGTTCTGCTGCCGGTAATGGAGGCCGTGGCAGCTGATCATCTCCGAAAAGCATAAGCCCGCACCAAACTCCCGGCATTGCAGACGGAAGGCGAGATCGCTGTACCCGGCCAGAGGCGCGAGGATGAAAGGGTTGTCGAGATTCAGGGTACCGATGGAAAACATGGGGGAGGGCTCAAGGTGAAAGGAGCAAGATTACAGGCGCAGGATATCTCCTGAAGTCTGTAACCTTGCTCCTGGCGTAGACGGCTTATAAAACTTCTTCCACGGCTTTAACCACATTCTCCACGGTAAAACCGAAGTAGGGGAACAGCTGCTCTGCCGGGGCGGATTCGCCAAAGCGGTCGATGCCGATGACCTTCCCCTTGGTGCCGACATAACGGTACCAGCCGCCGGTGACTCCAGCCTCTATGGCAACCCTGGCCTGAACCGCATCCGGCAGCACAGATTGCCGGTATTCCTGGCTCTGGCTTTCGAAGCAATCGGTGCTGGGCATGGAGACCACGCGGATCTTCTTGCCCTTGGCGGTAAGCTCCTTGGCTGCCGCCACCGCAAGCTCGACCTCGGAACCGGTGGCGATGAGGATGGCATCCGGCGTACCGCAACCGCAGTCGAGCAGAACATAGCCGCCCTTGGCGATGTTGGCCAGCTGTTCGGCGGTGCGGGGCTGGTGGGGCAGGTTCTGCCGGGAAAGCAGCAGGCAGGTGGGGCCAGTGGAGCGCTCGATGGCGATCTTCCACGCCATTGCTGTTTCCACCGCGTCGCAGGGCCGCCAGACCCCCATGTTCGGGATCATCCGCAGGGTGGCGGCCTGCTCGATGGGCTGGTGGGTGGGGCCATCCTCGCCGAGCCCTATGGAGTCGTGGGTGAAGACGTAGATGGAGCGCTGTTTCATGAGCGCTGCCATGCGCAGGGCGTTGCGGGCGTATTCGGAAAAGATCA
>CALMMG010000053.1 GCA_937868185.1 uncultured Pseudomonadota bacterium
CGGTAAAGGAACGCAACAACTGGTTTGAGATGAGCGGAACCCTGAAGCTCAACGATTCACTGGTGCTCGACATGCGCACCCTGCTCGAACTGGCCCAGACAAACACCAGTCGTTTCATTCCCTTGGGCCATGGCCATTTCCTCGCCCTGTCTCGGGAGCTGCGTAAACGGTTGGACGAGATCGCTGCCTTTGCCGAACTCAAAAAAACCACGATCCGCCTCCACCCCCTTGCCGCCCTAGCCCTGGAGGATTTCACCACCGGGGTAGGAGACCTGCGCACGGACGAGCGCTGGCGAGAGCAGCAAAAACGGCTTAAGGAGGCCCAGGAATACGAGCCCAATTTGCCATCCACTTTCAAGGCCGTACTCCGGGATTACCAGCTATCCGGTTTTAACTGGCTGGCCCGCCTGGCCAACTGGGGGGTGGGCGCCTGCCTGGCGGACGACATGGGGCTCGGCAAAACGATCCAGGCCCTGGCCCTGGCCCTTGACCGCGCCGACCAGGGGCCTACCCTGGTAGTGGCTCCGACCTCGGTCTGCCCCAACTGGCAGGAGGAGGCCAACCGCTTTGCCCCGACCTTCCGGGTCGTTCTCTTCGGAGGCCGCCAGCGAAAAAAAATGCTCTCCGAGCTTGGCCCCCTTGATCTGCTCATCTGTAGCTACGGCCTGCTCCAGCAGGAATCAGCGCTCCTTGCCACCCGCAACTGGGAGACCATCATCCTGGACGAAGCCCAGGCAATCAAGAACTTCATCACCAAACGCTCGCGGGCCGCCATGCTGTTACAGGGCCGATTTAAGATGGTCACCACTGGCACCCCCATTGAAAACCACCTCACCGAGCTCTGGAACCTGTTCCAGTTCATCAATCCCGGGCTCCTCGGCTCCTTAAACCAGTTCAACCAGCGATTTGCCATCCCCATTGAGCGGGGCAACGACCCGGAGGCCCGGAAAAAACTCAAAAAACTGATCAACCCCTTTATCCTGCGCCGCCTCAAATCACAGGTTCTGGAGGAGTTGCCCGAACGCACCGAGATTCTGCTGCAAGTGGAGATGGAAGAAAAGGAAGCCGCCCTCTATGCCGCCCTCCGGCAGCGGGCTTTGGAAAATCTACGACAAACAGGCGGCCCCCCGGGGAAACGCTCACTCCAGATTCTGGCCGAGATCATGAAACTGCGGCGAGCCTGCTGCAATCCCCGCCTTGTTCTGCCCGAGACGGACATCCCCAGCTCCAAGCTCAACCTTTTTGCCAAACTTGTCGATGAATTACGCGAAAACGGACACAAGGCCCTGGTGTTCAGTCAGTTTGTCGATCACCTAAAACTTGTTCGCGAACATCTCGACCGGGAGGGCATTGCCTACAGGTACCTAGACGGCAGTACCCCATCCAAAGAGCGCCAACGCCAGGTGCAAGAATTTCAGGCGGGCAAAGGCGACCTGTTTCTCATCAGCCTCAAGGCTGGCGGAGTAGGCCTCAACCTCACTGCTGCGGACTATGTAATCCACATGGATCCCTGGTGGAATCCCGCCGTGGAAGACCAGGCCTCGGACCGGGCCCATCGCATCGGCCAGCAGCGCCCGGTAACCATTTACCGCCTGGTGGCAAAGAACACCATTGAGGAAAAAATCGTCCATCTCCATCATGAGAAAAGAGCCCTGGCCGACAGTCTGCTGGAAGGCACCGATGTCAGTCATGCCATGAATCCCGCCGATCTGTTGCGTCTGCTAAAAGAAGCCTAAACAACTCCTGCCATGTCGCCACCCACCCTACAGGATGCCCTGCTCCGCTGGTTTGCCCGACATGGCCGCGATCTCCCCTGGCGCCGCACCTATCTCCCCTACCACATCTGGGTTTCAGAGATCATGTTGCAGCAGACCCAAATGGATCGGGTGATTCTCTACTTCAACCGCTGGCTCGACCGTTTTCCAGACATTGCCAGTCTAACGGAGGCACGGGAACAGGAAGTCCTGCTTCTGTGGGAAGGCTTGGGCTATTACTCACGGGCCAAAAATATCCTCAAAACCGCCGACCTGCTTTGTCGTAGACATGGCGGCGCCCTGCCGGAAGATCATGGCGCCCTGCTTGAGCTGCCGGGTATTGGCCGATACACCGCCGGGGCGATCATGAGCCTGGCCTTCAACCTCCACCACCCCATCGTGGACGCCAATGTGGAGCGTCTCTTCGCGCGACTTTTCAATCTCACCGCCCCGGTCAAGGAAAAACATACCCACGCTTTGATCTGGCAGAAGGCCGCCGAACTTATCCCCGAGGGCAAGGCACGGTTTTTCAACCAGGCTCTCATGGAAATGGGCGCCCTAATCTGCCTGCCCCGTTCCCCCCGCTGCGATGCTTGTCCGGTTCGCAATTACTGCGAGGCCTTTGCCCAAGGGGTGGTGAACGAAAGACCGATAGCGGGTAAAGCAAAAGAAATCATCCCCATCACCATGGCAAGCGGGATACTTCGGCATCAGGGAAAGATATACATCCAGAAACGTCTGGCCGATGATGTCTGGCCCAATCTGTGGGAATTTCCCGGCGGACGGATCAAAGAGGGGGAGACACCGGAACAGGCTCTCATTCGGGAGTATCGGGAGGAAACGGGCTTTTACATCCACGGCCTGGAAAAAATCGCCACCATCAAGCACAGTTTCACCAAATACCGGGTCACGCTGCACTGCTACTCCTGTCACTTGCAAAACAACGACACAACGCCAGTCCTCCACGCCGCCCAAGAATACCTATGGATAAGCGAGGATGAACTTGAAAATTTTGCCTTTCCCGCCCCCCACCGAAACTTGATCAATTGCCTCGCGAAAGAATAATAACAACGGCGATGCTTGTACTTTCCATCTTTTCTTTGTTACAGTTATAATAGGCACTAAGCCAAACTCGAACACCGGATTTGATTCTTTCAGAAAACGGGAGGAAAGCCATGCGCCAACAGATGATCCGCTTGCTGATCTATCTGTCCATTGTGCTGCTCATGGCCAATATCAGTCCGCTCATCGATTCTTTCCTGCATCCGGACATTCCCTATTTTGACCCGGAGCATCTGCTGGTTGGCGGAATAACCGCGGGCATCACCGCCCTCATCTTAAGCTTACTCATCTCCCATGCCAACCGCATGACCTCGGTCGCCCACGAGTTAAGCCACCTCAACAAGGCGCTCCGCGAGCAAACCAGCCGCGACAGCCTGACCGGCCTTTACAATCACCGGTATTTCCAGGAAATGCTCCGCCATGAATTTCTTTTGGCCAAACGCCATCAAACCGAGTTGTCCTGCATGATGCTCGACCTCGATCTTTTCAAGGATGTCAACGATACCTGCGGCCACCCCTTTGGCGATCTGGTGCTAAAAGGAACGGCAGAACAGATTCTGCATGAAGCCCGGACCACAGACACCGTGGCCCGCTACGGCGGTGAGGAATTTGCTGTCCTCCTGCCCAACACCGACCTGGAGGGCGCCACAAGCATTGCCGAACGTATCCGCATCCGGGCTCAGGAATATATCCACCAAGATAAGGACGTTGCCATGCGGGTCACCATCAGTATCGGTCTGGCCTCAACCCGGGCACACTGCCCGCAAAGGCCAGAAGAGCTGCTGACCTTTGCCGACCGCGCTCTCTACCTGGCCAAAAAAGCAGGTCGTAACAAAGTAATCCCCTACTCAGAACTTGCCGCGACACCATTCCCCCCTAACTCCTTTGCCTTGGAATAGAAGAGCCCTGGCGGACCGCCAACGCCAAAGCAAAGCGACCCGAACCAGCCTCGCTGACCAGCGCCAGGTCGGATCAACCACCTTCGCCGTGTCACGTTACTACCCTGAGACCACCACCGACCAGCCTGATCTGTCGGATCTTTCAAGCAGGCAGACAACGTCATGCTCGAGGCCAAGAAAACCGGTTGCCACCTCTTCGGCATCGCTGTCTAACACCAAATTTTTTAAAAAATACAGAGTACCCCTTATTGCCCGCCCGAACCGTTCCGCGTAATCTTCTTTGAATAACAATACATTCAAAGGATTATTGCCTCCCCATGAAAAAAACGCTCTCGGTTCCAGGCTGGCAGGAGATTGGTGCTGACTACGAAAGCTCGGTCTCACGCGAACTTATCGATCACGCTGTCACCCGACTCATGACCAAACATCTCCCTATTTTCCTTGCCAGCAAGGGGTACCAGGCCGGCCCCACCGTCCTGATCGATGCCAACGATCAGGGACTGCTCATCGATAAACCCCACAACTGGCGCCCCTGCCAAAAAATCCGGCTTATTTTCAAAGACGAGACATGGCTTACCAACCATTTTGACGTGCACATCCTGGCTGAATCCGCTGACACCTTGCAATTTTCCCAACCGAGCGAGATTTTCCGCCTGCAACGCCGGGCCAGCTACCGGGTCGACGTTCCGCAGGGCTGCCATGTTTCCTTCCGGAGCAACGACAGCCTGCACACCGGCTTGAGGGTAAAAAATGTCAGCGCCAAGGGCATGCTCTTTTTTTCAGAAAAACCGGTGGAGTTGCCGCAAACCGCCATCCAGGACATAGCCCTATCCATTCCGGCCAGAGAGGGGGTGGATATTCTTGCCGGATGGCAGCAAAAAAAGATAGCCCAGGGAGAAGTTGTCCGAACCTTCCATGACCGACAACAGGGCCTTGTCTGTTACGGGGTGGCCTTCCGAACCAAACGGAAGGAAGAGGATGAAATGACCCGCTATATCCGCCAGCGCGAACGTGAATTGCTGCTCAAGGGACTGCCGACCTGAGATAAGCGTTATACTTTTCTGCGACGAAAACCGATGGTGGCAACAGTGCCCTTGCCTTCCTCGCTGTCCAGCTGAAACGAACAGCCAGGGTGATCCTCGATAATCCTTTTGGAGATGCAGAGACCTAAGCCGGTCCCCTGCTCTTTTGTGGTGAAAAAAGGTAAAAAAATTCTTTTTTTAATCTCCTCGGGAATTCCTTCCCCGGTATCCGTCACGTCAACCTCCACCAGCTTTTCCTGCACCCTGGTGCTAAGTACGACCTTCCCCCCCGACGGAGTCGCTTCAATCCCGTTCTTCACCAGGTTCAGCAGCACCTGCTTTATCTTCTCCCGGTCCACCTCAACCTCAACATCAATGGTGGGCACAAAACGGATATCAATCCCCTTGCCACCGGAATAGGAATGCGCCAGGTCAACGACCTCCTCAAGAAGTTCATTCAGGGAGATTCCCGCCAAATTAAGCTGCGGGGGCTTATATAACTCTTTGAGGCTCGCAAGCAAATGTTCCAGGCGGGTGACCTCATCGACGATAATGGTTAATTTGGCCATGTCCTTCTCATCCCGTGCTTTTTTCAAAAGCTGCCGGGCAAAGCCGCCAATCATAATCAAGGGATTTTTTATTTCATGGTTGATCTCAGCTACGGTTTGGCCCAGCTTGGCAAGCCGCTCATTCTGGGCAAGCCGATCCTCCAGGTTCCTGGTGTCAGAAAGATCTCTGACCAGGCCGGTAAAATAGAGCTGCCCCTCAATGTCTGCCACGGAAAACGAGATGGCGGCAGGAAATGTTTCCCCGTTTTTACGGGCCACCACCAGTTCCGTCTCATGCCCAATCAAAGTCGCCTCACCGGTTCGGACGTAGCGTGCCACCGCCAGCTCATGTCCGGCCCGACACATGGGAGTGAGAATTTCCATCAGATTATGACCAAGAACCTCTGCCCGGCCATACCCGAACATCCTCTCCGCCGCCTTGTTGAAAAAAATCACCGTGGAGTTTTCATCAATGGTGACAAAAGCCTCGTTGGTATTCTCAACCGCGTTTTTAAGAATGAGAAGATGCTTCTGCGTCTCTGCCGCCGTTTCCTCAGCCATACCTCTCCACCAGATCCCAGATCACAAAAGACTCCTCCGAGGCTCCCCCTGCCGGATCCCTCAAATTATTCCTTTACCGTTATCCCTTTTTTTCTCAAATCACTGACAACTGCCAGAATCTGCTTTCCATTACAATCGTCAATCTGATAAACATTCTTCATCCCATCCAGGAAATAAATGGTCAATCGGTCCCCGCCACTCAACTCAGCGCAGAGAATGTGATTCTTATCGAGCCAAGGCTTCAGTTCTTCCATAAAATCATTCAGGCTGCATTGTTTCATTAATCATCCTCCGCACACCAATGGTTGTTACGAATTACTGACAATCAAGAGCGACCTTAATCCGGTTCCCCCCTTCCCCCTTGGCGAGGTAAAGCGCTCCGTCCGCGGCAATTATCAAACTCTGCATATCCGCGCATCGGCACGGCTCAGCGGTTGCCAAGCCGATGCTCACCGTCAGAACCTCCCCGGTTTGCGCTTCGGCACATCTGATATTCAACGCAACCATCTGCTCCATAAATTCATGGGCCACTGCCACGGCGCCCCCATTGGGGGTGTTGGGCAAAATAGCGGCAAACTCCTCCCCGCCATAACGGACCACGGTATCCCCAGCCCGTTTGAGGACACAGCGCAAGACGTCCGCCACCTTCCGCAGGCACTCGTCGCCCTTGTCCCGCCCATGAGCTTCGTTAAATTTTTTAAAATCATCAAGATCCACCATGAGCAGCGAAAGAGGAACCGCCTCCCGCCGAGCCCGATTCCATTCCCTGACCAAGATTTCATCAAAATACCGACGATCACCCACCTCGGTCAGGCTGTCTCTCGGCACCATATGCATCAGACGGCGGTTCATCGTATCCAGTTTGCGGGTCAGCTCGACCAACTCCTGCTCCCGCGCCTTGCGCCGGTCTGTTTCCCGCTTCAGCCTCAAGGCGGCGCGAACCCTTGCCAACAGCTCGATCTCCTTAACCGGCTTGATGATATAATCTGTCGCGCCCATGGCGAACGCCTGGGCCAGCGCCTCATCGTCATCGCGAACCGTGACCATGATCACCGGAATATCCCGCAACCCATCTTGGGCCTTTATCCGTTGGCAGGTTTCTATGCCGTCCATACCAGGCATCATGACATCCATGAGGATGAGATCAATCCTTTTCTCCTCCGCCTCAGACTCCTCTGTTGTCGCCAGCATTTCCAGGGCTTCCTGGCCGCTTCTGACACAATAGAGGTCCACATACCCCTCCTGCTGAAGCATCTCCTCAAGCAGCATCAGGTTTACCGGAATATCATCAACAATAAGGATTGCCATTTGCACCCCAATATTTTAAGGCAAAAGCTGTAATCAGACACCGTCTGACCACGCCGCTTTCCCTCCATGAAATCATGGTATAGAATCATGCCAGCTTTCAAAAGGGACAATTTTCTAACTTTGTAGCAATTCCCAACAACAGGACGGACATGACCTACACCCCCATTATCGGAACCCTTGGCTACATTCTTTCTCCAGACCGGACCCAAACCCTTCTTGTCCATCGCAATGCCCGTCCGACTGACGCCCACCTGGGGAAATACAACGGCCTTGGTGGGAAAATGCGGCCAGACGAGGATGTTCTCACCTGCCTCACCAGGGAAATCAAAGAAGAAGCAGGGATCGACTGCGAAGAAATCCTGCTCCGCGGGACCATCAACTGGCCCGGCTTCGGTCCACATGGGGAAGACTGGCTCGGCTTTATCTTCCGGATTGACCGCTTCCACGGTACCCCCTACCCCGAGAATGAAGAAGGGGCGCTCGCTTGGCACCCCATTGATCACCTGCACCTCCTGCCGATGTGGCCGGGAGACCGCTATTTCCTACCTCTGGTTTTTGACTCCGACCCCAGAATCTTCCATGGCCACCTTCCATACATGAACGGGCAACCGTTGAGTTGGACCTTCACCAGAATTTGATTATTAGTGCTCCCAGACCGGGAGCGTTCTGGCCTTATCAGCCACAGCTTTTGTTGGACCTGGGATCCCAGGTGTCATAGGCCTTGCTGTAGAGGTAATCGTTTATATACAGCAAATCTTGCGGGGAAAGCTTGGCCCAAGAACCATCCTTGGCACACCGCACGTTTTTCTTGTAAAATACAGCATTCCAGCCCATCATGGTCCGCGAATCCTCATTCATGTAACGAGCACCCCGCTCGTTATCCCTGAAATGGCAGCTTTTGCAATTAGCTTTATACAGTTTATACCCCTCCCAGGTATTCTTAAATTCCATGGCCCGACTGGTCTGGGTTGCCGGATCAAAACGGTAGGCCGTCTCTCCGCCCTCATCATTGGCAAACACCCTGGCCTGAGACGACGATACCAGGACTGCCGCCATCACGACAATGACTACGATCTTTCCTTTCATCTTGTACCCTCCTGCCTTACGGTTGAGACAATCCCTACAACAGGGGAGACGTATTGCTCGCCCCCCTGCTCCCCAGGCCGACATAGCTATGGCCCACATTTCTGCATAGAAAAATCATACCACGATGTGGTATGGTCGCTAAAAAATTATTCCCCCACACCGCATCTCCCCCTCTGTTGCCTCACTCCCTGCCGATTCTTGAAGAAAGCCCACTTATTAACCAGCTGATACAACTAGATAAAGATATTGTTTTTGCCTTGTTTTTCATGTTTATACTGAATGAATTACTTATTCTCGCTTCTGGACCAAGAAAACACAAGGTCAATAATCATGCTGTCATGCACATGCTGGATACCTTCATGCTCGCCGGATCGCGTCCTTCGAGTCCTCGCGCTTTTTTGCTTCCTGGCCGCCCCAACAGCTACCCAGGCCATGCCTGTCCCGGTGGTTATTACCCCGGAACAAGGCTCATATTCCCTAACGAAACATCTTGAACTCCTTGAAGACCCGACCAGAAATCTAACGATCACCGACATCGTTTCAGGAAAAAATGAGGCCAGGTTTGCCCCTTCAGCCGCCGACACCCCCAGCTTTGGGTTTACCACTTCGGCTGTCTGGGCACGGTTTACCGTAAAAAACAGTCTGCCGCTTCCAGTGGAATACTTTCTCGAAGTAAAATACCCTCTTCTTGATCATCTTGATTTATATATTCCCACCGACACCGGCGCCTTCACCGTTCTCAAGGCTGGCGACAGCCTTCCTTTCAAACAGAGAATCATCCAGTACAAAAACAACATCTTCCCGGTCAGGCTTGCCCCCGGGGAGCAAAAAACCCTGTTCCTCCGCTGCGAGACGACAAGCTCCATGAATCTGCCGATCACGTTGCATTCCCCTGCTTGCCTGGCCGGGGAAATCACCCTGGAGCAGACCCTGCTGGGCATCTATTACGGTATCCTTCTAGTAATGATGCTCTACAATTTTTTCATCTATCTTGGCCTCAAAGACAGCACCTATCTGTATTACGTCCTTTTTGTCTTCACCTACATGCTGTTCCAGCTGAGCGTCAACGGCATGGCTTTCCAATATTTCTGGCCCAATCAGATCTGGTGGGCCAACAACTGCACGCCGCTTTTTATTTTTCTCGCCTACATATTCGCCACCCAATTCACGCGAAACATTCTTGACACTACAAAAAATGTCCCCCGGCTTGACCGCATTCTCAAGGCAGGGCTTGTTCTTTCTGTAATTGGCAGCGTCCTGACCCTCTTTATCGGCTACCACCTGAGTATCCGCCTGGCAACCCTGATGAGCCTAACGGTGGTTGTCCTGATCATTACCGGCTTTACCTGCATGATCAATGGCTACCGCCCGGCCCGTTATTATTTCCTGGCCTGGTCTGTTTCCATGCTGGGAGTAACCGTGTATGCCCTAAAAACCTTCGGGATCCTACCCCACATCTTTATTACCCACTGGGGTATCCAGATCGGTTCGGCCTGGGAGGTCACCCTCTTATCCATGGGCCTTGCCGATCGTTTCCAACTCATGAAACAAGAAAAAGAACAACTCCAGTCCGTCTATGCCAAACAACTCGAAAAAGCCCACGGCGAACTGGAAAAATCATTCCGGGAACTGGAACAGTTTAAGGACTCCCTTGAGACACAAGTTGGAGAACGAACGGCAGACCTTCTCCTCGTCAATGAAAACCTTGCCAGAGAGGTCGAAGAACGGCAAAAAGCCGAGGCACGGGCAGAAGCGGCAAGCAAGGCGAAATCCCAATTCCTGGCTTCCATGAGCCATGAAATCCGTACCCCGATGAATGCCATTCTCGGCATGGCAAATATGGCGGCAAAAATGGCAGAAACAGCCAAATTGCAGCAATACCTCGCCATTATCCAGGACTCCGGCAAGGCCCTGCTTACCCTGATCAACGATATTCTTGATTTCTCAAAAATCGAAGCCGGCCGCCTTGATTTCGAGTGCGCCAATTTTGATCTGCGAGAAACCGTTGAGAGCCTTGCAGACTTGTTCGGCAAACAGGTCACCGATAAAGGTCTTGAACTGCTGATCAGCGTGAGCGGCAAGGTCCCCTGCGCCGTTATGGGGGATTCCCTCCGCTTGCGGCAGATCCTAATAAACCTCGTCAACAACGCCATCAAGTTTACACAAAAAGGCGAGGTCTCCATCACGGTACGTTGTGAAAAACAGGACAATAATGAAGCAATGCTGCATTTTTCCGTACGGGATACAGGCAGCGGAATCAACCATGACCAGATCAGGCAGCTCTTCAGTGAATACACCCAGGCAGACAGTTCGACCTCCAGACTTTACGGGGGAACCGGCCTCGGCCTTGCCATAAGCAAACAGCTGGTCACCCTCATGGGCGGGGAAATAAACGCCAAAAGCGAACCGGACAAAGGCAGCATATTTTATTTTACCATCAGTGTGCAATTACAACCCCCGGAAACACAATACTCCCTGGCTCTTCCCTCCTCGATCTCCGACATCAATGTTCTGGTGGCAACAGAACATCCGGCCCTGCGGGAAACCTTGCTGGAGATGCTCTCCGACTTTGGCTGCAAGGCAGAAGCGCTCCTGCCCACGGGAACGGAAGACTCACCCCTGTCCATTGCCCAGACAACACAAGAGCATGGGCTCCTTATTCTCGACAGTTCCCTGCTGCCAAGGCTTGACCTCCCTTGCTTTTTAAAAGCGCGCACGGACAATCAGACAGACAGTCTCGGGACCCCAGTCATAATCCTCACTCCGCCCGACACGGAAACAGTCTTTAAGAACATACACTCCTGCCCTGGAGTCATCTTCCTGAACAAACCGATCAAGCAATCATACCTGTACCAAGCAATCGCCACCTGCCTAGGAGTAGCACCCACCACACCAGCATGCCCTCTCTCTCCTCCGGCGGAAAGCGACAAAAAACAGTTCAAGAGCTTGGTCGGCAAACAGGTACTTGTAGTCGAAGACGACGCTATAAACCAGATGGTGACAAGTCAACTCTTGACAAGAGTTGGCATTCTGGTTGATATAGCGGGCAACGGTCAGGAGGCGCTCAACGCCCTGCAAGACAAAACCTACGATGCAGTTTTAATGGATGTCATGATGCCGGGAATGGACGGGTTGGCTGCAACCAGGGCGATCCGCCAGACCCTGCGACTTGACCTGCCCATTATCGCCCTCACCGCCAACGCCATCAAGGGTGACCGGAAAAAATGCCTTGAGGCCGGCATGGACGAGTATCTGACCAAGCCCGTAGAAATTCAGTGCCTGTACCAGGCCCTAGAAAAAGTGTTAGCCCCGTAAAAAGGGAAAGCCGTCACAGGTCCGCGACACGAAATCAAAGAGTTACAGCATGTCAACCGTCGCCGGTCGCGATTCTTCCTGCTGCAATAGAGACTTTTTTGCACAATTCAAACAAAAATTAACCGCCATGCGACTATGATCTCCACCAGCATAACAACCCTCAACCTGCTCTTGGAAGAAAGCGCCCGATCCTTCGGAGACCGGCCTGCGGTGGGCTTCGCCTTTCAGCCTCCCATGCGCTATGGGGATTTCCAGCAAAAGACACTGGATGTCGCGTCCTTACTCAAGGAACGTGGCATCAAAAAAGGCGACAGGGTGGCGATTCTCGCTGACAACTCCCCCCAGTGGGGCATGGCCTATTTCGGCATCGTCCGTTTGGGGGCGATCGCCGTCCCGATCCTTCCCGATTTTCCGGAGGCCGACGTCAAGCACATCTTGGGCGAGGTTGGGGCAAAGATTCTCTTCACCACCCAACGCCAGTTGGAAAAGCTCTATGAACTTCCCGAAAACAAACTCAAGACCATAATCACCCTAGATGACGCTGCCGACCAGCACAATCTCATGGCTACCCTCCCCTTCAGCCAATTTCTCGCCACCGCCAGGGATCTGCCGGAAAAGAAAAAAGCCTTGGCCACAGACCTGACCGACCCCAACGACCTCGCCTCAATCATCTATACCTCCGGCACCTCGGGCCACGCCAAAGCAGTAATGCTGAGCCATAAAAACTTTATCAGCAATGTCCGGGCCACACTGTCCATCTTTCCCGATGAGCCAGTGCATGGCTGGACCTTTCTTTCCGTCCTGCCCATGTCCCACGCCTATGAGTTCACCACCAGTTTTCTGGTCCCTCTGGCCACGGGTTCCCGCATCGTCTATGCAGGTAAGACCCCGACCCCGACCGTGCTTGAACGGATCTGCAGACAGGAGCAGCCCACCATCATGTGCCTGGTCCCCATGGTTATAGAAAAGATTTACAAAAAAAAGGTGCTGCCGATCATTAACGCCAATGTTTTCATGCGCGCAGCCATGAAGCTGCCCTTGGTCCGCCGGAAAATCCTGCAACAGATCGGCCGAAAATTACGGATGTTTTTCGGGGGCAAGCTAAAATTTATCGCCATTGGCGGTGCCGCCCTCAACATCGAGGTGGAACGATTCCTGGCCGAGGCAGGGTTCCCCTACATTGTCGGCTACGGCCTGACCGAAGCCTCCCCCCTGGTCAGCGCCGGACCATGCGGAGACCCGAGCATCGCCCTGGGCTCGGCAGGCAAACCAGTGCGTGGGGTGGAAGTCCAAATCAGCAAGACAACCCCCGAAACGGGCTTGGGCGAAATCTTGGTCCGTGGCCCCAACGTGATGCAGGGGTATTGCGGCAATCCCGAGGCAACAAAAGAAGTCCTCGACCCCGATGGCTGGCTGGCCACCGGCGACCTCGGCTTTCTGGACCAGCAGGGCAATCTCGTCATCAAGGGGCGTTCCAAGAGCGTGATTGTCCTATCCCACGGCGAAAATATCTATCCCGAGACCATTGAGGAAAAAATCAACTCCTTTCAACATGTGGTGGAGTCGCTGGTACGTGAACACAACAACCGCCTGGAAGCCCTCGTCTATCTCGATTACGAACTGATCGACGCGGAAACTCAGAACAAGGAGCAGGCTCGACAACTGGAGCATATCGCCGAGATTCTTGCTGAGATCAAAATAAAGGTGAACCAGCAGCTGCCCCAATATGCGCAGATTGCCCAGATAAGTGAACACCGCGAGCCACTTACAAAAACCGCGACCCACAAAATAAAACGATATCTCTACACCAGCACCCCCCTGACCTGATGAACATGCAAAAAGGAGATGAGGAGATGAAAAAGAAGATCGCTGTTGTCGCCCTGACCGGAATCCTGGCCGCTGGCCCCGCCTTTGCTTCGGGCTATCGGATACCGGAGCAATCCGTCAATTCCACTGCTCTGAGTGGCGCCTACGTGGCCAACACTCCAGGCGCAGACGCCAGCTATTACAATCCGGCCAATATGAGCTGGCTGGAAAACAAGTGGCAGACCGAAGCAAGCCTCACCTGGATTAATCTGGCCAGCATTGAATATACGGACAATGCCGTCGCTTCGCGCAACAGCGGCTCCAGAACAGAAGATTTCGCCATGCCCAATCTGCATGTCGTTTCCCCGGAATACAACAATTTTCGTTTCGGCCTTTCCGTGGTTTCCCCCTACGGTCTGTCTAAACGGTGGGACAACGCCTTTCCTAGAAGCACGGCCGAGGAATTTACCCTGAAAACCTACGAGCTCAACCCGACGATCTCCTATAAAATAAATAATGAGCTCTCCATTGGTGGCGGGGTAAGGGTGCTTTATGCCGAGGGAGTTGTAAAAAGTAATGGTGCTGGAATTGGTCTCCCAATTGCTCGGGACATGACCGGCGACACCACCGAGTATGGTTACAATCTAGCGCTCACATACCGGCCCAGCGACAATCTTGCCTTCGCCGCAACCTACCGCTCTAAGATTGATATGAACATTGAGGGGGATGCAAGACTTTCTTTAAGCGGGAATCAGCTCTATAACGGTTACGCAGAAGTGTCTGTTCCTGCTCCGGCGGTACTTAGCCTAGCAACCTCGTACACCTGCAACAGCGGCAAGACCACAGCCGAATTCACTTATGATAAAACTTTCTGGAACGCCTACGACAAGCTCGACTTCAACTACGGCCCTACTCTGACCAATTCTACGCTAATCTTATACTTCGACAACCCCAAGGCAAAAAATTGGTCCAACTCCGATGCCTTCCGTTTTGGCCTGACCCACAAGGTCAATACCCAATGGACCGTCATGGCCGGCTTCGCCATCGACAAGACACCGGTTCCGGACCAGACTCTTGGCTTTGAGCTGCCCGATTCCAACGCCAAAATCTACTCCTGCGGCGTGCGCTATCAGGCATCAGAGAACCTCAACATTGGCGCGGCCTATCTCTTTGACGACAAGGAAAGCCGCACTGTTGCCAATGCAGCCCCGAACCCCAATGGTACTTTTGATAACTCAGCAGCCCACCTGGTTACCGCGGGGCTGCAATACCGCTTCTAATGTGACTAAAAAACATGACTGAACCCACGGCGGATTCCGCCCCCAATTATCCCCCGGACGTCCATTGCCTCAGGCTGGACGACCGGAAGATTTTCCTCATCGGCACGGCCCACATCTCCAAGGAGTCCGTGGAGCTGGTCCGCCAGGTCATTGCCAGCGAAAGGCCGGACTGCGTCTGCGTGGAGCTTGACGAGAAGCGCTACGAGGCCCTGGCCAAACGCAAGACCTGGGAGCTTCTCGACCTGCGAGAGATCATCCGCAAGAAACAGCTCTCCACCCTGCTGATCAACATGGTCTTGGCCTCTTATCAGAAAAGGCTGGGGGACCAAATGGGGGTCAAGCCGGGCACCGAACTGCTGGAAGCGGTGCAGGAGGCGGAGAAATATGGGATTCCCGTGGCGCTCTGCGACCGGGACGTGCGGGTCACCCTGCGTCGGGCCTGGAATTCCACCTCGTTTTGGCGCAAGAACTACATGCTGGCAAGCATCTTCACCAGCATGTTCGAGAAAACCGAGATCACCGAAGACAAGCTGCGAGAGCTGAAGGAGAGCGATGTTCTCTCCGAGTTGCTCAATGAGATGGGCCAGGCCATGCCCGAGCTCAAACGGGTGCTTATTGATGAACGGGACACCTATCTCTCGGAAAAAATCAAGGAAGCCAAGGGCAAGCGGCTGGTAGCCGTGGTGGGAGCCGGGCATGTGGCAGGAATCAAGGAGGCGCTTGGCGAGGACCGCAGCGACCGAATGGAAGCCATCAACCAAATTCCGACCGTTCCCCCGATCTGGAAGATTGTTGGCTGGACCCTCTCCGCCATCATCGTGGTAGCTCTGATCCTGATTGCCATTAAAAAGGGGTCGGCCGTGGCTGGCGACAACCTGATTTTCTGGATTCTGGCAACCGGCACTCCCTCAGCCATCGGGGCTTGCCTGGCGCTAGCCCATCCGCTCACCATCCTCGGCGCCTTTGTTGGCGCACCTCTCAGAATACTGATCCCGGTGCTCGGCGTGGGACATATCACGGCTTTTATTCAGGTCATGGTCCGGCCGCCGCTGGTCATTGAGTTTGAAACCGTCCTCCAGGACATGGCCACCTTCTGCGGCTGGTGGCGCAACCGGTTGTTACGACTTTTTCTAGCCTTTATCCTGCCTGCCATTGGCGCCGTAATCGGCATGTGGATCGGCGGCTCAAAAATTATCTCCAACCTCTTCTAAGGAAAAAACCATGAGCAAGACTCTGTACCTCACTGGCAAACAGGGCCGCCACCTCCGCGGCCTGGGACACCATCTTTCCCCCCTGGTCATGATCGGCAAGGAGGGTGTCACCGACAATCTCACCACCGCGTTGGAAGAGGTGCTTACCGCACACGAGCTGGTCAAGGTCAAGATCCAGGACGGCTGTCCCTACGCCAGGGAGGAGGCCGCCGAACTGCTGGCCCAAAAGTCCAAGAGCCGAATCGCCCAAATCATCGGCAAGACCTTCCTGCTCTTCCGTGAGAACAAGGAACTGAAAGCAGACAAAAAGATCAAAGTGCCGTCCGGCAAATAGTTGTTGCTTCAAACCCGGACATGCGCGATTATCTTGACCTGCTGAAAACCGCCGACAAGGATGCCATCCTGACCCGACGGGCAAACACGGCTACCCGGCTGGCCCAGCCCAAGAAAGGCTTCCTACGCTTTCGCGAGCCCTATGAGGCTTTGCACCATCTGCAGGCCCATTTTACCGATTTTGGCAAGGATGCGGTGACCATCGGTTTAGCCGATGAGCTGAGTGATGCTGACCGGTGCCTGGTGCATGAGGCCATGCGATCCTTCATGCCCTGGCGCAAAGGACCCTTTGATGTGTTCGGGGTTGAAATCGATGCCGAATGGCAGAGCTGGCGCAAGTGGAACCGGCTACTACCCGCCCTGCCCGATCTTACCGGCAAGGTCGTGGCCGACCTTGGCTGTAACAACGGTTACTACATGTTTCGCATGTTGCCGCATAAGCCGCGCTGCGTTGTCGGGTTGGAGCCCTTTCTCCAGCATTATTACAGCTTTAAAACCCTCCGGCATCTGGCCCGAGCCGACGAGCTGTTCATCGAGCTAATGGGGGTGGAAGATATTCCCCTCTTCCCGTCCTGTTTTGATGTAGTATTTTTGATGGGCATCATCTACCATCGGATCTCGCCGGTGGAGATGCTGCGGGAAGTGCGGGCAGCGATGCAGCCCGGCGGCGTGCTGATTATAGAATCCCAAGCCATTCCAGGCGAGGAGCCAATGGCCCTTTTCCCAGAGGAGCGCTACGCTAAGGTGCCAGGCACCTATTTCGTGCCCACAGCCAGTTGTCTGCGAAACTGGCTCATCCGTACCGGCTTTACCGAGGTGGAGATCTTTTGCAGCCATCCCATGAACAGCGAGGAACAACGAAAGACAGCATGGATGACCTTTGAATCCTACGAAGATTTTATCGACCCACGCAACCCAGCCCTGACAGTGGAAGGCTACCCGGCCCCCTTGCGGGTCTTTCTCCGGGCAGTGAACCCCTAATTAGTCAACACCGATCAACCCTCTACCAATAAAGGTGGCAACATGGCAAAACCGAACTATCAATACGAAAAACGGCAGCGAGAGCTGGCAAAGAAAAAGAAGAAAGAAGAAAAGAAGCAACTCTTGCAGGAAAAAAAGGAGCTCCCGTCAGAAGCCGAAACCGATCAGCCTTCGGAGGCAGAGACGGACTGAAGCCGTTCTCTTTTTCCTGAGGTCATACGCCCCATGCAACTGGCAGCAGAAAAAAACGTGCATCTCCCCAAGTTCACGAATTTATTTAAGCTCCCCCTTGACTTCTCGCGGCACATCCGCATAATATAAGTTATACAAGGAGGTATGCTATGGCAATCACGATCAACAGCAACAGCAGCTCTTTCGCCGCAAGCCAACTGGGGAGCAGCCAGAAAAATCTCGCCTCAACCCTGGAAAAAATCTCTTCCGGTCGGCGCATCAATAAGGCGGCAGATGATGCCGCCGGAATGACCATCTCCGACAGCCTGCTCAGTCAGGCTCGGGGAACGGGCCAGGCGTTGCGCAATGCCAACGATGCCATCTCCATGGCCCAAGTCGCGGACAGCGCCTTGGGCCAATCAACGGCTCTGGTACAATCCATCCGCGAAAAGGCGATGCAGGCTGCAAACTCCAGCCAGACCACGGAAACCCGGCAGGCTCTCCAGAGCGATATCAACAAATCCCTGGCCCAGCTCAACAAAATCGCCCAGGAGACAACCTACAACGGACAACAATTGCTCTCCGGCACCTTCACCGGTAAAGAGGTGCAAACGGGAGCGAAGAGTGGCGAAACCATCAAGCTGTCCATCTCCTCGGTGGCAACGGACAAACTCGGCAGCCAAACCCTGGGCACCCTCTCTGAGGTTAATGTCCTGAGCCAGGAAAGCGCCCAAGATGCCATCAAGATTGCCGATGCGGCCTTAGGGCAGATCAACGCCTCCCGGGCCGACATCGGCTCCACCCAGAACCAACTTGCCTCCACGATCAATAACCTGGCCACCACCAGCACCAACCTGCTTTCCGCAGCCTCTTCCGTAGGCGATGTGGACTTGGCGGAAGAGGCCATCAACTTCACCTCCATGAAGGTTCTGACCGAGGCGAAATCCTTTGCCCTAGTCCAGGCCAAAAACATGAACAAACAAAACGTCTTGAGCCTATTGCAAGGCTAGATATCGGTTTTCAGCAAAGAGCTGACCAAGCCTATCCCACATTAAATAAAAAAAAAGCCCGAATCACCTGGCATGGCGATTCGGGCTTTTTTAGCAAAACCGACAGGAAGATCTATTTCTCATCCGGGGCCTCGACGGTTGCGCAGACCGCCTGACGTTGTCCCTCGAAAGAAAGGGCCTCGACTGGGCAATTCACCACACAATTCCCGCAACGCATACAATCCGCACTCCTAATAATACCAATGCTCCGCATGCTGCCGGGATTGGTCTCAATGGGGCAGACCTTCTCGCACAGGCCGCATTCAAGACACCCGTCTCCGATTTTTAGCCGATAGACCCGGGACCCGATAAGCCCCTGAATCATCCCCATGGGGCAGATGCTGCACCAGGACCGCGGTTTCCAGATGAGACCGATGCCGATGGCCAGCCCGGTGGCGATGCTCCACATCATAACAAAGGTCGCGCCGATCTTTTCCGGATTTCCGCCGGCCAACACCAGCCGCGAGGTCAGTAGGCCCATCATCAGGACAAAGACAGTCCATCTGAACCATTGTGCCTTAAAAACCGGCAGCATCTTCTTTTTACAGCTGATCCGGGAAATAACCCGCTCATGGAAAGAACCCATGGCGCAAAACCAACCACAATAATAGCGGCCCCGGAACAGCGCAAGCATCAGCATAAAAATCAGCATACCTATCGCAATATAGCCCAGATACGGCCCAAAATATCCCCCGATCACCACAAGAGGAACAAGAGGCGCAAGGACAAACTGCCAATATTTACGATGCTTATCTTCTTTCATCCTCACCACCTTCCGGGCCATGGACCGTAATTTTCATCACTTTACCCACCGGAGGCCCCCCTGCCGATGCCAAAAACAAAGATTAAGAATATAATTAAAAAATTCACCCCCTAAATAAGGGAAAGCTTAATCCTTGTCAAGGCATAATACCTATACACTTTACCAGAAAAATTACCCAAGAAGAGGAGCAAGATTTTTTGCGCTGTCAAAAACAACCACACATGAGCTTCATGAAAAACGAAAACGATGCGGCAGGTCAGCGCAACACCGAATGTCTGGCTAAACAGGAGAACAGGAGGGTTTTCAAGCTCGGGGTTTTAACCCGGACTCAAGACGCAATACCATTCGAGCGAGTTTCTGGTTGTGCGCGACGTGGTCAACCATATTCGCCTTGAAATTTTCCCTGGCGAATTGGGCTGCCGTTCTGCCATCTTCCGCGACAAGCCGTGAATCAGCGCCCCGGTCAAGGAGCAGATTGACAACCTCAATTCTTCCGTTTTTTGCCGCCGCCATGAGCGGGGTCAGCCGGTTTTTTCCCACCCGGCAATTCGGGTCCGCCTTGTAATCAAGAAGGAGCGCAGCGATCCGCGCATCTTCCTTGTGAACCGCAAGCCAGAGAGGTGTCCTACCGTCATGGTCTGCTACATTGGGATGCGCGCCAAAATCCAACAACCTGGAAACAATATCCGGATTTCCTGGGGCGATGGCACAATGGAGGGCGGTGGTACCATCATCTGTGGCAGAGTTGACCGCAGCAACACTGGCTTTGACCAGAACATGGTCTACTCCTTCAGCAAAACCCTGGGCAGCCGCCTGCATAAGAATGGTTTTCCCGGTTGCATCGACCACAAAAAAATCTTCCTCGCGATGAAACCGTCCGAAAATCCCCCTCTTGTTGTCATCCCCTTCTTCATCACGCAACCCACTGGACCTGCTCACCCTTACCAGAAAAAAGATGACAATTGCCACAAGAGAAAAAAGAGCGAAGATGGCTGTGTATCCTTCGGACATGAGCTGTAACTCCTCTATTCCGTACCGGTTCTGCAAAATCTAAAAACATGCGACGGTAGCTGCGCAACCCATGCACTTTGCGTGAAACTAAAACACAATATTAATAGCATAACATTGAACACCATCACGGCAAAGCGTAAAACCAGAAGGCTAAAACGGAGTTTTTTTGTTGAACTTTTACAGACAATCGCCAATAGTGGCGGTTTATTGATACGAAAAGGAAGACTGCGGCATGAACATACCATCAAAGGAAGTACACGGCAGAAAACTGACAGCCCTGTCGCTGGCGGCCCTAGGCGTTGTCTTCGGCGATATCGGCACCAGTCCCCTTTACGCCATGCGAGAATGTTTTCATGGCGAGTACGGCATCGCAGTGACAGCCGACAATGTGCTTGGCGTATTATCCCTTATCTTCTGGGCCTTGCTGCTCATTGTCAGCATCAAATACCTCGGCTTCATCCTCCGGGCGGATAACGAAGGCGAAGGCGGAGTTCTGGCCCTTACCGCCCTGATCAAACCGAAAAACGTCAAACCACGCACCCCACAGTGGGCCCTGGTGGGGATCGGCCTCTTTGCCGCCTGCCTGATGTATGGCGACGGCATGATCACCCCAGCCATCTCGGTGTTAAGCGCCGTAGAAGGGGTGAACAACATCACCCCGCTGCTTGAGTCCTATATCATCCCGGCCACCATTATTATCCTGGCCGGGCTCTTTCTTCTCCAAAAACGGGGCACCGCCAAAGTGGGACGCCTATTCGGGCCGATCATGCTCCTCTGGTTCTGCATCATTGCTGCCCTGGGTATTGCCCAGATCATAAACTGCCCGCGGGTTCTGGCTGCTGTTTTCCCCTGGCACGGCCTCAGCTTTCTAATCGAAAACAGGCTACACGGATTCATCGTGCTGGGTGCGGTCTTCCTTGCGGTTACAGGGGCCGAGGCAATCTATGCCGACATGGGCCACTTCGGCAAACGGCCCATCCAGCTGGTTTGGTTCATGGTCGCCTTTCCCGCACTGATTCTGAACTATTTTGGCCAGGGTGCGCTCCTGCTTGTCCAACCGGAACAAGCACATCACCCATTCTATGCCATGGTCCCAGACTGGGCCATGATCCCCATGGTACTCTTAGCGACCTTTGCCACCATCATCGCCTCCCAGGCCGTAATCACTGGATCCTTTTCCCTCACCCGCCAGGCGATTCAGTTGGGATATCTACCCCGAATGCGGATCACCCACACCTCCTCTTCCCACATGGGCCAAATCTATGTGGGCCCGGTGAATTGGGCCCTGATGCTCTGCACCATAGGCCTTGTCCTGGGTTTTCAGTCGTCAAGCAAACTGGCCGCCGCCTATGGCGTGGCAGTGAGCGCCACCATGCTGATCACCACCACCCTCTTTTTTGTGGTCGCCAGCAAACGCTGGGGCTGGAACCGCCTGACAGCCGGACTTCTTACCGCCCTTTTCTTTGCGGTTGACCTTCCCTTCTTCGGGGCGAACATGAGCAAGATATTCCACGGCGCTTGGTTCGCCCTAGCTATTGGCGGTTTCTTTTTCCTGGTGATGCTGACCTGGGAACAGGGCCGCGAAATCCTTGGCCGGAGGATGCGAAGCCTGACTCCAAAGCTCGACGAATTCAAAGAAATGCTGACAAACAATCCCCCGCAGCGGATCAACGGCCAGGCTGTGTTCCTGACCCGGGGCCATGATATTGTCCCCGCTGCGCTGATGCACAACCTAAAGCACAATAAAATTCTGCACTCCGAGGTGGTTTTTCTCAATATCCGCACCGAGGAAATCCCCCGGGTTCCGAATTTCGAGAAGATCGAGGCCGAAAAACTTGGTGCAGGTCTCTACCGCATCATTGCCCACTACGGCTTCATGGAAGAACCAAAAATCGACACAATTTTTGCCCTATCCCGCAGCAAAGGGCTCAATCTGGACATGAAAGAGGCCAGCTTTTTCCTGGGTCGGGAAAAACTCTCCATCGGTGAACACCCCGAGATGTGGCGCTGGCGCTCACAGCTTTTCCTCTTTCTAGCGCGCAACGCCATGGATGCTGCGGCGTTTTTTGACATCCCCTCAGATCAGGTCATCGAGGTTGGCGTTCAGCTAGAGCTATAACTTCGGAAAACCGATTTTCCCCGAATCATAACGCCATCGTTCTGCCACCGGAGCGATCAATCTTCCGGTTCCGGAAATAGAGGAAGATATCTCCCGCTACCATAATCCCGTTCAGGATATACAAGCCGATCACCGGATCAGGGCTGAAAAATATCTTGTGCAGGATTCCAGAGACATACCCCAGAAAAACCACGCCCAAAAAAAAGAGGCTCTTGCCGGCATTGGTCCGGGACCGGTAGGACCGATACAGGGAAAATGGCCAAGCCGCACCAAAACAGACCAGCATAGTAATTTCAAAAATACTCATACTTCTCCCAAGAAGTTTTCTGATGGGGGTGCTGGTCAACGATATTGCGTCGACCGGAAAAGAGCAGTACTATTTTTCATAAGATAACAGGAGCGACATGGCTTCGGCGCAACTCGCTAGCGAAGCACACCATGACAGGCGCGACAAAACGCTTCCCCTCTCAACAGAGAACTTTTCCCATGGCAAAAAAACCTATCCGCCTCACACTGTTCACCTTCTGTGTGGGCCTGATCTTGGTTCTTTCCTCACCCCCTGCAGCCCTTGCTCTTAAAAGACACATAATATTTCGAGGCGGCCCGGCCGGGGGCACCTTCCAGCTAGCAGCCAACGCCATCGAAGCATATCCCGGGGTAAAGGCTCTCGCAACCGTAAGTGTCACGACCCAACCATCAGCAGGCTCCCTGGAAAATCTCCAGGAAGTCCATGCCGGACAAGCCGATTTCGGTCTGGTCTATTCCGGCCATGCCTATCTTGGCCGCAACGGCTTACTGCAAGACGACAGCAATACCTATAACAAGGTCCTGGCCGTAGCCTCCCTCTACGGCGCCCCGGCCCAACTCGTTGTCCGCAGAGGCTCTGGGATACACAGCGTCAAGGATCTCAAGGGGAAAAAAGTAGGGGTCGGTAGCCCCGGGTCAGGAGCCCTTGCCAACTGCGAGCTTTTTTTCAGACATCTAGGCGTCTGGGACACCATCATCCCCGTCCACATCGGGTACAATGAGGTGGCCATAGCCTTTGCCAACAAACAACTCGATGCCTTCTGGCTGTTGACCGGCTTTCCAAACAGCGCCATCGCCATGGCCGCCAGAACCGGCAAGATAGACCTCATCAATCTCGATGCCGAAGCCAGAGCCAGCGGTTTCTACAAAAAATATCCCTATTTCACCGAACGCACCCTACCTGCAGGAACCTACCGGGGAGTACGTCACAACACCCGTTCTTTTCAAGACTCCACACTCTGGGTGGCCAACGCCGATGTGCCGGCCGAAGTGGTTTACCGTCTACTTTCCACCATCTACAACAAAAAAGGTCTGCACTACATGAGGCAGCAGAATCCTGCCCTGAGAGATATGAACACGCGCTCCGGCGCAAGGGACGTCATTATCCCCATGCATCCTGGTGCCATCAGGTTCTGGAAGGAAAAAGGTCTTCTCTGAATTTTTGTCCCAGACTCATCGGGGTACAATCGGCAGATATCTGGGCTGCCAGCCCATCATCTCCACCAGATGCAGCAATCGTTCCCGCTTGTAATCATGTTGATAAGTACTATATACACAGGGCTTGGCTACACCCCGGCTGATGGCCGTCTCCCCCACGGCTAAAGCCACAGCCAGACTCACCTCACGCAGCCTCGCCACCGCTGGCAAAAGGATTCCCTTTTTAAGGTCTGCAGCTGACACCTGCTCCGCCACCGCCTGTGCCGCAGCAGTAAAAAACTGAGGCAACACCTCCTTGGCGCCTGAGGCCATAGCTCCCAGCCCCATCCCCGGAAAGATGAAAACATTATTGCACTGCCCAACCCTGACCGGCAGCCCCCCGACAACTACCGGCTCAAAGGGGCTACCTGTGGCGACCAGAGCACTGCCAGAGGTCCATTTATGGATATCAGCAGGAACTGCCTCGGCCTGGGCCGTAGGGTTGCTGAGCGGCAGAATCACAGGCCTTCGACTATTACCCTGCATGGCCTGAACAATATACCTGCTGAATGCCCCCGCCTGGCCCGAGGTACCGATCAACACCGTAACCCGCGCCTTCTGGATCACATTCAACAGGTTGCCGTCCGTTTTTGCGGTATACCAATCCAGGGCTGCCGGGTCCTTGGCAAACTTCTGTTTGTATGGTTCAAGCTCACGCTCGGTAGTCACCAGCCCCTTACTGTCCACGGTGAAAATCCGGGCCCTCGCCTCTTCCGAGCCAAGCCCACCCTCGACAAGCGCAGTCTCAATCTGTTCGGCAATGCCAACCCCACCCGCACCCGCACCATAAACCAGATAGACCTGCTTGGTAAGCGGTTCCTTTTTGATCTTCATGGCGGAGATGAGCGCCGCCAGGGTCACAGCCCCAGTGCCTTGAATATCGTCATTGAACGAGACCAAATCATGCAGATAGGTATCGCGGATGGCAAAGGCCTTCTGCTTGGAAAAATCCTCCCACTGGCAGAGGGCATGGGGGAACACCGCCTTGAACGCCTTGGCAAAACGCCGGACAAAGTCAAGATACTCCTCCCCAACCAGGCGGGGATGCCACCAGCCAAGATAGTTCGGGTCGTTGAGTAGCGCCGCGTTGTCCGTCCCCACATCAAGGGAGATGGGCAGACAATGCCAGGGCGCAATCCCGGCGCCCTGGGTGTAGAGCATGAGCTTGCCCAGACAGATGGAGATCCCTCCCACCCCCTGATCACCAATGCCAAGAATGCCCTGATTGTCAGTGACCACCGCCACTCTGATCTGTCTGGACTTGAACCGGCCCAGAATTTCCTCCGCCCGGTCGATATTGCCGGGGAAAAAATGCAACCCGTTTGCCTTACGGAACAGGGAAGAATATTGCTGGCACGCCTCGCCCACCGTGGGCGTATAGATGATCCGCATGAAGCGCTCGATGTCACTGGCGATAACGGCATGAGCCAGAGTCACATTCCGGTCGTAGAGAGAGCGCAGGTAAACAAACTGCTCCAGGTTGCTGCTTTGCCGCGCAAGGAATTCTAGACAGTTGTCCACCTGCTGCTTCAGGGTGCGGACACTGGGGGGGAGAGTGCCTTCCAACTGGAGCTGCTCCCGCTCCTCCTGGGTAAAAGCAGTCCCCTTGTTGGTGAACTGGTTATCATACACCCCGAGCCA
>CALMMG010000054.1 GCA_937868185.1 uncultured Pseudomonadota bacterium
GACTACTACCAGCCCGAGGCGTACATCCCCTCGTCGGACACCTACATCGAAAAGGATTCTGCCATCAATGAGGCCATCGACAAGATGCGCCACTCCGCCACCCGAGCGCTCCTTACCCGGCGAGACGTGATCATTGTTGCCTCGGTATCCTGTATCTACGGCCTGGGCTCCCCGGAGGAGTACCAGAACATGCATCTTTTTCTTAAGGAAGGGGAGGAGTATCCCCTGGAAGAGATGCGGCGCCGGCTGGTCCACATGCTTTATGAGCGCAATGATCTCTCCTTTCACCGTGGCACCTTCCGGGTGCGGGGGGATGTGCTGGAGATCTTTCCCGCTTATGAGGATGATCGTGCCGTTCGGGTGGAGTTTTTTGGCGACACCATTGAGGCGATCAGTAGCATTGATCCCTTGCGTGGCAAGGTGCTGGAGCGGTTTAAGGAACTCACCGTTTTTCCGGGCAGCCATTTTGTCACCTCGAAAGATCGGTTGCAGCGGGCCACGGCCACTATCAAGGAGGAGTTGCGGGAACGGCTTGCTTTTTTTTATGCAAACAACAGGCTGGTTGAAGCCCAGCGCCTTGAGCAACGCACCATGTTTGACCTGGAGATGCTCCAGGAGTTGGGCTATTGCCATGGGATCGAGAATTACAGCCGCCATTTTACCGGCCTGGCACCCGGAGAACCGCCGCCCACCCTGCTGGACTATTTTCCTCCTGATTTCCTTCTGTTTGCCGACGAATCCCATGTGACCATTCCCCAGGTGCGCGGCATGTACCGGGGGGACCGATCCCGGAAGGAAACGCTGACCGAGTTCGGCTTCCGGTTGCCATCCGCCTTGGATAACCGGCCCCTGATGTTTGATGAATTTGCCGCCCGGATACCCCAGGCGGTTTATGTTTCTGCGACTCCAGGTGATTTTGAGCTTGAGATGTCGGCTGGAAGGGTGGTGGAGCAGGTAATCCGGCCCACCGGGCTTTTGGACCCGCCGATTGTGGTCCGGCCTGCAACCAATCAGGTGGATGATCTGCTGGAAGAGGTCCGGGTGCGGGATGAGCGGGGGGAGAGGGTGCTGATCACCACCCTGACCAAGCGGATGGCCGAGGATCTTACCGAGTATTATGCAAAGCTCGGGGTGCGGGTGCGCTATCTCCATTCCGACATCAAAACCATGGACCGCATGGAATTGATCCGTAATCTGCGCATGGGCGAGTTTCAGGTGCTGGTGGGCATCAATCTTCTCCGCGAGGGACTTGATATCCCCGAGGTCTCATTGGTGGCGGTGCTGGACGCCGACAAGGAGGGGTTTTTGCGCAGCGCCAGGGCGCTTATCCAGACCTGCGGTCGGGCCGCCCGCAATGTGAAGGGCATGGTGATCCTCTACGGAGATAGGGTTACTGATTCTATGCGCCAAACCATTGAAGAGACAGCGCGGCGACGGGCCATTCAAGCGGCTTACAATGAAACCCACGGTATTACCCCGGAGAGCGTGCAGTCGCGGATTAAGGATCTCATGGATACGGTGTATGAAAAGGATTATGTTACCGTAGGTTTGGAAACCGGCGAGGTTGGGCAGCACTATGCCTCGCTGGCGGAACTGCGCCGTGAGATGAAGGCGCTGGAAAAGGAGATGCTTGCCGCAGCCAGGGAGCTTGCCTTTGAGGATGCGGCAGCCTTGCGCGATCAGCTCAAGAAATTGAAGGAAATAGAACTTGCATGGCTGTAAAAAACGGATTTTTGTATAGAATATTGCTGGTTGTGGCGCCGTGGCTCTATGCCGCGTTGAGTCGGGTGCTTTTTGCCACCTGCCGGGTTCGGGTGCATGGGGCTGAAAATTTGGCACGCTGCGAGGTGCAAGGAAAACCATTTGTTGGGGTGTTCTGGCATTATAGCGTATTCACCGCAGTAGAATTAATCCGTGGCCGTGGCCGGGGTTGGGCTGCCATGGTCAGTGCCAGTGACGATGCCGAATTTGTCGCGCGGATTCTTGCCCGCCAAGGAGTTGTTGCTGTGCGTGGTTCCCGGAACCGGGGCGGGCTTTCTGCACTTAAGGGGCTGATTGGCTTAATGCGCGCGGGCTATAATGCGGCCATCGTTGCCGATGGTTCTCGGGGGCCGGCTCGGGTAATGCAGGCCGGAGCTATTCTGCTTGCTGGTAAAAGCGCGGCACCCGTCCTGCCCATGGCGGTGGCGGCGGATCGTTATTGGGCCTTTCGCAGTTGGGATCGTACCATGCTGCCCAAGCCCTTTGCTCGGCTCGACCTCTGGTATGGCGAACCCATGACTGTCCCGGAAAAGCCTGGGGCGGAAGAGATCGAACGGTGTCGTTTGGAGATGGAGCAGCGGCTTAATGAACTGTATGTCAAAGCGTGGGGTGTGCTTGGCAGGGACGCTCATTTCGATGTCATATAAGCTTAAAAACAGAAGCCTCCTTGCCGGCTTTTTTCTGCTGGTGGTGACGGCCATCGGCACCTCAGGCTATTATTTGTTGGGTCTGGTGCATGACGTTTATTACCCTCACCACCGTGGGTTTCTGGGGAATTCTTGACCTGGCCAACATGTCTGGGATCAGACCTTTCACACTCAGCGATCGGTCGGATCTGATCGCTGATCCGTTGAGCGCGATCAATGTTGATGATTTCGGCCCGTTGCTGGTTATGGCCATTATCCGCAAGGACAATCCGTATCCTCAGTACAACCCACGACGAACGGACGGATTGCAGGAGGGTGATACCCTGGTGGTGCAGACGGGTATTGATTTTCTGGAGCGGTTCCGACGGCTGCATGCTTGAGCGACGGAGGATTCTGGGCATGTGCGGGTGCGGCGTGCAAAAAAAATGGGGTGCGGACATACGTCCCCACCCCATTTTTTTTGCAGATGAAGCCCGTAGCGGGCTTGTTTTTTGCTTAGGCCAATTGGTTCAGGATTGACTCGGTTACTGCCTTGATGGATGTTGAGCCATCTACGGAGATCACCTTGGCGCCACTGGCTTTTTTGAAGTAATTCACCGCCGCCATGGTGCCGGTCTTGTCATCATAGTAAATGTCATGGCGCTTGTTGATGGCCTCTTCGTCCTGGTCATCGGCCCGGGCGCTCAAGTCTCCGCCGCATACCCGGCAAACCAGCTTGCCGTCTTTTTCCACCGGCTTGATGGCCTCGAAGGCGATGTGATTGGGGTGGTTGTTGTCGTTGGCGCAAAGACGGCGGCCCATGATCCGCTCCTTGGCGATCTGGCGGTCCAACAGGATTTCTACCACATAGCTCAGGGGCATATCTGCCTCTTTCAGTGCCTTGTCAAGCGCCTCGGCTTGGGCCAGAGAGCGGGGAAAACCGTCCAGGAGCCAGCCCTTGTCCTTGGATTTTTTCAGGGTTTCGAGAACCATGGGGATGGTGATCTCGTCGGGAACCAGATCGCCGCGCTCGATGAAGGCCTTAGCCTTCATGCCCAGCTCGGTGCCGCCCTTGATGTGCTCGCGGAAGATGGCGCCTGATTCAATATGGTTGATATTGTACTTGTCCTTGACAATGGCGCCTTGGGTGCCCTTGCCACTTCCATTTGGCCCGAAAGCCAGGATGTTTACTGCCATGACGATTCTCCTTTATCAATACAGAGTATGTTGGCGGGAACGCCAGATGCGGCCCGCTCCATGGACATGAATGAAGATTCACTCAAGGAAGAAATAGGAAAAAATATATACCAAAAAATGGATTGAGGCCAGAAAAAATATTGTCCAAGGGAAGATCAATGGGACTTGGGCGAGTGGTTGCTCTTGCGGGCGGAGGGATCGAGTGAGCCAAGATTTTGCAAGGCTCGGTGTGAGCCTTGCTGAGAAAAATCCAGGGGTTTGATTGGTCTAGCTTGCGTTATGCAGGGCGCAGAACTCTTTGATTAGCAATTTTCGGGCGACTAACTCCAGTTTGAAATAAAAAGGGCTTTGCATGAGGATCTGTATGGCTTTCTGTGTGGTCATGACATTCTCCTTCCTTGGGAATGGTCTTTTATGTCATCCACTGTGACATTTGCTTATCTCATCGGCGTTGTTTTGGTAAAACTTGATTGGAGAAATAAAAGAACAGGGGGAGGTCTGCCGGAAAAAAAGCGACCTTGGTTGTGGATGCATTCTTACTCATTGATACCATTGAAAAAATACAGCATAATAAATTTTGTAATAATATTGTCTTCGGGTGGGAGTAACTTTAGGGCTGCCAAGGCAGGAAAATCTTTGAGGGCGGCATGCAAAAAATCCTTTTCGCCATTTTCATGTTGGTCATGATCCTGTGCATCGGCACCTCTGGATATATGCTGATAGAAAACGGCTCTTTTATCGACAGCCTGTTCATGTCGGTGATCACCATCACCACGGTGGGGTATGGGGAGGTCATCCCTCTTAGTCCGGTGGGGAAGTATTTCACCATCTGTCTTATCTTGGTCGGGGTTGGCTTTGTCCTCTATCTGGTGGGCGAGGTCACGGAGTCCATGGTTGAAGGGGGCTTGCGGAAAATCATGGGGAGGAACAATATGGAAAAGCGGGTGGCGGCCTTAAAAGATCACTATATTGTTTGCGGCTTTGGCCGGATCGGCAAGGTGATCTGCAAGAACCTCAAAGAAAGCAAACTCCCCTTTGTTGTTGTGGAAAGTGATACCCAAGAGGTCCAGAAGATTGATGAGCTTGGTTATCTGGCTCTGCCAGGCAGCGCTTCCAGTGACGAGATGTTGCTTAAAGCAGGGATTAAGGAGGCCAAGGGGTTAATCGCCGTGGTCTCCTCCGACGCGGAAAACGTCTATATTATCCTTTCGGCCAGGGGGCTTAATCCTAACCTCTTTATTATGGCCCGTTCCAGTGGGACGGAAGGCACGGAGACTAAGCTGCTGCGGGCTGGCGCTAACAAGGTGGTTTCTCCATATTTCATCGGGGCCCACCGTATGGCCCAGCTAGTCGTTCGGCCAACAGTGGTGGATTTTCTTGATCTTACCGTGTCTGGCGGGGAATTGGGCTTGCGCCTCGAAGAGCTTCGGGTTTCCGAGCATTCATCCCTTGCCAGCAAAAGGCTCATGGATTCGGGGCTTCGTAAGGAATATGACCTTATTGTCGTCGCCATCAAGAGGGAGGAGGGGGAGATGCAGTTCAATCCCAAGCCGGCAACTCTTATCCTGCCAGGAGACATTCTGGTCGTGCTTGGCGAGCATGAGCATATTTCGGCGCTTGAAAAGCAGCTGTGATATATTGTGTCAACATATGGCTGTGTTTGAAGATTTTTTCTTATTGGCCGATAGGATAAGGGAAAGGGGCTCTCGCCCGTTTTTTCATTCTTCCGTGGGTGGCACGCGTAATGGCAAGCGAAAAACTTTTTAAAGGCGGGGTTGAGATCCAGAATGGTGCTTTTATTCTGAGGGTCACCAAGGACCGTCTTCAGGCCGTTGTTACGCCCAAAGATGCCAGGGCGAGTGCGCAACTGGACCACGACCTGCTTCAGAAGGAACTCGCCGAGAACGGGATTGTTGGCGGGGTGTTGTCAACCCCGGAATCGGCAGGGGGGGGATCGTTTTTTGTGGCCAAAGGGGTCCCTCCCGTTCCAGGTGAGAACGCCAGGGTGAAAATGCATGTCAAGCCTGCCATCCCCGGCCCGCAACGAACGGACTCGGATAAAGATCAGGTGGATTACCGCGAACTTGGCAGCATTGTTAATGTTGCCAAGGACAGGTTGCTACTGGAAAAAATAGCGCCCAGCATGGGAAAGGCTGGTCAGGATGTTTTTGGGGTCGGCATTCCGGCCAAGCCGGGAAAGGACAGCAAACTCAAGTATGGTAAAGGGGTCACTATCTCCCCCGATGAAACCAAGATCTTTGCCGCGCTGGACGGCAAGTTTGTTATGTCCGAAGGCAAGCCCGCGGTCCTTAGCGAGCATTCCATTGCTGGCGATGTGGATATGAAGGTGGGAAACATCGTTTTTGGCGGAGCCAATCTGGTGATCAGCGGCGAGGTTCTGCCCGGATTCAGTGTCAAATGTCGGGGGGATATCCGAATCGGGCAGGGGGTTAACAACTCTGCTGTCATGGCTGGAGGCGCCCTGACCGTTTTGGGCGGGGTTGTCGGCGAGGAATCGAGACTGCGGGCCAAGGGTGATATCACTGTTGATTTCGTGGAAAATGGTCCCAAGTTGGAGACAGCAAGCTATCTCCGGGTCAACGACGTACTTCTGCAGGCGCACGCCAGTGTTGGCAAGGATGTGATCGCCACCCAGGGGAACGGCACGATCATTGGCGGCAAGATTATTGCCGCAGGTTCCGTGCATGTCAAGGAGCTGGGGTGTGATGCTGAGGTGGTCACCGAGGTCTGTGTCGGGCTTGTGCCTTCCCTGCAGGTGAAGAAACAGAAGATTGACGAGGAACTCGTCCTGTGGTCGGACCGGTTGAATGAGGTCATTAAGAACATCAGTGCCCTTGAGAAGATCAAGAAGGAACTGGCTGGAAAATTTCCGGAGGACAAAAGCATCCTGCTGGCCAAGTGCAAGGCTTTCATGCCCAAAGCTATGGAGAAGGTCAATCTCTTGACCGAAGAAGCCAAGGCGCTGGAGGTGGAACTGGAGCAGATGGTAAATGAGGTGGTGTATGTCTATGGCCACCTCTTCCCCGGCGTGGTGGTGAAGATAGGCAGCCTGGTCCGGACCATCACCCTTGAGGAAGAACAGTCGGTTATTTATTTCGACAAGACAAGCCACCAGATTCTGGTACGCAAGATGACCCGTGACGAGCGGGACGCCATGCCGGCTTGAATATAAATGCTCGGTGCTTCGCTGTCCTTTTTCGCGCATTTGCGGTAGCCGCGGAAGGGCTATTTCCGCAGGACATCAACAGACCCGAACTTACCGTTACCCCGCAGGCAACAGAGCCAGCATCTCCCGTACCGCCTGGTCAAGTCCAACGTAGATAGCCCTGGCCATCACTGCATGGCCGATGCTCAGCTCCTCGATGGTGCCTAAGGATGCCACCCGCTGGGTGTTGAGGTAGTTGAGGCCGTGCCCGGCGTTTACCCGCAACCCCATTTCATACGCCTCTTCTGCCGCAGTGGCGATAAGGGCAAATTCCTTGTCCCGCAGCTGTTCCGTTGCCGCGTCGCAGTAACGCCCAGTATGGATCTCAACAAAGGTCGCTCCCACCTCGTAGGCCGCGTTGATCTGGCGGGAGTCTGGATCGATGAACAGGCTCGCCGGGATACCTGCCTCGCGCATCCGGGCGATGACCTCCTGAAGCCGCTTTTTCTGTCCTGCCACATTGAGGCCGCCTTCGGTGGTGAGCTCCTTGCGTTTTTCTGGGACCAAAGTGATCATGTCCGGTTTGATCTCCAAAGCGATACCGATGATCTCCTCGGTTGCCCCCATCTCCAGGTTGAGCTTGGATTTTACGGTCTGCCTGAGGAGGCGCACGTCCCGGTCCTGGATATGCCGGCGGTCTTCCCGGAGATGGACGACAATTCCTTGGGCTCCGGCCAGTTCGCAGATTCCTGCGGCGAGAACCGGATCCGGTTCGGCAATGCCCCGGGCTTGACGCAGGGTGGCGACATGATCGACATTGATGGCAAGACTGACCATTTTCCCTCTCCTTTCTTCGATTAACAATTGGTTCAAAAGCTGTTTTTCCCGCTCGGCCATGGCTAAAGCCTCACCGCGGGAGCGTTCATGGTCAAAGCCCAGCAAGTGCAGGAGGCCGTGGATCAGGAGGATTGTCATCCGCTGGTGCAGGGTCACTTGGTCGGTGGCGGCTTCACGGGCTGCGGTGTCCAGGGAGATGATCACATCGCCGAGAAGTTCTGCGGGCAGATGCTCTCCCCCTCCCTCCTGCATGGCAAAGGCCAGGACGTTGGTCGGCCCCTTTTTGTGGCGGTACTGCTCGTTGAGTTGCGCCATCTCGGGGTCGTTAAGGAGCAGGATGCTCAGTTCACTCCGCGAGCAATCACAGAGGGATAGCAGTCGTTCGGCCCGTTGCCTAAGCAGTGTCAGGCTGAGGGCAGGGGGCGCTGCCGTCTGGCTGGTGAGGAGGACAGGCATGGCAGCCTCAGTGTTTCCTGGTGGTTGTTCTGCGGGGCGGGGGAAGTGTTTCCTTGTCGGCGTAAGCGCGGATGATCTCCTGCACCAGATGGTGGCGGACCACGTCCGCCTCGGAAAACTGGTTGAAGGCGATCCCGTTGATATTCTTCAAAATTCTGGCGGCCTCGATGAGCCCGGACTGTCTGCGGTCCGGCAGGTCGATCTGGGTGATGTCCCCGGTGATCACCGCCTGGGAGTTGAAGCCCAGCCGGGTGAGGAACATCTTCATCTGCTCGTGCGTGGTGTTCTGGGCCTCGTCTAGGATGACAAAGGCATTGCTCAGGGTTCGGCCACGCATGAAGGCCAGGGGCGCGATCTCGATCAATCCTTCCTCGATGAGATCCGCAACCTTGCCACGGCCCAGCATATCGTTGAGCGCATCGTGCAGAGGGCGCAGGTAGGGGTTGACCTTCTGGGCCATGTCGCCGGGAAGAAAGCCCAGCCGCTCACCGGCCTCCACCGCAGGTCGCGCCAAAATGATGGAGCGGACCTGGTGGCTGACAAAGGCGGCAACCGCCATGGCCACGGCAAGATAGGTTTTGCCGGTGCCTGCTGGACCGATGCCGAAAACAATGTCATTGGTGCGGATGCTGTCGATATAGAGTTTCTGGTTGATGCTCTTGGGTGAGACCACCTTCTGCTCGGCGGTGATGTACACCTTGTCGAGAAAGATTTCCTTGAGATTGGCCTTGGGCGAGGCTTGGAGGATGCGCAGGGCATAGGCGACATCCGAGGGATACACCGGGTAGCCCGCGCGGATCAGTTCCTGGAGCTTGGCAATGGCCGAGACCGCCAGTTCCACTTCGTGTTTAGGTCCGTTTACGATGAGCTGGTTGCCTCGCGCCTGAATGGTAACCCCGGTTCCCACCTCGATAGCAGTAAGATTCTTATTGAGGTCTCCGTATACAAGCAGGGCGGTATTGTTATCGGCAAGGGTGATTTCGCGTTTTGTCAACGGTGGGCTCCGCCTTTGCTCCGTTTGCCGAGCTCTTGGCTGATCATCTGTTGAAGATCCTTGATGTTGCGTTCTTTCAAGCGGTGGCCATTGACGAAAATGGTCGGGGTGCCACGAACCCCGGCTTGTTGAGCGTCAAGCATGTCGCGCTCAAGAGCCTGCTGGGTGACCGGGGCCTTGTAGTCCTTGCTGAATCTTTCCAGGTCAAGGCCCACCTTTTTTGCAAGCTCCGTGTATTTTGTGTCAGAAAGGGATTTCTGGTTTTCAAAAAGCAGATCATGGTACTGCCAGAACTTGCCTTGCCGGTGGGCGGCCAGGGAGGCAAGGGCGGCGGACTGGGCCTGTTTGTGCATGGCCAGGGGGAACTGTTTGAAAACGACCTTGACATCCTTGGGGTATTTGGCCAGCACCTCTTCAAACAGAGCGCCAACTGTGCCGCAATAGGGGCATTCAAAATCGCTGAACGCGACAATAATCACCGAGGCGTTCTCTGGGCCAAGAAACGGGGCGCCCTGGATGTTGATCGGCACGGAAAAATCAAGGGTAACAGTCTGGATGGTTTTATTTTTGCTGCTGGCCAGATAGACCTTGTCGGGAATGTTGGCCGCCTGTAGGCCGGAAGAGGTGATGTGGTCCATGGCCGGGTCAACAGCAATGGTGTCTTCTAGGGTTCCTTTTTCGGAATAGATGAAAAGCTTGCCGCCTTCGGCAAGAACAAAGGTCCATTTGCCATCCAGGGAGGCAGCAATGCCGAGAGGGGCAGTCGGGGTTTTCAGGGTGTTGCTAACCTCCCAGTCAACCCCGGCCTGGCAGGGTGATGCTAAAAGGATGGTCGCGAAAAGCATAGGGAAACAGCCGAAAAAGCGTCGCGTTATCAAGGCCATTGTATGTTCTCCTCTATTGTTGGCAAACAAAATACGGGCAACCGGGCGTACATCCGGCAATCTTTCTGAGATGGGAACCTGTCAGGACGATACATTATAATGCCCGGAAAAATTACGCAAGGACCAGCAGAGGGTTGGGGAAGAAATTTTCAGTCTGGGGTGGTTCTTACAGAAGCTCTGCCAGCAGAATGGCCAGATGCCGGACCTCGGGGCGTGCAGGCTCGTCTCCTAACCCCTGTTGGATATGGATGAGGCAGCCGGAACAGGTAGTGGTCACCAGATCGGGTGTTGTCTGTTTCACCTGATTGAGTAGGCGGCCTCTGATATTTTTCGCTAGTTCTGGCTGGGCCAGATGAAACAGCCCTCCCTGGCCACAGCATTGCGGGCCGTTGGGGAGTTCGGTCAGGCTAAGGCCTGGAATGGTCCGGAGGATTTTCCTGGGTGGGGTGGTGATTTGGGACGGAAACCTCAGGTGGCAGGGATCGTGGTAGAACACGGTACGGGGTGTGGGCTGGCTGGCAAAGCGGAAAGCCGGATCAGCCTCCATGGCCTGGGTCACAAAGGTTGAAAATTCAAGGAGACGATCAGCAAAGGCTTGGGCCTTTGCCTGCCATTTAGGGTCGTTGGCAAGAAGTTCAGGGTAGCGGCGCAACTGGCTGTAACAGGAAGCGCAGGAGGTTAGGATGGGCAGGCTGTTTCCGGCAAAGGCATTGATGTTCTGCTTGGCAAGGCGCTTGGCCGTGCTGGTATCTCCACCGTTTTCCGCGGCAAGTCCGCAACAGCTTTGTTGTTTTGGGCTCAGTGGGGGATTGCCGGTGAAGGCTGTGGCTATCCGCTCCGTCGCCTCGCCGATTTTCCGGTGCAGATGGGTGGCGTAGCAACCGGGGAAATAGGCCAGGGTCGGAGGGGCGGATTTCCCCTTCGGAGTTTCTGGGAGGGCAGGGGTGAGGATATTTCTCGCCTGCGGCAGGCCAAGGCGCAGCCGCAGGCCGCTGTCGGCTGGCAGTCTGTCCAGCAGGGGCCTACCGAGGCTGGCGATGGTTGTCAGCAGGGTTGGGTTGCTCAGTGCCTTTCTGGTGATGGCCCTGAGTAAGACCTGGCCCCCCGCTGTTTTTTCCAGTTGCTGTCGGGCGGCAATAAAGCGGGCGGGTGGGTCCAGCCCCCGGGAACACACAGCGCGGCAGGCCCCACAGAGCAGGCATTGCGAAAGAATCTCCGCATAGGCGTCCGAGGCCTGGGCCGGATCAAGGCGTTCCAGGAGATGCAGCCTGCCTCGGGCCGAGAGCGATTCCCGGCCTGTGGCCTGAAAGACCGGGCAGACCACGGTGCAGGCCCCGCATTTTGCGCACTGGAGGGGGCCTATCTCTGCCATAAGAGATAGGCCTTGATGAACGGATCGAGATTGCCGTCCAAGGTGCTGTCCACATTGCCCACCTCAAAATTGGTGCGGTGGTCCTTGATCATCCGATAGGGCTGCATCACGTACGAGCGGATCTGGCTGCCCCAGGCGATCTCTTTTTTCTCGCCGGCGATATCCTTGTGCTGCTCTTTTTGTTCCGCACGCTCCTTGTCGTACAACCGGGACTTGAGCATCTTCATGGCCGTGTCCTTGTTGCGGTGCTGGCTCCGTTCGTTTTGGCACTGGACCACGATGCCGGTGGGCAGGTGGGTGATGCGGATGGCCGAGCTGGTCTTGTTGACGTGCTGGCCGCCTGCCCCGCTGGCCCGGTAGGTGTCGATGCGCAGATCCTTGTCATTGATGTCTACCTGGATGTTGTCGTCCAGCTCAGGGAAAATGAAGACTGAGGCAAAGGAGGTGTGTCGCCGGCCGCTGGCGTCAAAGGGGGAGATCCGCACCAGCCGGTGGATGCCCATCTCCGAGCGGAGCAAGCCATAGGCGTTATGGCCGGTGACCATGATGGTCACGCTCTTGACTCCGGCCTCGTCGCCGGGCAGCAGGTCGAGGATCTCGGTGGGAAATTTCTTGGCCTCGGCCCAGCGCAGATACATGCGCAGGAGGATGCTCACCCAATCCTGGGCCTCGGTGCCGCCGGCGCCCGCGTGGATGGTGATCATGGCGTTGCTGGCATCGTGGTCGCCGGTGAACATGCACTCAAGCTCTACGGTCTCGACCCGCTCAATGAGCGCATCCAGTGCTTGGCCAACCTCCGTGAGGGTGTCCTCATCGCCTTCGGCCATGCCCATTTCGAGCAGGAGTTCCGTCTCCTCAAGCTCTGCCTGAGAGGCGTCCCAGCCTTCGACAATATTCTGGATAGCGCCCTGCTCCCGCTGCACCTTTTGGGCGTTTTCCTGGTTATCCCAGAAAGCCGGGGCCAGGGTGAGTTGTTCCAGCTCTTGTAGTCGTTCTCTTTTGTGATCTACCTCAAAGATGCTCCTTCAGGGAGATGAGGCGCCCCTTGAGATCCTGAATCTTCTGTTTGAGTTCCGCAGACATGGTGTGTCCTCCTGATGATGAAAGTGGGTGTGTTGCGCTGCTGGTTAACTTTTCGTTTTTGCGTCGTTGCGTTGTTTTTTTTCGGTGCCTGTCTTGGTTGCATAACAGTGCCACAGTCCTGCCAGGGTCAGGATGAGACAACCCCAGGGGAAAAGATAACCCCAGCGGACATAACAGGTCAAGCCGTTGAGTAGGGTGACTGGTTGACTGCGGGCGTACTCGCTAAAGAGGGGGGACGCCCCCTGGATGTGGCCCATGGGGTCGATGAAGGCGCTGATCCCGGTGTTGGCTGCCCGCACTAGGGTTTTTCTGGTCTCCACCGCTCGGAAGACCCCCATGGCCAGATGCTGCCAAGGGGCGCTTGACCTACCGAACCAGGCATCGTTGGTGATAGTGACCAACAGATTCGCTCCACCCTCCGCCTGCTGGCGGGAAATTTCCGGAAAGATGCTCTCAAAGCAGATCAATACCCCGATCCGGCTGTTCTGGCAAGACAGGGGGGTAGTGTTTTGGCCGGGAGAAAAGGCTCCCAGGGTTTCCACCAGCGGTGAGGCAAAACCCAAGATCTGGCGAAAGGGGATGTATTCGCCAAAGGGCACCAGGTGTTGCTTGTCGTAGCGGCCGGCGACCCGTCCGTCTGGGGTGAGAAGGAAGGCGCTGTTGGCATAGGTGAGGGGGCCAACGGGTGAGGTTTTTTCTCGGTGGGGCGCGCCGGTGAGAAGATATGCCTGGTGCGGTCTGGTGAGTTCGCTGTGCAGTCTAAGAAAAAGAGGATGCTCATAAGGATAAAAGGGCAAAGCTGTTTCCGGCCAGACAATGAGCTGCGGCTTTTTGGTGAGGAAAAGTGCATTGCTCAGGCGGAGGTAGGTCTCAATGGTTTCCCGCTGAAAGGCAGGCTGCCATTTTTGATCCTGGGGGATATTGCCTTGGACCGCCGCCACCTCCATCTGTTCCGCCTGAGCAAGGGTTGCCGGCAGGGTTTGCATCCGCCAGAGGCTGTAGCCCCAGGCCATCAGCAGCAGGACCACTGTAGCACCGATGAGTGCCGGGGAGGTTGTCGCTTTGCGTCGGACGAGCGAGGAGGCAAGGGTAAAGAGCAGCACGTTTGTCAGCACCATGAGAAAGGTGAGGCCATAGTGGCCTGCCAGGTCTGCAACCTGGATGAGTTGGGGCAAATTGTATTGGGTGTAGGCCAGATCAAGCCAGGGAAAGCCGGTGAACAGGTGGCCGCGGATCAGGTCGAGCGCCACCCAGCAGACGGGAGCGAAAATGAGCAAAGAGAAGCGTCCCCCTGTTTTAGCGCAGAGAAAGGCGAAGCCCGCCAAATAGCAGCTCATGTATAAGGCAAGAAAAAACAGGGCCAGCACCGCAATGGGCAGAGGCACCTGGCCATAGGTGGCCAGGACAATGACGATCCAGTACAAAAGGGGCAGGTAATAGGCCAGGCCGGAGATGAGGCCAAGCAAGGCGGCTCTGCGCGGGCGCTGGTTGTGGAGGCTCCAGAGAAGGGGGAGCAGCGCCAGCCAGGCAAGTTGGGGCAGGGCAATGACCCCAGGAGAGGCGGTCAAGAGCAGACCGCTGGTCAACAACGCCAGCAGGCAACCCTTACCGAAATGGCTTGCGTTTTCGGAGCGTGGAAATAGACGATCCATCAGTCGGGCTTGTTTTGGATTTTTACGGTGTGGATGCGACGCCGGTCGGCAGAGACCACCTCAAAAACCAGGGAGTTGATGAGCATGGTAGCACCCACCGGCGGCACCCGGTCCAGCTGGTGGATGATCAGGCCGCCCACTGATTCGTAGGGGCCTTCCGGCAGGGGAATACCAAAGAAATCCTCCACCTCCTCAAGGTTGACCTTGGCATCGGTGAGGAGCATGTGTTTGTTCACCACCTTCCAGCGCTTTTCCGCCTTGTCGTATTCGTCGCGGATCTCGCCGACGATCTCCTCCAGCACGTCTTCTAGGGTTACCAGGCCGCGCACACTGCCGAACTCATCGGTGACTACGGCCAGATGGCCTTTCTGGCTCTGGAAGTCCTTGAGTAGATTGACGATCTTGCGGGTGTCGAGCACGAAAAAAGCGGGTTTGACCAACTCCGAGGCAGCAGGCATCTTGGCAGCATTGAGGCAGAATGGCAACAAATCCTTGGCATGGAGGATGCCGATGATATTGTCCGGAGAGTCTTGGTAGATGGGAATTCTGGTGTACCCCTCATCGGTGATCAGCTGGATAAGCTCAGCGGCCGATACCTTTGCCTCGGCGCTGACCATGTCGCTTCTGGGGGTCATGATCTCGCGGACTAGGGTATCCCTGAACTCCAGGATGGAGCTGATCATCTCCCCTTCCTCACGGGTGATCAACCCCTGTTCTTCGCCGTCGTCCAGGAGTTCCTGTATCTCGTGTTCAATGTCTTCGGTGGTGTCGGGAGCGCGGTTGATGCCAAAAAAATTGAGGATGCGCTTAAAAGGCGAGTCGCCGGTGTCCGGGGCGGATGTGTCCATGCGGGGGTTGGAATCCTATGGGTAAGACAACGGACCTGTTGCACCGTTGACGGTGAACTAGGGGGGCGGTGTCGCTCGGTGGGGAAAAGGTTTATAAAATCGGTCGCAACACCCATTGGCTAAAGGAAATAGCCGGGGGTGTCAAGAAAAAAAATTGACGTTTATCTTTAAAATCGGTATAAGGGCCACACTTTGACCATGGCAGGCATGCTTTCCATGGCGAAGAACTCAAAAACAGGTTTACTATACCATAGAACACCACGCTGTTTCAACAGAATGCGCTTCACGAGATAGAGGGCTTTTTCTCCGGGGAGTATTGAGGCAGTCGCAATAAGGCCCAACGGCCTTGTCGGTGCTTTTCTCCCCCCATTGTTATGAGACCATCGGAATTCATCCTTTTCATTTGCCCTAAAAATTAGTAGAAATTAAAAAATGGAAACGACGGAAACGATGGAGTGATCGTTCTCTTTTTTTCCTTTTTGTTTTATGGGGATATGGTAAACGGTGCAGCCTGCCCCGCAACCGATATCGAGGATTCGCTTGAAAGACAAAGTTCTGATTGCAAACCGGGGCGAGATTGCCCTGCGGATCATGGAGGCCTGTAAAGACCTGGGCCTTGATTATACGGTGATCTACACCGCGGCGGATGAGGAATCCGAGCATGTGCGCCGCAATCTGGACAGCCAGAGCAATGTCCGCCGGGCCTGGCGGGTATCGGCCTATACCGATCCCAACGATATTCTTTCCGTGGCGGATCACACCAATTGCACCGCCATCCATCCTGGCTACGGCTTTTTCTCTGAAGATTTCCGTTTTGCCCGGCGGGTTACGATCCGCAACCGACCTCTGACCTTCATCGGCCCGAAATGGGAAGTGGTCAAGGATCTGGGCGACAAGATCAATACCAAGCGGGTTGCCAACCGGTTGGGAATCCCCACCATTCCAGGCACCGACGGCCCTATCTATAATGAGATGGAGGCTGAGGACATTGCCCTCCATCTTCTCGAAACCCAAGATGGCGAGAAGGTTAAGACCCCTTCCATTCTGGTCAAGGCCGCAGCAGGCGGCGGCGGCATGGGCATCGAAGAGGTCTACCAGATCGAGCATTTCCGCCGCATCTACCGCCAGGTTCAGAACTATGCCAAGCGGCAGTTCGGCGATGGCGGGGTGCTCATCGAGCAGCGGATCCGCGACTTCAACCATCTTGAGGTGCAGCTGGTGTGCAGTCGGCACGGTGAGCGGGTGCATTTCGGTACCCGGAACTGCACCATCCAGAGCACCGGCCGCCAGAAGCGTCTTGAGGCCGCACCCGGCTTCGACAACTCCTGCTTCAGCTACGATTTTAACGGCCAGGAGGTGTTGGACAAGGTTGTGGAGTACTCGCTCAAGCTTGCCGCCCACGTCCGCTACGACAACGTCGGCACCTGGGAGTGGATCGTCACCCGGGACGGCCAGCCCTATCTCCTTGAGGTCAACACCCGCATCCAGGTGGAAAACGATGTCTCCGCCCGGGTCAGCTACATCAACAACAAACACCCCAACCTCATCCGCGAGCAGATCCGGCTGGCGTTAGGCGACAAGATGGGCTACAGCCAGAATGATATCGCCTCGCGCGGGGCGAGCATCGAGTTTCGCATCGTCGCGGAAGATACCGCCCGGGGTTTTGCGCCCTGGATCGGAACGATCTCCAAGTTTGCCTATCCAAAGCACGACTGGTCCGCAGTTTACAGCCATGTGCCCACCGACCGAACCTACGCGATCCCCAGCGAGTATGACCCCAACCTGGCTCTGGCCTTGGTCTGGGGCGACACCATGGAGGAAGCCAAGGAACGGGGGCGGAAATTTTTGGCCGAGGTGGTCATCGAAGGCAGCAACGCTGCCGGTGGTCAGATCATGACGAACCTTCCCTATCTTCAGGAAAACATAGCCAGACTGCTCACCTTCTGATGAGCCAGCAGTTTAAACGGCGCAGGTAATCACTCTATGGAAGATCTACGAAAACGGCTGCTCAAGGTAGAAGAACGCACCAGCTATCTGAGCCAGATCAAGGATGGCGTTGAATGGGGCAATCTCTCCGGTCTGCGCGAAAAATTCGTCACCCTGCGGGACAAATTCTACGACTATACCGAAGACCAGTTGGCCGAGGAGATCAGGGGTTTTGAGGAGTCTCTGTCCTTTTTGGAGGGTCGCTGCGAAGAGACCCTGACCTCCATGGACCGGGTGCGCATCGTCCGCAATCCCCACCGGTTTTCCTTAAAAGACATCCTTGAGAATGTCTATGAGGATTACACCGAGCTTGGCGGGGCCGAGGAGGTCAGCATCGATCCCTCCATGGTTGCTGCCAGGGCAAGCATCATGCGGAGGGTGAAAAACAAATCCGTCATGCAGCAGGTCATGGTCATCGGTCATGAGAAGGGCCATGGCGAGGAATACCGCAACGGCGGCTGCAGCAAGCCATGGGGCAACGAGAAGGCCCTCCGCTACATGCGGGTCGCTGAAACCGAAGGCATTCCCATCCATTTCTATATCTTCACCCCCGGTTCCTTTCCGGTGGAGGATTATCCCGGCGCTGGCCAGCAGATCGCGCGGAATCTTTACGCCATGGCCAAGCTGCGGGTGCCGATGATCTCTGTTACCTCGGAAGGCGGTTCCGGCGGGGCTGAGGCCGTGGGCATGACCGATGTCCGGCTAATGTTTTCCCACGGCTACTATTCGGTTATCTCCCCGGAAGGCGCGGCCGCCATCG
>CALMMG010000055.1 GCA_937868185.1 uncultured Pseudomonadota bacterium
TTGCCGGAGTTTGTTTTTGACAAGCTCGTTGCCCAATATGGCCAGACCGTGGCCGGCAAGACCAAGATCGTTGCTGAACTGCAGGAGTTGATCAAGGCTATTGGCGATCAACATCTCCAACGCTCCCTCTTTGTCTCGCATTTCGCCAAAAAACTGGGCCTTAGCCCGCAGCAGCTGCTGGATGGGGTTATCCTCCCGCAGCCGGCAAACATCTCTGCAGCAAAAACCAAGGGTGCGCAGGGTAAGGGTGTGCCCCAGCTCCCCATGAAGCAACGCCAGCTGCTTGAATTTCTGTTGGCCTACCCGGAATATCTGCCCGCCTTTCTTGAGGCAGGCCTCGAAGAGATTATCATGAACCAGTTCGGCCTGGCGATTCTCCATCTGCTCAAAAGGCAGCCGGATCTCTCGGGCGGGTCTGAACAGCTCCTTGAACTTGCCACCGGCCCCGAACGGGCTTTTATTTCCGAATTGCTCATCTCCACACCATCGCATTCCGAAGAGATGAAGGAACAGATGGCCCAGGAAATGCTGAACTGGCTTACGATAACCAGCCTGAGGGCCAAAAAAGAGCGGCTTATGCAGCAAATCAGCGAAGCCCAGAAAACCCAAAATGAACAGCTCCTAACGGAGTTGATGACACAAAAAATCCATATGGACGAGGCGCTGCATTCTTAGGGCCAGAACTTCGATCGACAGCTTTTGTGTATAAGTTAAAGAGGTGGGGCGAATTAACTTAGGGGGGTGAAAAAGCTATGGCGAGGCAAGAGAAAGGATCAAAACAACCAAGTATAACCGCAGCCAAGGAAACGACCAGCATCCTGCTGGCCGAGGAGGGTTTGCTGGAAAGCGGGGGGGAAGAGGAAAGCTGCTGGTCGGTTGAGCGGCCGAGTAATCTGACCGCCATTTTTGATCTGGACCTGGACACCGACGGCGATCTGGAGGAAAGTTTACATCCACTCGACCAGGAGGATGACAATCCAGGCGGAGGGTTGATTTCAAAAACCCGCGATCTTTCCGGAAACCAGTTGGATCCGGTCAAGGCATATCTCCAGGAAATGGGCTCTGTCGGCCTGCTTTCCTCGGACGCGGAAACAGAAATCGCCAAGAAGATCGAAGACGGGGAAAAACTTATCCAAGACACCTTGCTGACCACGCCGCTGGCCGTTGAATACCTGCGCGAAGTGGCGGCCAAGATGCTCGCCGGGAAACGGACCATCGCCGATATCCTGCGCGGCCTGGACGAAACAGATACCCAGGTCAATGAAGAAAAAAAAGAACACTTCCTCTGGCAGATCAGCGAAGCGCACCGACTCAACGAGGAGCTCTCTGCCTTCCGTCTCGATCTGATGGATCCCGCAATAACCAAGACCGAAGCCCAGAAAATCAGAATCCGGGTCAAACGCAACACCAAGGCGATTGCCAAACTTTTTGAACACGATCGCATCAGCGCCAAGCATCTCTCCGCCATTATCGCCCGGCTGCGCAAACAAGGCGCCAAACTTACCCCGCCAGCCCAGATTCGGGAAGACACAGTCAAATATCCCCTCTTTCTCCAGGGCTGCGTTAAAACCCATGGCATCGACCCTGAATCCCTGACCATCCTGCTTGCCGAAATCACCGACGGGGAAAAAGTCAGCCGGGAATCCAAAAATGCCCTGGTGCAGGCTAACCTGCGTCTCGTGGTCAGCGTGGCGAAAAAATATGCCAATCGAGGGCTGCAACTGCTCGACCTTATCCAGGAAGGCAACATCGGCCTGATGAAGGCCGTGGAAAAATTTGAATACCGGAGGGGCTACAAGTTCAGCACCTATGCCACCTGGTGGATCAGGCAAGCCATCACCAGAGCCATTGCCGACCAGGGCCGCACCATCCGTATCCCCGTGCATATGATCGACACCATCAACCGTCTCCTCAAGGGCGCCAAGGATTTTTTCCGGGAAACAGGGAGGGAGCCCACCCCCGAGGAAATGGCCGAGCGGCTTGATGTCGACCTGAGCAAGGTCAAGAATATCCTGAAAATCGCCAAGGAGCCCCTGTCCCTAGACACCCCCATCGGCAGCAGCGAGGATAGCTATCTTTCCGATTTCATCGAAGATGTCAACTCCCTGTCGCCGGACGAGGCAACCGCCATGGAAAGCCTGCGGGAAAATCTCCGCAACGTCTTGCACACCCTTTCCCCGCGGGAGGAGCTGGTCTTGCGCATGCGCTTTGGCATCGACACCTCGATTGACCTGACCCTGGAAGAAGTTGGCGACAATTTCGCCGTAACCAGGGAGCGGATTCGCCAGATCGAAGCCAAGGCGCTGAAGAAACTCAAGCACCCCACCCGACGTAATCTGCTTTTTGCCTTTTATAACGATTAGCCGAATTGTATGCCGAAACACAGGCCCTCTAAGATGGTGACCCTGTGTTTCGGCACCGACGCCTGACCATGCCTTTTCCCAGAAAAATAGGACCATCCGTACCCAACACCTTCCGATTTTTTGCCAACGGAAGATCTCCCGCCCCGGCAGGTGATTCGCCAGTGTTTCGGACCTTTCATCCCTTTCATTCCTTGCGGTCTTACTGATTATGGACACCAGACACCAGTGGCTCTCCCTTGCCTTTACCCCGGGGCTTGGCCCCGCCACCCTCAAAAAACTTGTCGAACAGTTCGGCTCCGCCCGGGAGATTCTCGCGGCGAGCCGCAAGGCACTTGAGGAATGTCATTTTTTGCGCAAAGACAGCCTCGCCTGCCTGTGCGACCAGAGGGCAGTTGCCGAGACGGCGGCCGACAAAGAGCTTCGCCTGGCGGAAAAATTCGGGGCAACCCTACTGTGCTGGGACGACCCGCTCTTTCCTCCTCTGCTCAAGGAAATAAACGACCCCCCGCCAATCCTCTATGTTAAAGGCTCCCTGCCCATCCTCAGCGCCCCGGGAATCGCCATGGTCGGGGCAAGGGCCGCCTCCTCGTACGGGTTGCAGGTGGCGGAACACCTGGCCACGGAACTGGCCCGCCATGATCTTGTCATCACAAGCGGCTTTGCCCTGGGGGTAGATACCGCCGCCCACCGCGGGGCCCTGACAACAGGAGGCAAGACCATCGCGGTCATGGGCTGCGGCCTGGATATTATCTATCCCAGCCAGAACCAGAAACTCCATGAGCAGATAACCGCTCACGGCACGATAATCAGCGAAAGCCCCATGGGAACTCAGCCGGAGGGTTTTCGTTTTCCCGCCAGAAATCGCATTATCAGCGGCTTGTCTTTGGGAGTTGTGGTTGTCGAAGCCGCCCACCGTTCCGGCACCCTGATCACCGCACACCAGGCACTGGAGCAGGGACGGGATGTTTTTGCCATCCCCGGCAGGATCGATTCCCCGAAAAGCGAAGGATGCCACCGCTTGATTCAAGAAGGCGCAAAGCTCGTGCACAGCGCCACCGATATTCTTGAGGAGCTTGCCCTGACCACCCTTGCTTCCCCTCCAGAGGCAAGGGTGCAGGCGCCGCCTCTGCCCCTGGAAGAGGAGCAGGTCTTCTCCCTGCTGGAGGTCTACCCAAGAAACATTGAAGAACTTATTCTGGCCGCTAAACTGCCGGCCCAAAAGATAACCGCGATTCTGCTCCACCTGGAACTCCGGGGCCTGGTGGCCTCTTTACCGGGCAATCAGTACCAAAGGCTTGCAGAACCACATTCGTCCAGTGTATAAGGCCCCTAGAGAAAGAGTCGTAGCTGCGCCAGCTTAACAAAAACGCACAGGTCACCATGTCACAATCGCTCATCATTGTTGAATCTCCGGCCAAAGCCCGGACCTTACAGAAATATCTCGGCAAAAACTTTACCGTCAAAGCTTCCGTCGGCCATATCATCGATCTGCCGGTGAAAACCCTGGGCGT
>CALMMG010000056.1 GCA_937868185.1 uncultured Pseudomonadota bacterium
GTTCATGGCGGTGCAGCCCCGGCGCGATGAACATCCACAACTCATAGCAGCAGACAGGGAAACCGACGATGAGTCCGGCCAGCAGGGAGATCTTCAGATAGCTGACAAAGGCTTCAGTGAGATTGGTGTAGACGAGCTTGGCCAGGGTCGGATGCCCCGTAACCAACGGAACCATGAGAAAGCGGACGAGGTGTTCAGAAAAGGCATAGGCGATGAAGGTGGCCACCAGAATGGCCAGGAAGGAGACCAGCACTCGATTGCGCAACTCCCGGAGATGCTGGGAGAAAAAGCCTGACAGCCCTTCACTCATCCTGTGGGCTTCTCTTGTTTGGCCTCGGCTTCGGCAGGTTTCACCTCTGGGGTGACCGCGGGAGGCGTCACGGCATCAATTTCAGCGGCAGCAGCCTGATCAGGAATCGAAGTAGATGGCAGATTGGGATAGGCATCTCCCAGTTGCTGCTGCCAGGGATCCTGCCCCAGCTCATCCTTCATCTCTTCATGCAGGCTCTCTTTGAAGGAGGAGGCTGTTTTTTTCAGGTCCAGCATCACCTTGGCGATGGACTTCGCCATTTCCGGAAGCTTATCCGGGCCGACGACTATCAGCGCAATACCCAAAATCAGGATCAACTCAGGAAGCCCGATACCAAACATACAATTGCCTCAATGTGCCCGCAAAAAAACAATCTGCCGCAAAGATCATCGGCGCCTCACATCCAGGAGGCAATCTACGGCATTTGCCCGAGGGTGTCAAGACTGGCCGCCACCCGGAAAAAGAGCGGGGCATCACTGATTGACTTTTTATTTTCCTTTGGCTATGGTGCCTGTTGCTATGCATAATGAGATAAAAAAATGAGCCCCACCTGAGGCTCACTGATAACCTTATTTTGGATGATTGCGGAGGAAAAACAAGATGGCCAATGTGGTAATTGTCGGGACGCAATGGGGCGATGAGGGCAAGGGCAAGATCGTCGACCTGCTGACAGAACACGCCGACTTCGTAGTGCGCTTTCAAGGCGGCAACAACGCTGGCCACACCCTGGTGGTGAAGGGTAAAAAGTACGTCTTTCACCTCATCCCCTCCGGCATCCTTTACGAAAACAAGATGTGCTTCATCGGCAACGGCGTGGTCCTCGACCCCGGCGTCTTGCTTGAGGAAATGGACAAACTGGCGGCCAGCGGCTTGCCGGTAAACCCGCAACGCTTGATGATCAGCGAGCGCGCCCACCTGATCATGCCCTACCATCGGCTCCTCGACTCCTGCAGCGAATCGGCCCTGGCCAGCGGCAAAAAGATCGGCACCACCGGCCGGGGCATCGGCCCCTGCTATGGCGACAAGATTCTCCGCAAGGGCATCAAGGCCGGGGATCTGCTGGACGCCGGGTCGCTCATGGAAAAAATCCGCGAAAACCTGGAAGAAAAGAATTTTCTCTTCAGCAAAAAATTCAACACCGACCCGCTCAAAGCCGAGGCGATATACGACGAATACCTCAAATATGCAGAGCGGCTTGCCCCCTATATTGATAATGTTTCCGTAGCCTTGGACGATGGCCGCAAGACAGGCAAGCACATCCTCTTTGAAGGCGCCCAAGGCACCCAGTTGGACATTGACCACGGCACCTACCCCTTTGTCACCTCCTCGAACACCGTCGCAGGCAACGCCTGCACCGGCAGCGGCTTCGGCCCGTCCCACATCGACTGCGTCATCGGCATCCTCAAGGCCTACACCACCAGGGTTGGCGAGGGGCCTTTCCCCACCGAGCTAATTGACGGAGTGGGTGACGAGTTGCAGCAAAAAGGCGGAGAGGTTGGCGCCACCACAGGGCGCAAGCGCCGCTGCGGCTGGCTCGACGGCGTCATTGCCCGCGAGGCTGTGCGCTTAAACGGGATCAACGGCCTGGCCATCACCAAGCTCGATGTCTTAAGCGGCCAGCCGACCCTAAAGCTCGCCACCAGCTACGAAGCAGACGGCAAGAAATTGACCGCCATGCCCGGCAATATCAAGACCTTCGCCAAAATGCAACCGGTCTACGAAAACCTCGCCGGTTGGAGCGAAGAGATCACCCAGGCCCGTAGCGTGGACGATCTGCCGGCCAAGGCCCGTGAGTATGTGAAACGCATCGAGGAGTTCACCGAGACCCCGGCCTACATCCTCTCCGTGGGCCCAGGCCGTGAGCAGACCATGCTCCTCAACAACCCCTTCCAGAAATAACCAGAAGGAATCCGCATGAGCACAGAGCTGCGACCCGACAGTTACGCCCGGCACACCCTGGAACGCTACACCGGTTCCAGTGTCAAGGACTTCGGCTCCCACATCCTGCTCTGCAACTTCCACCGCTACATCGATGACTTCGCCCGCATCACTGGCAACCCGGTCCAACGCGGGCACTGGAGCGTGGTCCATGACCGTAAACGCGACTTAAGCATCATCAACCACGGGGTCGGCTCCCCCTCGGCAGGCATTGTCATGCACTGCCTCTCCTTTCTCGATGAAATCAAGTGCGTGCTCATGCTCGGCATGTGCGGCGGCATCGATGATGTGCTGGAGATCGGCGACATCATTATTCCCACCGCCAGCATCCGGGATGAAGGCACCAGCCCACATTATCTGCCCAAGGATGTTCCGGCCCTGCCCTCGATCCACGTCAACCGGATCTGCGAACAGGTCATCACCAGCGAACTGAAGATGGTTCCTAAGTCAGGGATCCTGATGACCACCGACTACCGGATGTGGGAGTTTGACACGGAATTCATCCAATACATCCGCAAACACCGAATCCTGGCCATCGACATGGAAATCGCCACCCTGTTCGCAGTGGGTTATGCCCTCAATGTGCCCACCGGTGCCATGATGCTGGTCTCGGACCTGCCCCTGAAAAAAGGCGGCATCAAAAGCAAGGACAGCGCCGAGGAGATCTTTCTCACCTACACCCAGGAACACCTGCAGATGGGCCTTAAGGTCATGGAGGCCGCCTGCCTGAACACCCGAGGTCCGCTGGGTTAAAGCCCGTGATGATCTCATGCGTAGTTGCCCGACAAACGCACAGCCCCCTTTGAGCGGTTTGGAGCCGGTACCGGAATTGGGTGGCGAGAGATACCTCCTTCGGAGAAATGCATGTCCCGCCATATCGTCCACATCTCGCTAACCGCCAGAGACACCCCAGCCCGCCTGACTGAACAACCCCCCGTGTTTTTTGAAGCAACCCGGCCGGAAATACCCGCCATCATTATCGATCCGCGCAAGCGCTTCCAGAAGATGGAAGGCTTTGGCGGCGCATTCACCGAAGCGGCTGCCGTTACCTGGCAAAAACTCCCCGCAGAAAAGCAAGCCGAAGTGATGCAGGCATACTTCGACCCGCACAATGGCCTGGGGTATACCATGGGGCGAACGCATATCAACAGTTGCGATTTTGCCCTGGGGAATTACGCCCATGATGACGTGGATGGCGATTTTGCACTGCAGCATTTTTCCCTTGCGCGTGACCGCGGGGCTATTCTGCCCATGCTCAAGGAAGCCCTACGCCTGAGCCCCGGCCTGAAGCTGTTCGCCTCACCCTGGAGCCCGCCGGCTTGGATGAAGACCAATAAGCAGATGAATGGCGGCGGACGACTGCTCCCGGAATGCCGTGATGTTTGGGCGCGTTACTATTGCCGCTACATTCGGGAATATGAAAAAGAAGGCATCCCCTTCTGGGGCCTCACCGTCCAGAATGAACCGGAAGCCAGCCAATCTTGGGATTCCTGCCTGTACTCCGCCGAAGAAGAGCGCGATTTTGTCCGTGATTATTTAGGGCCGACCTTACAGAAAGAAAGGCTGGGCCATCTCAACCTGATGATTTGGGACCACAACCGTGATACCATCTACGAGCGGGCCAGAGTAGTATACGACGACCCCCTGGCTGCGCAATACGTATGGGGTGCGGCTTTTCACTGGTATGTGGGGGATCATTTCGACAATCTCACCGCCGTGCACGAAGCCTTTCCGGACAAACACCTGCTCTTCAGCGAAGGGTGTCAGGAAGGCGGCCCGCACACTGGCGAATGGGGCGTGGGCGAGCGCTACGGGCGTTCGCTCATCAATGACCTGAACCGTTGGACCGTGGCCTGGGTGGATTGGAATCTCATCCTGGATGCGAGCGGCGGCCCCAATCATGTCGGCAATTATTGCAGCGCGCCCATCCTGGTGGATACCCAGGC
>CALMMG010000057.1 GCA_937868185.1 uncultured Pseudomonadota bacterium
AGCCGTTGAAAATTTCCCGGAAAAATGATCCTTTCCCCGCCGTTATCACACCTCGTTTCCACTCTCTGTTTACCGACCACGTTTGGCTGTGACGACTTCTACCAGTCCCCACCGGACCGTTTCTGGCAGGTTTCCGAAACCAGGCATTAAGGTGCCGTTGTAGCCGTTGCTGATCACCTCGAACATCCATTGGGGCGTGAGGCTATACGCTGTAAAATCAGGCGGTGGCGGGCGGTAGCCACGGGATTGTTCCGTGCCCTTGCCGTCATTGCCATGACACGGGGTGCAGGTTTGCGCATAGACTTGCTCGGCCTGTTTGAGCGTTGCCGCAGAAATGACAGCCGGAAGAGCCCCTGGTTTTTCTGTCAGATGGTGGCTGGCGTTGAGATATTCGGCCAGGGCATCAAGCTTGTTCCGATCCAGGAAGGTGAAATACGGCATGGCCGAGCCGGGAACCCCCTCGGTAAGAATTTTATGGAGATAGGGTGCGGTAGTCCGCACGGCAGCAATGTTTTCCGGCCGCACCGCCATATTTTTCGCCTCTGGGCCCGCGCCGTCCGCAAGCTCGCCATGACAAAAGGCGCAGCTCTGGGCATAGATGGTGGCGCCGTTGTCGTAGACAACGTTGAGCTTTGTCCGATACCGAGCAAGGCTTTCCTGGGTGAAAGCACCGGTTTCCCGGCTGTGCGCCCGGGTATTTTCCTGCAGCGCTACCGTGAGGGGCAGATATGTCCGGTTCTGAATCAGCTGGCGGCCCAGCAACATCGAGACCAGGATACACATCATCGCGGGAGCGGTAATTTGTAATGAAAGGAGCGTATCCTCTTTGCTGCCGATGGTGAATAGGTACCAAAGAAAAAGAGCAACACCGCCTACCCCGATAAAAAGGGCGAGATTGACAATCATCCCCGGCTTGTCCGGCAGTGATGCATAGAGCAGGATGCCGAGGACAATCTGGAGCAAGGTGGCAGCCACAAGAAGGCGCAGCAGGGATTTTCGCTCCTCCCTCTCATCTGCGGCGAAAAAACAATGAAACGCCGCCCCGAATACCACCGCAGCCCCCAGGACATGCAGATATCTGAACAACCAGTGAACAGCCAACGACCCGTTCAGGCGGTACCCTTGCTCAATGATGGTAATCCAACGGGCAGGATGTTCGGAGGCGGTCAGGATCAGGACGAAGATTCCCGGGACCGCCAACAGGGTGAGCAGGCCGGTAATTCCCAAGATCAGCGGGATAAGGCGGTGGCTGTCAAGGTGATGGACCAGCACGTCGAAAGCAAGAAAGGCGACAATGAGCAGCGCGATGATGGCAAGCCAGTACGGGGCAAAGAGATTGACCCCGGTAAAAAAGGGAATGGTAAAGGCAACCTGGATCAAGAGCAAGGGGGCCACGCCTAACACCACGGCAAGGCTTTTGTGGCCCATGAAGGCTTTGGCAATCCGGCCTGCCAGGCGAAGGGATTGAGGCTTGCCGCCCCAGTGGCCGCTCAACAGGTAGGAAAAAGCAAGGATCGCCGTGCCGAGCGTGAACAGGACAAAGAGCAGGTGCAGGGCAAAGGAGACAAAAAGAAGGCCCTGCAACCATGGCTCTGGCATGGGCTTTTGCAGAAGGAGGTCAAAGAGGTTATTCATGTGCCGACCCTCCGTTGAGCGGGGTGAAGCGAGAGGGAGCGCCAAGTTTGATGGTGCCGTCCCCGAGGCGAAAGAGAAAATCGGCCATGGTCCGCCGTTCCTGATCGGTGCCTGAAAAAGGCGGCATGAATGGCACCATTTCCTGGGTGTGGCCGAGGATGACGTAGAGGCCGTCCGCTGTTCTGCCCTGCACCCGGGCAACGATATCGTTGATCCCGCCGATGGTGTGGCAGGCGGAACAGTTTTGGGCAAAGAGATAGGCGCCCTGCCCCACCGGATCGCCCTGCCTGGCTGTGGCCTTATACCAGTAAGAGCTCGAGAGCATGCCTTTCTTGGCAAAGAGAGGTGTCTCCGCAAGCAGCACCTGGTTGGCATACATATAACCGGGCATCAGATACGGGCCCCGGATAAACTCCCGCACCCGTTCAAACTGGGCCACGAAAAGAATAGAGACAACAATCGCCGGCACCACAAGGATCCGGACGGAAATGACTGACCTGCGCAGGGCCACAAGCCAGAAAAGCAGCAGAAAAACCGCGCCGCCGATGGTGATTCCCCAAAACAGTTCGGGCTGCTGGGAAAAGCGGGAGGTCATAACCGCATAGAGAGAATGGGTCTTGAAGGCGGAGGGGACCACCTTGAAATACCAGGCAGCGCTGAGGAGCGTGACCGTTAGGCTGAGAAGGGCGATTTTAGCGAAAAC
>CALMMG010000058.1 GCA_937868185.1 uncultured Pseudomonadota bacterium
GGGTCAAGGAATTTATGATCTGTCTGCTGCTCATGGAAACCTCCATGCTCGGCGTATTCATGGCTCTTGATTTCATTCTTTTTTACTTGTTGTGGGAAGCGATGCTCATTCCCATGTACCTGTTGATCGCGGTTTGGGGCGGCCCTCGCAAGGTGTATGCCTCGACCAAGTTTTTCCTCTACACCCTGGCCGGCTCTGTTCTGTTGCTTGTTGCCATCATCGGCCTCTATCTTGATCAAGGCACCTTCAGCATCCCCGCCCTGATGGGGCAGGATTATTCCACCACCTTCCAGATTGTGGTTTTTCTTGCCTTTTTTCTTGCCTTTGCCATCAAGGTGCCGATGTTTCCCTTTCATACCTGGCTGCCCGCCGCCCATGTCGAGGCGCCCACCGCAGGCAGCGTTATTCTGGCCTCGATTCTCTTAAAGATGGGAACCTATGGCTTTCTGCGCTTTTGCCTGCCCATAACCCCGGAAGCCACCATGATCTTCGTGCCCTATATTCTGTGGCTCTCGGTGGTTGGCATTCTGTACGGAGGCTTCACCGCCCTGGCCCAGCAGGATATGAAAAAACTCATTGCCTACTCCAGCGTCGGGCACATGGGTTTTGTCACCCTGGGTATTTTTGTTCTGAACCAGCAGGGCCTTGAAGGGGCGCTCCTACAGATGATCAACCACGGTATCACCACCGGCGCGCTCTTCTTCTGCGTCGGTATGATCTACGAACGCACCCACAGCCGGGAACTGGATTCAGCGGCAGGGCTTGGCAAATACATGCCGGTGTACGTCACCTTGCTCGCCTTTTTCTCGCTGTCTTCGCTGGCCTTCCCCGGAACCAACAGTTTTGTCGGCGAGTTCATGATCTTGGTCGGCAGCTTCACGAGTAACAAGATTGTTTCGGCCTGTGCCATTCCGGGAGCGGTGCTGGCTGCGGCGTACATGTTCCGCATGCTTCAGCGGGTAGTATGGGGCAGGCCTACGAATCCGGATCATTCCGGTATCTTGGATCTGAATCTTCGGGAGATGGTGACCCTGGCCCCCTTGCTCTTCTTTGTTTTCTGGATTGGCTTGTCACCAGAGCCGTTCCTGCGGGTGATGCATGTGAGCGTTACGCATCTCATCGAGCAGGTGGGGGGTGTGGCGGGCCCTGCTGTTTCTGTTGCAAAGCTGATGGTTCCGTAACGGAACTTTTTAAGGATTTCAAGGACTTAGGGGCGGTTACGAACTAACCGATACAGCGACTGTTTCGTTACCGCTCTTTATGCCGGTCGCGGCATTTACACGTTGTAGTTATTTTTGAACAACGGCTTACGCAAAGGATACAAAATGAAGCTCATGCTGTTTGCTCCAGAATTATTTCTTCTCTTGGGAAGTCTGGTCCTTTTCCTGTTCAGCACCGGCAAGGCCGGCGGCAAGACGGCCCGGGCCGTGACTCTGAGTCTGGCGCTGGTGAATGTTCTGGTTTGCCTGGTCTGTCTGCGCCAGGAGGGCTCCCTGTTTTATGAGGCATATAGGATTGATTTCTTCTCCCAGCTGATCAAGCTCGTCATTGCTATGGGATTTGCCGTTGTGCTGCTGTTCAGCACCGAGTTAAAAGGGATCGATGACGGGGTTCGGCCGGAATACTATCTGTTCCTGACCTTGAGCACCCTGGGTCTCCTCATGCTGGTGAGCAGTGTGGAATTGCTCACCATGTTCATTGCCTTGGAACTCTCGTCCTATTCCCTCTATCTGCTTGTGCCCATGCGCGATGACCGGACTGGTCTGCGGATGCAGATGGAATCCGCGATCAAGTACATCCTTTTTGGGGTGGTCGCCACCGGAGTGATGCTGTTTGGCATGAGCTATCTCTTTGGCCTCACCGGCACCACCTATCTTGTCGAGCTTCTACCGCGGCTGCACCAGATGATGGGCAATCCTGTAGCCCTCATCGCCATTGCCATGGTTTTGGGCGGCTTCTTTTTCAAGCTGGCGGTGTTCCCCTTCCATTCCTGGGTCCCGGACGTCTATCAGGGGGCTTCCAACGAAACAACCGCTTTCATCGCCTCGGTTCCCAAGGTTGCGGCCGTGGCCATGCTCATCCGGCTCACCGCTCTGGCTACCACCGAGGGCCAGGCCCTTGTCACCATGCTCATTGTCCTTTCGGTCTGTTCGATGTTTTATGGCAATCTTGTCGCCCTGGTGCAGACGGACATGAAAAGGATGCTCGGTTTCTCCGGTATCGCCCATGCCGGCTATGTCCTGCTGGGGCTTGTCACCATGCAGGATGCCGGCTATGCAGCATCGCTCTATTATATCGTCGGCTATCTGGTGATGAACTTGGCTGGGTTCCTGGTTATTTGCAAGGTGTCCGAGCACGGCGAGAACCTTGCGGTTGAAGATTTGAGCGGCTTGCACAAGCGTTCTCCGCTGCTTGCCCTGACCTTGGCGGTCAGCATGTTTGCCATGGCCGGCATCCCCCCGTTTGTCGGGTTCATGGGTAAATTCATGCTGTTGACCGGGGCTTACAAGGCTGGGCATCTCCCCTTGGTTATTCTGGCGGCCATCAATACCGCTATCTCCATCTATTACTACCTCTCCGTGGTGCGGGTCACCTATTCGGCCAGCCCGGACGATCGTCCCGCCGTGGTTGTCGGTGGCGTTGCCAAGGCGGTAAGCGTTGCCCTGGTAGTGATCATCATCGCCATGGGGCTGCTTCCTGACCAGCTTCTGCAACTGGCGACGGACGCTGTGCGCGCCATCCTCTAAAGTCAGGCCAGTGGTCTGTCATCCCTGGAGTTTCCCCCTTAAGGCTGGGGAGACTCTTGACAAGTGGCAAAATAATTGTATAATCTGCCAAATTATTCGGACCTGCGGGAATAACTCAGTGGTAGAGTGTCAGCTTCCCAAGCTGAAGGTCGCGGGTTCGAATCCCGTTTCCCGCTCCAGTCTAGCTCGGGGCATTCTGGTTCCTGCTTGAAGGAAAACGCAATGTTTTCTCAGGGGGCATGAGTGCTGTTTGGGCTAGTGAGTATTTTTTGGTATTGAAAGAACCGGTCATTCCGATTCGGTTATTTTAGAAAGTGGGCCCAGGCCCGCTTTTTTTATTGGTATATTGTGCAATGGAAGAAGAGGCGATAGAGTCCCCCCTGGTTGTACGCCTGACGCAGCTTGTCGCGCCGGTGGTCGATGATTTGGGCTGTGAGCTGGTGGAGTTGCAGTTCCGGCGCGAGGCGCCCGGCTGGGTGCTCAGGCTTGTCATTGATCATGAAAATGGCGTTGGTATCGATGATTGCGCGAGGATCAGTCGGGAGGTGGCCCATCTTCTTGAGGTGGAGGACCCCATCGAGCAGGCTTACAGCCTGGAGGTGTCCTCTCCCGGCCTTGACCGGCCCTTGAAGAACGAGCGGGATTTTGTGCGCTGCAAAGGGAAAAAGGCCAAGGTGGTTGTCAGGGAGCCCATTGACGGGCAGAACCCGTTCATAGGCCTGATTGAAGAAGTGACTCAGGAGTCGGTAACTCTGCGCACCGACCATGGTATAATAGAGATTCCGTTTGCCCGGATGAAAAAGGCCCGTCTGGTT
>CALMMG010000059.1 GCA_937868185.1 uncultured Pseudomonadota bacterium
CTTGATGCCCTGGAATGTATGGCCATCGATCCTTTCCGTTATCTTATCACTCCAAAGTTTCTTGCCACGCTCATCTCTGTTCCGATTCTCACCATTTTTTTTAATGTTGTTGGTATCTTCGGTGGGTATCTGGCCGGTTGCGGCTTGCTGGGGGTCAATCCCGGGGCGTATTGGTCTGGCATGGAGCAGAGTGTTGTGAATCAGGACATAAACATGGGCATCATAAAATCTTTCGTTTTTGCCCTGGTAATTGTTTGGGTGTGTGCGGGGCGAGGGTACTTTGTTCACGTTATCCGTGGGGCCGGTTTTGGCGCAGAGGGCGTGAGCAAGGTCACCACGCAGGCTGTTGTTCTTTCTTCAGTCGCGATTCTTATCTGGGATTATCTGCTTACGGCGATACTGTTATGAGTCAGGCGGTTATTCAGTTTAAAGATGTTGTGAAATCCTTTGGCCAGCAGACCATTCTTGACAGGGTTAACCTGACGATCAATTCTGGCAAGACCACGGTTATAGCCGGACCGAGTGGCCAGGGAAAAAGTGTCACAATGAAGCTCATCCTCGGGCTTTTGCGTCCCGATTCCGGTCAGATTTTGGTGGGTGGGCAAGATATTTCCAGAATGCGTGGTAAGGCGCTGAATGAGATTCGGACAAAATTCGGGGTGCTTTTTCAGGGATCGGCGCTTCTCGATTCTTTGACTGTTTTTGCTAATGTAGCCTTGCCTCTTGAAGAACGGACAAAATTAGGCAGTGAGGAGATTCGGTCGCGGGTGCTTGCTACCCTGGCGCAACTTGGTCTCACGGGGCATGAGGACAAATATCCGGCTCAATTGAGCGGTGGCATGAGGAAAAGGGTGGGGCTTGCCAGGGCATTGATGTTGCAGCCGGAAATAATGCTTTTTGATGAGCCGACCACGGGTCTTGATCCAGAGAAATCCCTTGAGATTTATCAGCTTTTTCTGGAGACCCAGAAGAAATTCGGATATACGTCAATTATAGTCAGTCACGATATTCCGAAAATTTTCAATTTGGCGGATCAGGTTATTTTGGTCAATAAGGGTAAGTTCAGTACATTTGCCAGCCCTGAAGATATTCAACAGAGTGAACTTCCCGAGATTCAAGCCTTTGTGCAGAGTACTATGGGGAAGGTTTATTTAAGCAGGGAGATGGAATAAAGGGTATGAAGAAAATAAATTTTGATGCGATTGTTGGACTCTTTGTTCTGACAGGTTTTTTGGCTTTTGCTTATATGTCTCTGCAATTGGGCGAATTTTCAGTGTTCTCGATGGAGAAGACATATTCTGTTCGGGCGAATTTTGGCAATGTCTCTGGCCTGAAGCGTGGAGCTCTTGTCGAAATGGCGGGGGTTAATGTTGGCAAGGTAAGCACTATCTCGTTGGGTGAAAACGATCAAGCCCAAGTACAGCTTCAGATTAATAACGGGGTAAAGATTACCGATGATGCAATTGCCTCAATTAAAACTCAAGGGATCATTGGGGATAAATATATTAAGATTTCTCAGGGTGGGTCGGAAGAATTATTGGCTGATGGCGGTGTTATTACTGAAACTGAATCTGCGGTTGATCTTGAGGAACTTGTAAGTAAATATATTTTTGGTAAGGTCTAAAGACCCTCTTTCCTTCGATTGTGAACTGGTGTTTTTAAATTTCTTTTAAAAAAAAGGCAAATCTGGCATACATAATCTATGTGTGCTGTATTTTAGTAGCATCACGCTTGCGTGTCCCGTTCAACTTCGCTTGGCAACAATGAGATTTTCTGTTTTTAGCAAATTGAGTTACTGAGGATGGCCATGAAAAATCGAATCAACTTTTCTCCACAACTATACAGGGTATGTTTCTGTTGCCTTGTAATCTGGTTGGGATCGATGACCATGGCTCTGGGACAAAGTTCTGCGCTTGACGATGAACCAGCTTTTGGGGAAGAGAAGGACATTGGTATGGCCTCGGATCCGCTGGAGCCGATTAACCGTGCTTTTTATCATTTTAACGATAAGCTTTATTTTTGGGTGGTTAAGCCAGCGTCCCAGGGATATGCCTATTTTATTGCCGAAGATGTGCGCTTGTGTGTGCGGAGTTTTTTGAAAAATCTTTTGGCACCGGTTCGGATTGTTAACAACCTTCTGCAAGGAAAAGTTGCAGACAGTGGGGTCGAAACCGCCCGTTTTGTTATCAACTCTACTCTTGGTATTGCCGGTTTGGCCGATCCTGCCAAAAACGAGTTTGGCCTATCTCCCAAAGATGAAGACCTTGGGCAAACCCTCGGGGTCTATGGAGTCGGAGAAGGCATATATATCTGCTGGCCTTTTTTTGGGCCATCGAATGTGCGTGATACCATTGGCTTGGCAGGGGATTTTTTCTTGAGTCCCGTGTCCTATCTTGCTATGTCTGATGCTGGTGCTGGGGCGGCTGTAGAGGCTGGCAGGGAGGTGAATAATACCTCTCTTACTCTGGGAGATTACGAAGATTTTAAGGAGTCTGCCATTGACCCGTATGTTTCTTTGCGCGATGCATATCGCCAGTATCGGCAAAAGAAAATACGTGATGTTGCCGTGGGCAGTGACTCCGTGTACATTTCTTCATTTGGCAGGATTGAAAAAACATATGCTCAGGATACGGATGGGTCGCTTTCCTCTGACTTGGATGCCGAATTGATTCCTGTTGATGATTATTTTGTTCAGGTTGGAACCTCATTTGACGCCGAAAAGCTTCTTCTTATGCGACAAGCTTTGCTGGTTATGGAAAAGGACTCGGTTGTTACAGTGTATGATCGGGGGGGGCATAATTTTTATGCTTTAGAGGTGCCTGCTGGAAAACAGTTTGGACTTGCTAAGCAGGAGGCGCAGAGGCTTTGCGCTGCAGGATTTAGCGAAGCTAAGGTTGGTCAATAATGCTAGTACGCCATGGAATTATTTTAGAGGGGAAGATGAAGAACGGGAACGTGTGGTGTTGGAAGTTTCTTGCTGTACTTATTCTGGCAATTGCTATCCCCGTCATGTTTCGGGGGATTTCTTGTGCTACGGCAACGGACCCTGTTGTTTTTATCAAGGATGCCGTTGATGAAATTATTTCGATTCTGCAGGATGAAAAGCTCGCCGTGCCGACTAAGAAGGCAGAGCGAAAAAAGCGTGTGGTGACGATTGTCGAAAAGAAATTTGATTTTCGAGAGATGTCAATGCGTGCGCTGGCTAAACACTGGCAGGAAAGGACTCCTGAAGAGCAGGACCGATTTGTCTTTTTGTTTAAGACGCTGTTGGAGAACACATACATAGCAAAGATTGAAACTTATTCCGGGGAGAAGGTTGTTTTTAAAAAAGCTGCCTTACAGGGGAATAAGGCCATCGTTTATAGTGATCTAATTCGTAAAAATGTTGAAACCCCGGTTAATTATAAGCTCAGAAATAATGATGACCGCTGGATGGTTTATGATGTGGAAGTTGAGGGTGTGAGCCTAGTGAATAATTATCGGACCCAGTTTGCCAGTATTCTGAGTAAGGAGAATTTCGCCGGACTTGTTGCCAGGCTCGAAGAGAAGGTAAGTAAGGGGGCTGTTGAATAACAACCCATGGGTACTATTGAAGGAATGCTTTTTGGGAGATACAGGCCCGAGGAGTTAAATGATATATTTTCTTTTTTATCTGCAGAAGAAATGGGCGTGTTGTGTTCCTATCTTGAGTTTAGAGAGTGGCAGCCGGCGGAAGTTGTGATGCGCAGCGGGGATCCCGGCGATTTTATGGGGTTTCTTGTTGAGGGGAAGCTTGCTATAAAGATGGAGGGAATATTCCCCGGGAAACCCATCTTGGTTGCCGTATTTGAGCGGGGAAGTCTGGTTGGTGAGATTTCTGTTGTGGGGCGGCGTGATCGGCATGCCACTGTTGTCGCCATGGAAAAAAGCCATCTCCTGATCCTCTCTGGGGATAATATGGAACTGATGCTGAGGCAGGCTCCTGCTCTTGGTCTGAAATTTTTTCGACGGATTATTCATGTGCTTGGTCATCGTCTGTGCAAGGCGAGCGACCGCCTCTCCCGGTTGTTGTGATTCAGTTTTTTTTTGTTCAACCCAAGATATTCCCCCCCCTGTTTGTCGAAGATGCCTCATTGAGCGTCCGCGTCAATGAGAAAAAAAGGTCTGGCGGTGAATTCGCTTGACAATAAACCCTGTTTATCTATATTAGTCGGTTCTGTTTTTGTATTATGAACGGGTGATGTGTGCGAATCAAGTGGGACGAAATACCAGCGGTCGGCCTTTCTTTTAGTGTTGACGAAGATTCTTGGGTTCCAGGGAATGATGTCATCTGCCAAGGGCAGGGAGTCTGTACCGTTACCCTGAAAAAAGAGGGCAAACGAGTTCTGTTTTTGGGCAGCTTGAGTCTGCCCCTTGTTTTTGAATGCGATCGCTGTCTTGATTCCTTCACCTATGTCTTGGCTGAAGAGTTTGAGCTCGTTTTTGAATTGCTTGCCAACGAAAAAGAGGGTGATATTGTTTCGGAATACTTGTGCAAGAGCTGTGATTTGGATGTTGTGTATCTAGGGAGCCGGTTGTGGATGTTTTTTCCGTGCTTGCGCAGCAGGTGTATCTTTGCCTGCCGGAGAAAAGACTCTGCAGGGACAAGTGTTTGGGATTGTGTTTGAAGTGTGGTGCGAATCTGAATTGTTGTCCGTGTAATTGTGTTAGTGGGGCAGATGTGTCCCCCTTCCAGGTCTTGTCAAGGTTGAAGGACCAGTAGAGAGTGGTGATTTCCTGGAGCGATTTCCGGTTGTAACGCACCAGGTCTATTGCCTGTGTAGAGGCAGGCGTTGGCGAGTACCTGATTTTTGCAACACGGGAAAATGCTTTCCCTTATTGACGGCGCTGAGTGAAAACCGTGTCACTTATGTTGAATCTGTTGAGATTTTTTGAGAAACCCGTTACAGACAACAAGCTGTAACCGAGATCTTTCCAATTGGAGGAAAAGTAATGGCCTTACCGAAAAGAAGACATTCCCAT